>JBHHXH010000001.1:0-94359 GCA_046756925.1 Nitrospiria bacterium
CACCCTTTCCTTTATAATCGTTCTATGTCCCTTGCAGCATTTCACCCCGTTATTACAAAGTGGTTCAAGGAACGCTTCGGCCAACCGACAGGGGCCCAATCACAGGGTTGGCCCGCCATTCTCGAAGGCAAGGACACCCTCATCGCCGCGCCGACGGGTTCAGGAAAAACCCTGGCCGCCTTTCTCGCAGCGCTCGATCAGCTCATTCGAGATGGACTAGACGCAAGGCTGCCGGATCATTGCCATGTGCTTTACGTCTCGCCGCTGAAGGCCCTGAGCAATGACATCCAACGCAACCTGGAGACGCCCCTTGCCGAGATCCGCGCTCAGGCTGAAGCGGAAGGAATGGCGCTGCCGGAGATTCGCGCCTCGGTTCGCACTGGCGACACGCCGCCATCGGAACGGCGGGCCATGCTCCGCAAGCCGCCCCATATCATCGTGACCACGCCGGAATCGCTCTACTTGCTTTTGACCGCGGAGTCGAGCCGACAAATGCTGATGACCGTTGAAACAGTCATTGTCGATGAAATCCACGCCGTCGCACGAGACAAACGCGGCTCGCACCTTTCGCTTTCCCTGGAACGCCTCGAACATCTTTGCGAGAAACGGCCGGTCCGCATTGGACTTTCGGCCACGCAGCGTCCAATGGAAACAATGGCCCGTTTTTTAGTTGGAGATCGATCTTTAGAAGACAGAAGGTCCGCGTGCACCATTGTTGATGTCGGCCATCTTCGGGAATCGGATCTGGCCATCGAGGCCCCAAAGACACCGCTTTCCGCCGTCTGCTCGAACGAACAGTGGGAGGAGGTTTACAAGCAAATCGGAGAGATGATTCTCTCGCACCGATCGACCTTGATCTTTGTGAACACTCGCCGCATGGCAGAGCGCATTACACACCATTTGTCCGAACTCTTAGGCGCGGAACATGTGACCTCGCATCACGGCAGCCTTTCGAAAAAGCTCCGCCTCTTGGCTGAACGGCGATTAAAAGAAGGAAAACTCAAGGCCGTCGTCGCCACGGCCTCATTGGAACTGGGAATCGATATCGGTTTTATCGATTTGGTGATCCAAATCGGGAGTCCGCGTTCCATTGCTGTTTTTCTTCAGCGTATCGGGCGCTCCGGCCACGCACTTGGGCAAATTCCAAAGGGACGCCTTTTCGCGCTAACGCGTGACGAACTTTTGGAAGCCGTTTCCCTCGTCCGCGCCGTCCACGCCGGTCGACTCGATCAGATCCTCATTCCCAAGGCCCCCTTGGACATCCTTGCCCAGCAGATCGTCGCCGCGACAGCTTGTGAGGAATGGGACGAACGGTCTTTATACGACCTGTTTCGTAGGGCCACGCCTTTTAAAGATCTTGCATGGACCGATTTCGAGGCCGTCGTCGAAATGCTCAGCGAAGGACTCTCCACTCGGAATGGCAAGGCCGGCGCCTATCTCCATCGCGACCGTGTGCAAGGACGAATAAAGGCCCGTCGCGGTGCACGGATTTCCGCGCTCACCTCCGGCGGGGCCATCCCGGAGTTGGCCGATTACAAAGTGGTGGCCGAGCCGGAGGGCATCCGGGTCGGGTCGGTCGACGAAGATTTTGCGATTGAAAGCATGGCAGGCGATATCTTTTTGCTCGGCAACACCTCTTGGCGTATTCAACAAGTCCGCTCCGGCGAGGTCGTCGTGACCGACGCCCAAGGCGCGCCGCCCACCATTCCCTTTTGGCGCGGCGAGGCACCTTCGCGCACTTTCGAACTTTCTCAAGAAGTCTCGAAACTTCGAGAAGAAATCGACGGGCGACTGGACCACCTAAAAGCCGCGGCAGATTGGTTGACGCAGGAGGCCCATCTTCCAGCTGAAAAAGCACAAGAGACCATCGATTATCTATTAACTCAAAAAAGCGCCGTCGGGATGATCCCGACACAGTCTCACATTTTATATGAACGTTTTTTCGATGAATCGGGCGGCATGCAATTGGTTATTCACACACCTTTCGGAGGCCGCGTCAATCGCGCCTACGGCTTGGCCTTGCGGAAACGCTTCTGTCGCCGCTTCGATTTCGAACTCCAAGCCAGCGCCGACGACAACGGCCTTGTCCTCTCCCTGGGTCCGCAACAGGGTTTTCCTTTAGAGGAAGTTGCACGCATGATCCGGCCCGAGGTCGCGAAGGACCTTTTAGAACAAGCGCTCCTCGCTTCCCCCTTTTTTACCAATCGTTGGCGATGGAACCTCACGCGCGCCTTGGTTGTCCTTCGACAGCGTGGCGGCAAGCGCGTGCCGCCGCCGCTGCAACGTTTTCGGGCCGACGACCTGTTGACGAATCTTTTCCCGGCCATCACCGCCTGCGCCGAAAACGGCAACTTCGTCGGGAACATTCCCATCCCCGATCATCCCATGATCCGGCAAACGGTGAACGACACGCTCCATGAGGCGATGGATGTCGATGGATGGATCGCGCTTTTGAATGCACTCGATGCGAAGGAGATCGCCATCACCTGCATCGATACGCGGGAGCCTTCGCCCTTTTCCTATCAACTCTTGAATGCCCAACCCTATGCCTTTTTAGACAATACCCCCTTGGAGGAGCGGCGCGCGCGTGCCGTGGCCACACGGCGCACGCTTTCAGTGGAATCGCTTCGGGATCTCGGCAATCTGGACCCCGAGGCCATTGCTCAGGTAAGGAAGGAAGCTTGGCCTCTGGTCCGGGATGCCGACGAGTTACACGACATGCTGCTTTCCATCGGCCTATTGCCCGAAGTCGAAGGTCAAGGCGCTTCGCCGCTTTTAGAAGACGGAGAAGAACAAAAAAATCCTGTGTGGAAGCCTTGGTTCGAAGACTTGATCGCAGCGGGACGCGCAACGCGCGGGTGCGATGCCGACGGAACAATTTTTTGGATCGCCACCGAGCGTTGGCCGATGGTACAGGCGGCCCATTCTGAGCTTACAGCCGATCCAGAAATCACCCTGCCTTCCGGCATCAAAACGGAATGGGAAAGCGCCGAGGCCCGACTTGCCTTGGTGCGCGGTCGCATGGCCCTCGTCGGCCCGACGACAGCGGGAGTGCTGTCAAACGCGCTGAGGCTGTCCATCCATCACATCGAAGCCGCACTCGAGGCCTTGGAGGCCGAGGGCGAGGTCCTGCGCGGGCGCTTCACACAGGCAGCGCATCATTCCGACGAAAAAGAATGGTGCGCCCGCCATCTCCTGGCCCGTATCCATCGTTTGACACTCAATCATCTCCGTCAACAGATGGCGCCCATCTCGCCGGAAACGCTGATGTCCTTTTTCCTCGACTGGAACCATCTCAAAAAAGGAAAACAACTTCAAGGACGAGAAGGGGTGTTGGCCGTCGTCGCTCAACTCCAAGGCTTTGAGATCCCGGCCATTGCTTGGGAACGCCACATCCTGCCCTCGCGCATCGCCGATTATAAAAACCCGTGGCTGGACGAATTGTCCCTCTCCGGCGAAATTGTGTGGGGCCGCGTGAAGACCCACTCCGCGTGCGGCGCGACGCGGGTGTTGCCGGTTTCACTGATGCGCCGGGAAGACATGCACTGGCTGCGGATAAACGGCGTCCCGCAAAGCCATGAAAAAACATCCCGCCTGAGCGGAGATGCCGAAACCGTGCTTGAATGTTTGGAACAGGGCGGCGCGCTTTTTTTCAATGAACTACTCACAAGGAGCAAACTGCTTAAAACACAGTTGGAACGCGCCCTTTGGACATTGGCCGCGGCAGGCTGCGTCAGCGGCGACGGCTTCGGCGCGGTCCGTTCCCTTATCGCGCCGAAACGGAAGGAACGGGAAGTCCTGCGGCAACAGGGCAAACGCTACTGGGGCACAAGACCTCCGGCGGCAAGGCCCCAAGGCAAGGGCCGTTGGTGGCGGATGGACACGCCAAGGGCCGATGAAACAGAAAATGAAGCACACCTCCGTTTCTGGGCCGGCCAGCTTTTAGAACGCTACGGCGTTTTTTTCCGCGATCTCTTGGCGCGGGAATCGGGTGCGCCGCCTTGGCGATCACTCCTTCCCATGTTTCGGAGAATGGAGGCCCAAGGCGAGATCCGCGGCGGCCGCTTCATCACCGGCGTCTCCGGAGAACAATTCGCCCTGCCCGAAGTGGTGCCGCTGTTAAGGCAAAGCATGCAGGAACAACCGAAGGAAGCAATCACCATCGTCTCGGCTGCCGACCCGATGAATCTCGCTGGCATCGTCACGCCAAGAGCGAAGGTGACGGCCTCGGCCTCGAACGCCGTGGCTTATCTTGACGGGAAAGTGGTGGGCTTTAAGCAAGGGAAGGAGATTTGGGTGGAAGAGAAATTAGATGAGGAAATCGCAGGGAGGCTTGCACAGGGTTTGAGGCGGGGGTAATCTATGTTTAACTCACCTAGTTAGATTCGGTATTAAAACAAGGGAAGTGTGCTCAAATCTCAGCTCTTGATTGTTTTTAAAATTATCTCTGTGATTGTGGATATAAAACGGACTCTGCTTTTCTACTTTGAACAAACTCTGTGAAACCGTGGTTCAGGATGCAAACGCGATTTTCATCAACACCGCCATAAATTTCTGGTACACTGCGATCATGAAGCGGTAGCCCAGCTGATCTAAGGTGATCATAAACGTCTTCACCTTCCTTTTTCTTTCCATTGACGATGCAGATTGAAACCTTGGACTTGATGTGTTCCTTCATCATTTTTATGAAGTGTTGTTCCGATGCCTTCCAACCCACAACTAAAATCGATGTAACCTGACCAAGATGTTGTGTTAGCTGATCAATAAGGGCAGGTGGGCATTCAAAATCGCTCTTTTTTTCAACAGGGATGGCAATCGCTGGAAACAAGTATCTTCCCGGAGCGATTCCCGGTGGAGGAGAATAACCAATATGAAAATGATTAGTGAACTTTAGTGCGTCTGACTGGAGGATAATATAACCTGCCACGGCAAGGTTATCCCGGTCAGAGACTTTATCACGTCGAGGATCTCCTTCAATCTCTACTTCTCTCACCCACCCAACCGACCCATGGAGCTTAAAGAGCTTAAAACTGTCGCTATTGACATAGTCCCCAAGAGACTTAATAACGATATCGACTGAAGCAAGGGCACGTTCCAGCATCTGATCGTAATTGAATGTCACAAGCAGCACGGGTTCGAGGTCTTTACTCGCTTGACGGACCCGGCGCAACTGATCCAGCAATGTCACGTAATTCGATTCACCTCCAAGTCTTTCCATCTGAGCAATCCATTCATTTTGAAAGCTATGTGTTACGTCTTGCAGATAATACCGGACGGCAGTGATCTGTCTCTTTCGCTCGGGATCTGAGTCGCCTTCGGCCTGTAATTTTTCAAGCAGCGCTTCAATTGACTCTTGAGGTAATGGTTTACGGAGGTAAGGAATAATCGGATGGGACCCGGGATATCTGGATAAGACCCTTGCCACAATTCGATTGTCCATGAAGAGTTCATCTGCCAAGGGAGGGCGGCTATCAATCATGTGACGGGGAAATGCTCCCGGAGGGCGCAAGGGCAGTGAATCGTATGAGGCTCCCGCTCCAAATATTACAAGAATCATTCTATTTCTCTAACATTAGTTTATTTCAATACCACAACGATCCGATAAAAAAGTGCTCAACTCAGCCCTTGACTTTTAATCGAATTAAAATCGTTTGAAATTGAAAAGCCTATCTGATCTGTCCCCACGAATTTTCCGTAGGAATCTACACCCATCAGAAATATTATTCAATCCACGTGTTCTAGAAAAGCGAATTCAACAATGACATCGATGTAACATTGACCTCTTTTTCCTGATTGGAAAGAGCATTTCCAAAAACGGAGCCGTCAACAATCGTCTTTTTGCGTGTTTTCGAACCAGCCCGTTATTTCTGCCTTTGACGCACTGGGGATCGCTTTTACACAAATACGGATGAATGGCTCATTTTTTTACAAAGATAATCTGAAAATTGCCATCTTGCCTTCCGGCTTAGGCCACGGCGGACGTTTTTTAATGCGTTTCTCGGTCCGGATCCTGAAGAAAAGTTCCCGGCATCAAAACGATGCGTTCATTTTCACGGACAGTCGGCCATGCATTTCCTGCCGCCGCTGACGATAAAACCATTTGTTTGATAAAACCGTAAGGTACGGTCAAACTGTGGAATCGAGGGCGTTGTCACTTCGATCCTTTGCCACACTTTACACAAAGCGATATAAAGCCGACCGGTGTTTTCATTAGGATCTTGATGAAAATTGATCGTGGCAATATCTAAATTAACCGATTATAAGACGATATAATCGGGACAATAAGCTCTTGGAGGGAGCAAGGATTTACACGGTCGCACGAGGTGTGTCCGGAGACGAGGACCCCATTCTCTTGATCAACTGACCGACGGCAATGACGTTGATCGTGAGAAACAAACTGTCGAAAATCAAATTTTCCATTCCCTCTAAACCGGATAAGGCCAATAAATAAATCATGACATAAACAACGCCTCCGCCTGAGACCAATCCAATGATCAAACCAAGACGGCGCTCTTGAAACAAAAAGAACGATGCGAGGAAATAAAGCGGGATAAACACCATGTCCGGATAGATCAGTGCATAATATGCCTCTTCAGGAAACGCTTCGGGCCGCTCCCAGTTGCCACTCGTAACCGAAAACACGGCAAACGTTTGGAAAAGCCCCCACAACGCAAACCAAATAATGGCCAACCAGGGTTTTTTCAATATCCGCTCATCCTCTTATATAGGCACACAGGATACCAAAGGGCAGGTCATCCAGTGTCGACCGATTCTTTGCCCTTGTCTCGGATGAACGATCTCTATCGTTAAGGGAACTCTGATTCATTCGGAAACCCTGCCCACAAACTTGTATTCTTTATAATCGATCCACTCCAATGCGTCAATTGGCTTGGGCTTGAATGTCTCTCGCCGAGGATTGTAAAACGTTCAAAATAAACGAGAGAACAATATGCCTGGTTGAAAAAACGTCCCGGTATTATTTATACCCCACGTGGTCCATCAAGTGAATCGCATCTCTTTGAAGCTCCCCGGCTTTCGAAAGGTTGGTTTTGTCTCCCTTAAATTCCCCCCAGGCGGAAACCGCGGCCGCCGGCCTTACCGTCGGATTCACCGGATACTCGAGGTTGACATCGGCAAAGAGATTCTGAGCCTCGGTGGAGGAAAGCCACTCCAATAAACGGCGCGCCGCCTCCGGATGCTTGCTCTGACGGATGACGCCTCCGCCGGAAATATTCACATGGACTCCGCGGTCTTTCTGATTGGGCCAGAACAGGGCCAAGGGAAGGTCGGGCCGTTTCCGTAAAAGGCGTCCGTAGTAATAGGTGTTGACAATGCCGACATCACACTGCCCGGCGGCAATCGCCTCTAACACCTTGGTATCGTTAGAAAAGACCGGGGTGGCGAGGTTGGCCACCCACGATTGTACAACCGCTTTTGTTCGATCTTCTCCCAAGGCGTTGATCATCATGGCCACCATGGACTGGTTGTAGACTTTTTTGGACGTCCTCAGGCAAAGCCGCCCTTTCCATCGTGGATCTCCCAAGGCTTCATAAGTGGACAGTTCATTAATGTTCACACGATGGGTATTGTAAACAATGGTTCTGGCGCGAATCGACAAACCCGTCCAATATCCTTCGGGATCTCTCAAATGCGCCGGGACATTCTTATTGATGGTATCCGATTTTAGCGACATGAGGACCCCTTCTCGTACCGCTTGCCACAGATTTCCGGCATCAACCGTGATCAGGAGGTCGGCCGGTGTATTTTTTCCTTCCGATTTCAGGCGAACTAAAAGGGATGGGGCCTTGTCGGTTAATAGCTTGATTTGTACGCCGGTGTCCTTCGTATATCGATCTATCACTGGTTTTATGAGGTGTTCATTCCGGGCGGAATAGATCACAAGCGTATTCCCGTTCGCCCTCGTGGCCGCCGGAAAACATGCCAGCACGGTGATTAAGCAAACCCCCAGGGGAAAAATCTTCCAAATCTTTCGAAAACCAAGCATGGCTACACCTCGTATTGTTGTGATGCTCGTATTGTGATAATGATTGTTGCTAAAAAATGATCATGAGAACCAATATCATAATCATAACCCAAAACCGGATCTCATTGTCAACCCAAATCCCGTCATGACGGGATTTGGGATCGGCGGTTCGCCTGCGATTTTATGCTTTGGTTTTTTCTTCTCACTGTCCGGGCGAATACGGCTGGATCGACAAACCGCCTCTGGCCTTGACATGCAAGCGACTTCAGGTCTGAAGCCAAGTGCAATTGCCGATCTTACCATTCTTGAAAGGGGCCGGAGATTATCGTATCATCGCGAATAGTATCTGCGCTTTACATCGATAGAGGAACCCTACATGGCCGGCCCCCTTCAATGGAAAGAAATCGCTCCGCCGGATCGTCCGGAGGGATGTATCATTTGCCTGCACGGACGCGGCACAAACGGGGAAGACTTGATGCCGCTTGCCGAGGCCTTCAAGCTGCCTCGAATCCGATGGATCCTTCCGGATGCGCCTTTTCCGTTTCCCGGGCTTCCGGGCGGAAGGATGTGGTTTGGGGATGTCGCCGGCGGCGCATCCGGCATCGAAACAAGCCGCCGCCTGGTCACCGGCCTGCTGGATGCCTTGATTCGGAAAGACCGTCTGGCACCCGAAAAGATCGTTTTGCTTGGGTTCTCTCAAGGAGCCGTCATGAGCCTCGATACCGGTCTTCGATATCGACAGCCCCTTGGCGCGATTGCCGCGCTGAGCGGTTTTTTGGCCTTTCCCGAAAAACTAGGCACGGAAAAATCGCCGAAATCTATAAAAACTCCCATCTTATTGGTGCACGGCACTGACGATGAGGTGGTCGCCGTCAACGGGTCCCGGAAGGCAAGAACGGCGCTCCAAAAAGAAGGCTATACGGTCAAACTGCAAGAGTACCGGATGGGCCATCAAATCACGATAGAGGAAATACAATTCGTTCGAAACCGCTTGATAGGCTACATGGGAGGACCTTAAATGGTTGGTGAAACAGGTGAAACGATGAAGGCGATGGTCTTTACGGAAGCGGGGTCCCCGCTTCAAGCGCGTCGTCTTCCGATTCCCCGGCCGGGGCCGGATGAGATCCTTCTCTCCGTCAAGAGCTGCGGGGTTTGCAGAACCGATCTGCATATCTACGAGGGAGACCTGAAGCATCCGAAGCGTCCGCTCATTCTGGGACACGAAATCGTCGGCATCGTCAGGGGCATGGGCGAACGTGTAAGAAACGTCGAGATCGGCGATCGCATCGGCGTGCCCTGGTTGGGGCGGAGTTGCAAGCACTGTCCTTTTTGCCGGACCGGTCGGGAAAACCTCTGCGATCAACCCGTCTTTACCGGTTATCAGATCGACGGGGGATATGCAGAGGAAACCGTCGCAGACGCCCGCTACTGCTTTCCGATTCCCGATCGTTACGACGATGCGGAAGCCGCACCCCTCCTTTGTGCAGGATTAATCGGCTACCGGTCCTATAAAATGACCGAGGCGGCAAAACGGATCGGCATTTTCGGCTTCGGGGCCGCCGCGCATATCGTCGCACAGATCGCGGTCTACGAGGGAAAGGAGATCTATGCCTTTACACGCAAAGGCGACCTGGAAGCGCAAGTCTTCGCCCAAAACCTTGGGGCCGTTTGGGTCGGGGACTCGGAATCCACACCACCCGAGGCTCTCGACGGCGCCATTATCTTCGCACCGGTCGGGACGCTCGTCCCCAAGGCGCTTCAAGCCGTGGTGAAAGGCGGTGTGGTTGTCTGCGCCGGGATTCATATGACCGACATTCCGGCGTTTTCATACGATCTTCTGTGGGGCGAACGGGTCATCCGCTCGGTGGCCAATCTCACGCGTCAAGACGGCATCGAATTTTTTGAGATAGCACCCAAAGTCCCTGTGCGGACAAAAGTCGAAATCTTTCCGCTGGCATCGGCGGAAACCGCCTTATCCCGCCTAAAAAGAGGGCGAATCAAGGGCGCCGCAGTCCTGTCTATGCCCAGCGAAAAAATACATTAAGAGGTCTATCGATGATCTATTCGACGAAAGGCTTGGTCCTATTTTTATCCCTTGGTTTTTTATGGGCCTTGAGCGCTTGCGCTAACCCGGAGGGCAAGGGCCAGGCCTTGTACGAAACGGCGCAATTCGAAGAACAACAAAGCAATTTTAAACATGCAAAACAACTTTACCGGGAAATACTCCGAGATTATCCGGAAAGTTCTTTTGCTTCCAAGGCCAAGGAAAGACTGGATGCACTCGAGAAGGCATTTCCTCTAAAGAACCGCAACACCGATCCCACTTCATCGTTCGCACCACTAAATGGAGTTGACAATCTCAAAACGGCGCTATACCCTGGTGCTCGGCATCGTATCGCCGAAAATTCGTAAAGATGAAACAAAGACAGTGGAAAAAACCATTCGAAGCACACATGGACAAGAAATATTGTGAGGAATGCGGCAATGAAACGTAAGGCCTTGGGCAGGGGACTGGGACTGTCCGCCTTGGTCCCGTCCGAAGCTCGGGAAAAAACGGGCATTCTCGAGATCGATATTGAAGCGATTGCGCCAAACCGCTTTCAGCCGAGGCAGGTGTTTGACCAAAAAGCGCTGGAATCCCTGGCCGTCTCCTTAAAGCATCATGGGCTCATCCAACCCATCGTCGTCCGTTTGAAAGAAAACGGCGCCTACGAACTGATTTCGGGGGAACGCCGTTGGCGCGCCGCGCGAATCGCCGGTTTTTTAAAGATTCCCGCCATCGTCAAAGCGGTCGAAGACCGGCAAATGATGGAATGGGCACTGCTCGAAAACCTACAGCGGGAAGACCTCAATCCGATTGAAAAGGCGCAAGCCTACGAACGGCTGATCTCCCAGTTTTCATTGACGCAGGAGTCCATCGCCGGGCGTATGGGAATCGACCGCTCGTCGGTTTCGAATTTTCTACGATTGCTTCAACTTCCCAAAAAACTATGGGGCGAAATTGCACAAGGCCGCCTGACCATGGGGCATGCCAAGGCACTGCTCTCCCTGGACAAGGAGACGCTTCAGCTAAAATTGGCTTTGGAGATTATCGCCCATCATCTGTCGGTTCGCCAGGCGGAGAAGGCCGCACAAGCCTTAAAGAAAGGGGCAACCCAGAAAAAGAGCGCCCCGGCCTCGCCACCCGATTCGGAGGTGGTCGTCGTTGAAGACCGCCTCCGGCGCGCGCTGGGAACCAAGGTACGCCTGATGGCCCACGGAGACGGAGGGGAAATCAGGATTACCTATTTTTCCCTAGACGACCTGGAGAGAATATTGGCGATTTTGTCCTAAGCGATATTACAGAATTAGATCGATTAACCACGCAGGAACAGTCATGGCGCGAAAAGAATTCCCCAACGATGATATTGCAGCATTTATTGGGAAAGGCACTTCTTTTAAAGGCATTATTACGTATGACGGCAGCATCCGAATCGATGGAAAAGTCGAGGGTGAAATCATCTCTCAAGGATCCCTCATCGTCGGAGAATCCGCCAACATCGAGGCCGATGTGTCCGTCAGCAACATCGTTTGCGCCGGCAAGATCAACGGAAACGTTCAGGCCAGCGAAAAAGTCCACCTGCAGTCGACGGCCTCCCTCAGCGGCTCACTCAATACGCCCAACCTCGTGATAGACCAGGGTGTGACCTTTAACGGCCAGTGTGAGATGAAAAAGCCCCCCCTCAAAAAAAAGAACACCTAAAGGAACCTACAATGCCCATAGAACCGGCCCCCGGCCGAAAGCGTGTGCGAAAGCGTGTGCGAAAGCGTGTGCGAAAGCGTGTGGTGGTTGGGATGAGCGGCGGCGTCGATTCGGCGGTTGCAGCCGCCCTTCTTCAACAAGAAGGATATGAAGTCATCGGCCTAACCTTGACACTTTGGAAGGACGCGCAAGAGGAGGAAAAATCATGGAAGGACCGGTCCTGCTGTAAAGTCGGCCTGGCCCGGCACGTGGCCAAGGTATTGTCCATTCCCCACTACACGATTAATATCCAAGACGCCTTTCAAAAAGAAATCATCGACCATTTCTGCGATACTTATCTCGTTGGACAAACGCCAAACCCCTGTGTTCGTTGTAACGAACGGATGAAGTTTGGGAACCTACTGAAGGCTGCCTTCCGTCTCGGAGCCGATGCCTTGGCCACAGGGCATTACAGCCGGGTTCATTGGCAGCCCGATCGTAAACGTTACGCGCTTCTCAAGGGAAGAGACCGTGAAAAAGACCAGAGCTACTTCCTTTATCGTTTAAATCAGGAACATCTCTCCAAGACCCTTTTTCCGCTGGGGGAACTGCGCAAGGAGGCCGTCTACCAAGTCGCAGCCGACCTCGATTTGCCTTACGAAGAGGTCTTGGAAAGCCAAGAGGTCTGTTTTGTCACCCAAAAAGATTATCGAGGCTTTCTCAAAGAAAACCGTCCGGAGGCGTCGGCGCCCGGCGAGATTATGATGGAAACCGGGGAGGTCGTCGGTCAACATGAGGGGATCGCGTTTTATACGGTAGGGCAACGGCGCGGCCTTGGCGTCGCATTAGGCGCACGGAGCTATGTGACGCGGATCGATCCGGAAGCGCAAAGAGTGGTGATCGGCAATGAAGAGGCCCTGTTTCAAGAGACCTTAACGGCCGGGGAGGTCGTTTGGGGCGCCATCGATCCGCCGACCCGTCCGATTCGGATCAAAGCCAAGATTCGCTATCGACATCCGGAACAAGCGGCAAACCTGATCCCGATGGCCGACGGGACGGCTTGTGTTGTTTTCGACCGCCCGCAGCGCGGGATCTCCCCCGGACAAGCCGTGGTCTTCTACCAGGAGGATCGGGTGCTCGGAGGGGGTGCTATCGCAAGCATCTGACAATGAAGGTGGACGGCAAAGATAGGGCCTCCATTTTTCTTAGGTTAAACTGATTTTCTACAAGGCGGCTGGATTACCTCACCGCTTGCATGACCGGTTTTAGCTGTTCCTTCGGCTGAGGAATCGTCGGAATGGCGTCTTTCTGGCCGCCCGTTACTTTGGAGGCGCCGTTAAATTGGGCGCCCTCTTCAATCACGAGGGAGGGTGCGTTGATATTGCTACTGACCACTGAGGTTTTTAAGAGCTGGACCTTTTTGTGAGCGGTAATCGTTCCTTTGACCCGACCGCCGACGATAATGGTTTCTCCGGAAATTTCGGATGAAACCTCCGCCCCATCGCCCAAGATCAGGCTGCCGTTGACGTTCACCTTGCCTTCCACTTTTCCATCGATCCGGCCCGCTCCTTTAAAGGATACTTCGCCTTTGATTTCCACATCCTTGCCCATATAGATGACCAACTCATCGGACGTACTTTTTAGGCTCTCTTCTCTTCCAAATCCCATCATTTTACCTCCACAAAGACTGAATATCGGATAAGAAAACTATAACCCACTCCATCGAATTGTCAAGGAAGCCACGCCGGCGGCGCATTCCCGCTTTGCAGATTAAAAGCTTATTTAGACGGGGATGGAAATGGGAGACCAGGAAGGTTCTCTTCAGCAGTCCAATAAATCGAGAAACAGACTCGCCGGCGGCGCAGGCGTGTGGATAACAGCCTCCTCACCGCCTCCGATGCGGTATCCCACCATAATGCCTTCCTGTTCGATGCCCCTCAGGAGCGTTTCAAAAAGCTCGAAGCCCGCAACGCCCCCTAGGAAATAGGTTTGTGTTCCGACATCCATCTTTTCTATCTTGCCGATGCTCGTGCCGGATATATTACTCACCCAGGCTTGATCGATTTTTATGGCCGTGACATCTGAAAAATCAGCGGGATTGATCCGCTCGGCCGAGATCTTGATGACCGTAACGACTTTCCGTTCCTCGGGAGATCCGCCCGTCACAAGCGCTGAAAGATGCATTGAAAGTCGAATGCCTTGATTGGTCGCTCCGGAAAACTGTATGTAGCATCTTTTATTCTGATCCTCTCCCGTCAAAACGTCCGCCTGCCAATCGTAGAAGCGTATTTTTTCGACCCCCATAGCGGATAACTCGGGCAGAAAGGTCATGGCGATTGCCACCAGCCAAGCAGCGCAGCTTTTGATATGCATATGGTCTCTCCCACAGCCACTCCCTGATCTTTACACCATTTTTAATCACATCGAAAGCCGAACCCCCTCTTTTGAGGGGGATTGACCCACGTGGCCGTTTTGGCTTAAATTGATCATCCGTTTTTATTCACCTTGGCCGAGGATGCACAAAACGTGAATCGATTTGAAAAAAATACGAAAATACATGCCGATCACGAAGATGTCTTGGCGCATGGCATCGACGGGTTACACAAAACCGTTCTTTATTTCACGGCCCTTCCATTCCTTCGATCAAGATGTTCCAACTTTAGTAATGCGTGGCACTTATGTAAGAAGTTCGATGGAACCCATGCTTTTCAAACGCTTGTGTTTTCCGATTCCAGGCAACCTTTTGACTTTTCTTCAGCACTTTCTCATTCGCTTTCTTAAATATGAGGTAGAGGAGCTGCCCCCGATGACTGAACAAGCCATTGCCATTGCCATTCCCTGGAGGGAAAGACGGCGGCGCAGCGGCTTTAACCGCGCTCGGCGATTCGTCAACGATTACTGGTTGATCCCTATATTATTCTGTTATCTGCAGCTTGCAACGCAGATCGTCTACCCCGCCGATGCGCCTCTCCAGCGCCTCTCTAAAGGAAATCTTGCTTTTTTTCAGGGCATTCCAATCGCTTACAGGATTCTTACCAACGATTTTCCCAACACGATGATCGGCCACTTCTATGAAATCGGCATCCATGCCCTCTATAAGGGAAATCTCCTTCAGCCCTCCCATGACGACCTCAGGTTGGCCTTCAGCACACCTGAAACACAGGGGGAAATTTACCATAGCATGATGGCGTCGCGAAACCACCATGATACGGAAATAGGGGGAATCCTAACCATCTCCTATCCTCCCGAAGGCGCGAGGGTTCATCTCCATGAAATTCCTTCCTTAAACAAGGAGCACTTGGCAAAGCTGCGAGATGCGATCGACTCCCCGGAGGTTTTTATGGACCTGATCTCACCGGAAAAAAACCAAGAACTGCTCGACGGGGTCGGGATACAGACGCAATGGGCCGAAAAAATCATTTCCGTCAACAACAATGAGCGCGTCCCAGAGGACGCCAAAAAAAGGGTCTTGGAGAATTTCGTGGAAATGTTTAGAGCCCTTTCCGAATCGCGCTATCTGCTTTCACCCTATCAGCTCAAACACGGCCTTGGAAAGATTCCGTTTAACGAGCGCGTCGTCGGGCTCTTCCATTTTCACAACGGATTGAACGAAGCCCCCTCAATGGTCGACATGCACCAAAGCATGCTCAAACGGCAAATCGTGATGACCTTCTCCGAAGAAGGCTGGACCTTGTACGACCTTGTCAAACGAAAAACATCCAAAATCGAATTTAAGATTGACAAGGAGACGGCGCTTCAATAGAATACGCACTCTACCATTCAATAATATGCATATTTTGGAAAAAACGTCTCGATGAAAATCATACTCGCAGAAGATGTTGATCGACTGGGCCGCATGGGAGCGCTTGTAGATGTCGCCGATGGTTATGCTCGAAACTTTCTCCTCCCAAAAAAGTTAGCTACGCTCGCAACGGTTAAAAACGTTAAAGAACTGGAACACAAGAAAAGGGTCATTGCGGATCGAGTCCGGAAAGAAACCCATTTTGCAGAGGGACAAGCGGAAAAAATGAATGCGCTCAATATCACCATTCCTGCAAAAACCGGGGAAGAAGGGAAGCTCTTCGGATCGATCACGGCCAAAGACATCTGTGAAGCGCTTGCGGCACAGGGCTTTGAAGTCGATAAGCGAAAAATTCTCTTAGAAAGGTCGATCAAGGAGGCCGGAGGATATCAAATTTCCGTAAAAATCCATCACAATGTGACCGCGCAGGTCAAAATTGAAGTCGTTCCGAGCGCAGACGAATAGGCGGAAGAGGCTTCCTCCCGCCCGATCCTCACCATCCTAAACCCTTAGATTATTTCCGAGAGTGTCAGGCCGGCAGTCGGTCGCTCAAGATGAATCGTGTTTCCCATCGCGTCATCCGACGTTTTGGATCGACGCCGCCCCTCTGGCGGGAGGAGATCATAGCCATGAAAAAGTTGAAGGTTTTTTCCGGGAATTCCAACCGAATCCTTGCAAAGGAAATCTGCGAATACCTCGGCATTTCACTTGGTCAAGCAAGGGTGACCACCTTCAGCGATGGTGAGATTTATGTAAAAATCGAAGAAAACGTCCGAGGCGATCAGGTCTTTGTCATACAGTCTTTCTCCGACCCGGTCAATACCATGATGGTTGAGCTATTGATCATGATCGATGCGTTAAAACGCGCTTCGGCCAAGGAAATTACGGCCGTGATCCCTTACTACGGTTACGCGCGACAGGACCGGAAAGACCAACCTCGCGTACCGATCACGGCCAAACTGGTTGCCGACCTGGTTTCGACCGCCGGTGCGCACCGGGTTTTAACCGTGGACCTGCATACCGGCCAAGTTCAAGGATTTTTTAACTTTCCGGTCGATCATCTTTACGCCAGCCCCGTGTTGCTGGATTATTTTAAAAAAAAGGAATTCGATGACCTTGTCGTTGTCTCTCCGGATGCGGGAGGCGTCGAACGGGCAAGGGCCTTTGCCAAACGCATGAACGTGGGGCTTGCCATTATCGATAAGCGACGGGAAGGACCCAACCGGACTAAAATCATGAATATCATCGGAGAGGTCGGCGACCGGGACATCCTCATCCTAGACGACATGATCGATACGGCGGGCACCATCTCTCAAGCGGCGACCGCCATCAAGGAAAAAGGGGCGCGTCGGATCTTGGTTGGCTGCACCCATCCGGTTTTTTCCGGTCCGGCGATTGATCGGCTCACCGAGGCGCCCATCGATGAAGTCGTCGTCACCAATACCATCCCTTTGAAGAAAAATGCAGCGACTTTCAAAAAAATTACGGTCTTGTCCGTTGCAAGCCTATTCGGGGAAGCCATCCGGCGAATCAACGAAGAGTTATCGGTCACCTCTCTCTTTAAATAGACGACCATAACGCCCTATTAAAAACATGACATGATGAAATAAACATCCTGTTTGGGTGTTCGTATTTGAATGGCGGAGGATGCCCGAACGCGAAGGAAGGGAGCAGAATCGATGGAAAAAATTCAGATAGAAGGTCAATATCGAAATACGGCGGGAAAGGGAATGGCAAGAAAATTGAGGAGAGAAGGAAAGATCCCGGCCGTCATCTACAGCAAGGGGTCTTCGAAGCCTTTGATCTTGAATCCGAAAGAGGTCGATGCCGCCCGGCATTCCGGGGCCGGAGAAAACGCCGTGATCACCCTGAACGTAACGGGGGAAGATCAAGGCGTCATCGCCACCCATGTTGTTATTTTGCGCGACTTTCAAAAAGATCCGATCACGGGAGATATTCTCCACGCAGATCTTTTTGAAATATCGATGTCGGAGAAAATCGATGTCAAGGTGCCCATCGAGATCGTCGGGTCGGTTCCGGTAGGCGTCAAAAAGGACGGCGGCTCCCTTAGACACCAATTGCGGGAACTCGAGATTCGATGCCTCCCTTCGGAAATTCCGGATCATATCCAAGTCGATGCCTCCGATTTGGGCGTCGGGGAAACCATTCATGTCAGCGACATCCTCCTTTCCAAGGAAATACAGGTAATGGACCCACAAAACCTCGCCGTGGTTTCCATCACCGCCTCGATATCCGAAGAAAAGCTCGAAGCCTTGCTCTCGAGCACGCCGGAAGAAGGAAAGTCACCTGAAGTGGTCGGCCAGAAAAAAGACGAGGAGGCGGAAGCCTCAAAAGAGGCCAAAGAACCGAAAAAATCATAAGGTGCCCATGCAAATCGCCCGCTTCGGAATTGGGGCATGAAACTCGTCGTCGGTCTCGGAAATCCCGGAAGGGCCTACGAACAGACGAGGCACAATGTCGGGTTTTGGGTGCTGGACGCCTTCGCCCTTCAACACCAGATTTCTTTTTCCAAAAAAAAGGGGGAGGCGCAAACCGGCCGGGGTGTTTGGCCCGGCACCGAAGAGGCGATCGATTTTCTACTGGCCAAACCGCAGACCTTTATGAACCGGTCCGGACACTCCGTTCAGGCGCTTCTCAGCTACTACAAGATCCCCCTTTCAGAACTGATCCTTGTTTACGACGATCTGGATCTCGATATCGGGCGCATCCGTCTCAAAAAAATGGGGCGCGCCGGCGGTCATCGAGGGGTTGCATCCGTGATCCAAGCCCTCGGGTCCGATCAATTTGTCCGGATTAAAATCGGTATCGGGCGGGATCCGCGCATCGACGCCACAAACTATGTCCTCTCCCCCTTTTCTTCGGATGAAAAAAAAAAGGTCCTCGAAGCCGTCGATAAAGGCAGTACATTATTGCCCCTTCTCTTGGAAGGGGCCATTTCGAAGGCAATGAACCTCTATAACGCCCCTTGAGATAGCAGCACATGGCCACACAATGCGGCATCATTGGATTGCCGAACGTCGGCAAATCGACCATTTTTAATGCGCTCACCCGCGCGGAAGCGGAAACGGCCAACTACCCTTTTGCACGGTCGATCCCAATACCGGTATCGTCGCCGTTCCCGATTTGCGAATCGAAACCCTCACCCAGATCTATCATCCCAAAAAAACCAGCCCGAGCCACATGGTCTTTGTCGACATCGCCGGCTTGGTGGCCGGCGCGAGCAAGGGGGAAGGCTTGGGCAATCAATTCCTCGGCCATATTCGAGAGGTCGATGCCCTCGTGCATATCGTCCGCTGTTTCGACGATCCGGAGATCGTGCATGTGAACGGCAAGGTCGATCCCGAAGCCGATGCGGCATTGATATCGACGGAACTGATCCTGAAAGACCTCGAAACGATCGAAAAACGCTTGCTGAAATCGGGTAAAAAGATGCGGTCGGGAGACAAAGACGCCCTTCGAGAGCAAGCCCTCCTGAACCGCCTCAACGAAAACCTATCCAACGGGATTCCCGCACGCAGCCTTTCCTTTTCGAGCGAAGAAATCCCCCTCCTCAAAGAACTGGCTCTCTTGACCCAAAAACCCATTCTCTATGTCGCCAACGTTCCGGAAGCCGATATCGAACAAGGCAACGCCTATTCCGACGCGCTTGTCCGCCTTGCCTGGCGGGAAGGGACGGCGTGTCTGGTCATCAGCGGGAAGATCGAAGCGGAAATCGCAGCCCTGCCTCCAGAAGAAGGCCGTCTTTTTTTAGATGAACTCGGCATGAAAGAAACCGGACTCTCCCGCCTCATCCGCGCCTCCTATCGGATGCTCGGCTTGATTTCTTTCTTCACCGTAGGAGAAGATGAAGTCAAGGGCTGGACGATCAAAAAAGACACAAGGGCCGTGATTGCGGCGGGGAAGATCCATTCCGATATCGCCCGCGGCTTTATTCGCGCCGAAGTGTTTCGCTACGATGATCTTATCGCGGAGGGCAATACGCAGGCGGTGAAAGAAAAAGGACTCTTACGCCTGGAAGGAAAAGATTATCCCGTCGAGGATGGCGATTGCATCTATTTTCGCTTTCATGTGTAAGCCGGACCGATCCCATTAGCCTGGGAGACGGATGAACCGCTGCGCTGGACGATAGGCCCTTCATTGATGACATAAAACGACTCCCGTGAAACTCGAGGAAAAATTAGAAACCCTGCCGACATCTCCCGGGGTCTACCTCATGAAGGCTCTACGGGGCGAAATTCTCTATGTCGGCAAGGCGAAGGTTTTGGCAAGCCGGGTGCGGAGCTACTTCCATGCCGGACGGGATCAAAGCCCGAAGACCGCCGCGATGATTTCTCGGGTCGCCGATATCGACACCATCGTCACCGGCTCGGAGCTCGAAGCCCTCATCCTCGAAAACAATCTCATCAAGCAGCACCGACCGAAGTACAACGTCACCCTGCGTGACGATAAAAACTATCCCTTGCTCCGTCTGCCGATACAGGAAGATTTCCCCCGCTTGGAGATCGTCCGGAGGGTCAAGCAGGACGGCGCCCGCTATTTCGGCCCCTATGTGCCGGGCGGCGGATTGCGTGAAATCCTCGGCCTCGTTCGGCGGATCTTTCCCATTCCCAACTGCAGGATCGACATCGACGGCACGCTGGACCGTCCCTGTATCGAATACGAAATCAAGCGCTGCCTCGCTCCCTGCACGGGTTACCAATCCAAGGAGGATTATCGTGAGATGATCGAACAGGTTGTGATGTTTCTGGAAGGGAAGGACAAGGCCCTGATCAAAACCCTCAAATTGCAGATGCGGAAGAAAGCCGATCGCATGGATTTCGAATCCGCGGCGCGCCTGCGCGACCAAATCGTCCGAGTGGAGCGAGCCTTGGAGAGGCAGCGCATTACCTCGGCCACGGCATTGAATCAAGATGTGATCGGTCTGGCACAAGAAGACAACATGGCCGAGATCCACATTCTCTTTATTCGAGGTGGAAAAATGATCGGGAAGAAGGACTTTTTCTTCGAACGGCTGAGTGATATCTCGGATGAAGCCTTATGCACCGGTTTTATTCAGCAGTTTTATCACAAGGACGGACTCGTCCCACGCGAACTTCTGGTCCCCCGTCCACTTCAAGACCATGCGATCTTGGAAACCTGGCTATCCGACCGGCGGGCAGGGACCGTTCGCCTTATCGTCCCACAGCGCGGAAAGAAGAAAGACCTCGTGCGCTTGGCAAACGAAAATGCCGAAAACGGCTTGGCCGCTCGATTAAAGGTCCGCGCGGGCGGCGAAGCGGCATTGTTTTTGCTGAAGGAAATGTTGCACCTTCAGCACCTTCCGCGACGCATCGAAGGCTACGATATTTCGAATATCATGGGCGCCAGCGCGGTCGGTTCGATGGTCGTCTTTGAGGGAGGGCGGGAGAAAAAATCGGATTATCGGCATTTTAAAATCAAAACGATCAAAGGGGCCAACGATTTCGGCATGATGGCGGAGGTCTTAAGCCGACGGTTTCAACATGCGCACACTTCTTCGGGCAAGGACGAAAAAACCGGGACGCGGCCCGATCTGATTTTAATCGACGGGGGAAAAGGACAACTTTCGGCGGTACAAGGCGTCCTCAAGCAACTGGGAATCGACGGTGTCGATTTGATCGGACTGGCCAAGGAACGGGGTGAGCGTTACGAACGCGTTTACCTGCCGAACGCGGCCGAACCCTTTGAACTTCCGGTCGGCGATCCCGCAACCCACTTGCTGGTGCGGGTGCGGAACGAGGCGCACCGCTTCGCCGTCACCTATCATCGAAAGGTGCGCAACAAGGCCATGCTGGCGACACCGCTTGAGCGTATTGAAGGACTGGGTCCGGTCCGAAGACGGGCGCTTTTGAAGCAATTCGGGAGCCTCAAAAACATTCGAGAGGCCGGGTTGGACGCCCTGGAAACCACTCCGAAGATGAACAAGAAAATCGCTAGATCGGTCTTCGATGCTTTACGGGACAATTCACTCATCAAAAAAAATTCGTAAGATTTTAGAGAATGGTTTTATAACCGTGTAGAAGGCATGACCACGATCCGACCACCGATTTCCGTTTTGAAAGCCGCTCCCCAATCATCGATCCCGACTTGACACCTTCTCCCCTCTGACGCCATAATGAAACATTGGAATCTAGGATCTAGTACCGGATGCGCCACATTATTTCCGTTTCAATCCTTGCCATTCTCCTTGTACTGCCCTTTCATTACGAAGCGGCACTGGGGGATGAATTCGGGCGCAATGGCAACCTCATCATCCTCATTCAATCGAACAAGCCCCAGTACGAAATCGGCGAGCCGATTCTCATCACCGCTTCCCTAAGAAACCACACCGATCAACCGCTCTTCGTCAATCAACTGTCGCACCCCTCAACCGGTCTCGAATGGGAATTGATTTACGATGGCTTCGGTCCCGTACCCGTCAAGATCTTTCCCCCCGTCGTCCTCAAGAAGGAGGATTTCATCCGACTGGATGTCAGCGAAGAACTGGTCCGCGTCCTTCCGGAACTGAACGAGATCGTCTCGACGCCCCTGAAGGCCGGCCGCTATGCCTTAAGACTGACCTACCAGAACAAGGAAAAAATCCAAGGAGATGAAACCTGGACCGGCGTGATTATCACCAACCTGCTCTGGTTCGAGGTGAAAACGCCCGAAAAAATCTGAGCCCTCTTAAAGTTTTTATCCGATGATCCGAAGCGGATTCGAGATTGCGGTCTGCAGTTCGCCGAGCTGTTGTTCGGCGTGGTAGGAACTTCTCACCAAAGGGCCGGATTCCACATGGCCCAGGCCCATGGCCTCTCCCCGTTTTTTGAGATCTAAAAATTCATCCGGTGGAATAAAGCGGGCAATCGGAAGATGTTTGGCCGTTGGTTGAAGATATTGTCCCAGGGTCAATATGTCGCAGCCGATGGCCACCAAGTCGGCCATGACGCCTTCGACTTCCGCAATCATTTCGCCAATCCCCAACATCAAACCGGTTTTCGTCCGCAGGCCCGTTTGTTTGGCGCGTTCCAACACATCCAGTGAACGTCGGTACTGCGCCTGGGGCCGGACAAGACGATACAACGAAGGCACTGTTTCGATGTTGTGCGCGAGGATGTCAGGCCGTGCATCGAAGACCTTGTCGAGTGCGGCCCGCTTCCCCTGAAAATCCGGAATGAGAACCTCAATCCCGCAATGGGACGCGTGCGCTCGAATCTTGGTGATCGTCTCGGCAAAGATCTCAGCCCCGCCGTTTTCTAATTCGTCCCGGTTGACCGAAGTAATGACGGTATGGCCCAATCCGAGCTTGCTGACTGCTTCGGCGACATGGGACGGTTCCTCTAAATCCAAAGGTCCGGGCTGGCCGAGTTTTACCGCACAAAAGCCGCAACTGCGCGTACAGATCTCTCCAAGGATCATAAAGGTTGCCGTCCCTGCGTTCCAGCATTCCCAGATGTTCGGGCACTGGGCCTCCTCGCAAACCGTGTGTAGCTGCAATGCATTCGTGAGGCGTCGAATCTTTAAGAAGCGTTCGCCGGTCTGCGGCTTCACCTTGAACCAGACGGGCAGGCGTTCTGTGCGTTTTTTTGGCGGAGTTTTAAAATGTTGTTCAGGCATGGTTATGGTTTAAGTTGTTTTATTTTGTTAAGAATCCGGAGATTGCAATCAAGCCGCGGTATCGGCGTTATGATGCATATCATCATCAATAGCCTATCAACTGCATCCTTGTTCGTAAAGTCCTCTATGACTTTATATTTATCTTGCCATATCTGTTAACGAAGATGAGGCCTATATTCTGGTCTTCTCCGTCATACTTATTAAGCCCATTACTCAAGCCTGAACCTTTCTAATACAAAAATCTTGACTTCCAGAGGGTTGTCATGTAGCTTTCGGATCGGGAAATCCCTCCTGTATAAAGCGCTTCCTTCGTCTATGTGAGGCTGCTTTTGGCGCTACGGGAGGGACACGGAGATGGAAGCAAAAAATCCTACGGCATGAAATACCGCTTGTTCATCAAGAAAACTGTATTCTGTCAATATTGAAAACCCTGCAAGTGACGAGAACGCCCTGCCGATGCATCAAATAAGCCCAAAAGACAGAATTATTTTGCCGCTCGATTTTAATTCTGCGGAACGCGCGCTCGAAGTTGTAGACGAATTAAAGGACGACATTGGCATGTTCAAAATTGGACTCACGCTATTTATGTCCGCTGGCATGGAAATCGTCGAAAAAATACAAGAGAAGGTGGGGGGAGACAAGGTGTTCCTGGATATCAAATTTGGCGATATCCCTCATACCGTGGGCGGTGTTTCATCCGTCGTCGTCGATAAGACGCATGTAAAATTTTTTACCGTTGATTCTCAATATGGCGAGAGAGTCCTAAAATCCGCCGTCGACGCGATGCAAAACGGGACCAAGGTGCTTGCCGTGACCATTCTGACCAGTCTGTCTCAAGAAGAATCGGAAGGTTTGGGGTATTCCATGTCCGTTAAGGAACGTGTGCTCAGCCGCGCAGACCTGGCTCATAAGGCGGGTTGTGCCGGCGTCGTTTGCTCGGGTCATGAGGCCCGCGCAGTTAAGAAAAAATACGGCAAAGATTTCATCGTTGTCACGCCCGGCATAAGGCCTGTTTTTATCCCGATTCCAAACGATGATCAACGGCGCATCATGACACCCGGCGAAGCCATAAAAAATGGATCCGACTATCTCGTGATTGGCCGGCCCATTATTTATAGTCCCAATATGCGCGAAACAGTAAAAAGGATCGTTGAAGAAATAGAAACAGCGCTTTAACGCGATGGCTACTTTTTACCCCCGCCCAAAACTACAAATTCTCTCAGGCGATTATGGCGTTGATTCCACTTCTACTTTTATAAAGAGGTTGTGATCTTCTCTATGTCAGGATCTATTGCCGTTACCAGCCCTTCTGATTATTCCGAACATTGATCCCACGCAAAGTTACACCAGAAGGGAGGCTAAGGCGAACCGCCACTTCCGCACTTGGAACTCAAGAATGAATCGCCTCGCCGAAGAGGGCGCCGCCGGCTTCCATGACGGCTTCGCTGAGGGTGGGGTGGGGGTGGATGCTTAGCTTGAGTTCGGCGCCGGTCGATTCGAGGGTCTGGGCGAGGACGAATTCGCCGATGAGCTCCGTCGCCTCCGCCCCGATGATGTGTGCGCCTAAAATCTCGCCGTATTTTTCATCGGTAACGATCTTCACGAAGCCTTCGGGTTCGCCGAGGGCGAGGGCCTTGCCGTTGGCGCTCAAGGGGAACTTTGCGACTTTTACTGCATAGCCCGCCTCCTTTGCCTTTGCTTCGGTCAAACCGATGGAGGCCACTTGCGGATGGCAGTAGACGGCGCTGGGGACGCTCTGTAGTTCGATAGGTGTCCGCTCAATACCGGCCAAGGTTTCGACGACAAAGACCCCCTGTGCCATCGCGCCGTGCGCCAAGGCTGGACGGCTGCAGACATCGCCGATGGCAAAAATGTTGGATTTGTTCGTCCGCATCCCTTCGTCGACTTGAATCAACTTCGTCTTTTCGTCCACGGCCACACCGACGGTTTCCAAACCGATCCCGTCGACATTTGGCGCGCGCCCGACAGCGACGAGGATCACTTCGGCCTCGCGTGTTTCCGTTTCTCCCTTTGAAGGCTTCACTTCGATTTCGAAAACACCGTCTTGATCTTTCGCGGATGCCACCGCCGTGTTCGTTAAGATATCGATCTTCCGTTTTTTAAAGGAGCGTTCGAGGAGTTTCGAAACCTCCACATCTTCGAGCGGCAGCAGGTTGGGGAGTATTTCCACAATCGTGACTGGCACGCCGTAGGCCGAGTAGATATAGGCGAACTCGCAGCCGATGGCGCCGCCGCCAACGATGAGGACGGATTTCGGGAGCTCCCTTCGCAGGAGGGCCTCGTCGCTGGTAATGATGCGCTTGCCGTCGATTTGAAGATGGGGCAGGCCGCGCACCCGGCTGCCGGTTGAGATGACAATCGACTTTCCACGGAGGGTCCAGGTTCCGCCTTCTCCTTTGACTTCGATGGTGTTTGGTGCAGTGAGTTTTCCGAAGCCGGCGTGGATCTCGACGCCCTGCTTTTTCACTAAGTGCGTGACGCCTTTGTGGAGTTTGTTGAGGACTTCTTGACTGCGGTCAATGGCCGCGCCGAAATCGGCCCGGACGTTTTCGACCTGGATGCCGAACTTTTCGGACTCCCGGATCAAGGACAGGACTTCGGCGTTGCGGATGATGGCCTTCGAGGGGATGCAGCCGTGGTGCAGGCAGGTGCCGCCGACGGCCTCTTTTTCGATGACGGCGACCTTCATCCCAAGCTGTCCCGCTCGGATGGCCGCGACATAACCGCCCGGCCCGCCACCGAGGATTAAGAGGTCGTATTCTTTTTCCATTTCACTTTTCTCTTTTTTGTTATTCCGGCCTTGAGCCGGAATCCAGAAAAATCAAAAACGAATTCAAGACCTGTGCGTCATGCCGGACGCGATCCGGCATGACGCACAGGTGCATTACATCGCCAGGCTCAATGGATTTTCCATCGTCCGTTTCAAGACCTTTAAAAACTCGGCGGCCTGAAGGCCGTCGGCGATCCGGTGATCGGTCGAGAGCGTCACTTTCATGATATGGCCGATGGCAATTTCTCCATTTGAAACGACCGGTTTTTCGATGATGGACCCGATGGCCAAGACCGCCGCCTCCGGCGGGGTGATGATGGCGCTGAAGGACTCCACGTCGTACATGCCGAGATTCGAGATGCTGAAGACCGCGCCGGTGTATTCCTCCGGTTTGAGTTTTTTAACCCGCGCCCGCGCGACTTTGTCTTTCACTTCCGCTGAAATTTGACTCAGGGTAAGTTGATCGCAGTTCCGGATCACCGCCGTAATCACGCCTTCGGGCAGGCCGATGGCCAGGCCGATGTCAACGGTCTGGGAAACCTTGAGATGGTCGCCCCCATAGCTCGAACGAAAGGCGGGGAACTTCCGCAGTGTCAGTGCAGTTCCTTTGATAAAAAGATCGCTCAAAGAGGGCTTTGGCTCTTCACCGTCTTTTCCAAGGGCGTCGCGGAGGGGAAGGACCTTGCCCATGTCGATTTCGGAGGTCACATAAAAATGCGGTACGGGGGCCTTGCTCTGGCTCATCCGCTTGGCAATGGCCTTGCGCAGCTGGGTTAATTCGACCCGTTCCGCTTCGCTCAGAGGGGCAGCAGCCTGAGGCCTCAGAGGAAGAGTGTCGAAGCCTTCCAAGTCGCGTTGAATGATTCTGCCGCCGGGACCGCTGCCTTTGATCCGACTTAGATCGATGTGCCGTTCCGCTGCGATCTTTTTGGCCAGGGGCGAGGCCTTGATCTCGCTGTCCATTTGTCCCATGGATACGGACGGGTCTGGTGTCCCTTCGGTTTGCATCTTCGCTTCTTCCGCGCCATTTCTTGGGACGGGCGCAGACGTTTCGGCGGCCTTGTCTTCCGTTTTTTCTTGCACCGGGGTGGCAGGGGCTCCACTTTCGCCGGCTTTACGGGTCCGTGGCATGGTCTCCTTTTTGAGCAGGGCCGTGATGTCTTCGTCGTCCCGCGCGATCAAAGCGATAAGGTCGCCGGAGGGCACGATGTGGCCGGGCGGGACGAGGATTTTTTTGAGGGTGCCGGAGGCAAAGGCCTCGAGGTCCATCACGGCCTTGTCGGTTTCGACCTCGGCGATGGGGTCGCCGCTTTCGACGGCATCGCCCTCTTTTTTATACCATTGGAGAAGGACCCCCTCTTCCATGGTATCGGTCAACTTTGGCATCACCACGCGGTTGGCCATGGCATCATCCTCTTATTCGAGATACAGGACTTTCTTGACGGCGGCGATAATTTTTTCGGGCGAAAGCAAGGCCGCTTCTTCGATGTTCTTCGCATAGGGAATGGGGCAGTCCTCGCCGCAGACCCGCTCGATGGGCGCGTCGAGATCGTCCAAGGCCCCGTGATAAATCCGATCCGAGATCTGGGCGCTGACGCCGCCGTAGGGCCAGGCCTCTTCGACGATTACCACGCGATGGGTTTTTCGAACGGACGATAAAATCGTTTCGATGTCGAGCGGCCGCAGGGTGCGAGGATCGACCACCTCCGCATCGATGCCTTCCTTGGTCAAGATCTCCGCGGTTTGCAGACACAAAAGCAACATCTTCGACCAGGCAATCAAGGTCACGTCTTTGCCTTCCCGTTTGATGTCGGCCTGGCCGATGGGGATCGTGTAGTCGCCTTCGGGGACGTTCCCTTTCGTCCCGTAAAGCGCTTGAGCCTCGAAACAAATCACCGGGTTGTCGTCGCGGATGGCCGATTTTAAAAGTCCCTTGGCGTCCTTGGGCGTCGAAGGGGCGATGGCCTTGAGGCCGGGGATGTGGCAGTAGAGCGATTCGAGGCTTTGGCTGTGCTGTGCCGCGAGGCGTTTGGCCGAGCCGTTCGGGCCGCGAAACACCATCGGCACCTTCAACTGCCCGCCCGACATCGAACGCAGCTTGGTGGCATTGTTGATGATTTGATCCAAGGCGAGGATGGCGAAGTTGAAGGTCATCATTTCGATGATGGGCCTTAAGCCCACCATGGCCGCACCCACGCCGACGCCGGTGAAGCCCGCCTCCGTAATCGGGGTATCGACCACGCGCATCGGACCGAATTCCTTCAGCATCCCTTTGCTGACCTTGAAAGCGCCGTCGTAAAAACCGACCTCTTCTCCCATCAAAAAGATCGAGGGGTCACGGCGCATCTCTTCCGTCATGGCTTGATTCAAAGCTTCGCGGTAGGCAAGGGTTGGCATTCGTTTTTCCTAGTCTACGTAGACGTCTTCGGTCAATGACGAGAGAGGCGGATCGGGGCTTTCGTCCGCGAATTTTACCGCGTCTTGGATGATGCCGTCGATCTCGTCTTCCATCTTGCGAAGGGCCTTTTCATCGATTTGTTTTTCTTCAAGCAGCCGGTTCTTCAGCCTTTGAATCGGGTCCTTGCATTTCTGCGCGTCAATCTCTTCCTTGGTGCGATAATGGCCGTGGGCCGGATCGGACATGGAGTGCCCCATGTAACGATAGGTTTGGGCCTCGATGAAGATGGGCCGTTTCGAGGCCCGGACCCCTTTGATAATCCGTTCCATGTGTTTGTAGGTTTCGAGGATGTTCATGCCGTCGAGATGATGAAAGGGCATGTTGTAGGCCCGTGCAGCATGGGCGATGTCGTAAAGGGCCGAGGCGCGTTCAACCGGCGTGCCCATGCCGAAGCGGTTGTTCTCGCAGATGAAGATCACCGGCAGCCGCCAGAGGGCCGCGAGGTTGAGCGATTCGTGGAAGGCCCCGGTCGGCACCGCCCCTTCACCGAAAAAACACAGTACCACCTGATCGCGCCTTTCGTACTTGATCGCAAAGCCCATGCCCGTGGCCAAGGCGATGTGACCGCCGACGATCCCGTGCCCGCCCATGAAATGGCGGGAGACATCGAAAAGGTGCATCGACCCGCCCTTGCCCTTGGATACCCCCGTGGCCTTGCCAAAGAGCTCGGCCATGATGCGCTTGGGTTCCACGCCGCGCGCCAGTGCATGTCCATGATCGCGATAGGTCGAAATGACGTAGTCGTCTTCCCGCGCGGCCCCGATAGCCCCCACGGCGACCGCCTCTTCGCCGATGTAGAGATGACAGAAACCCGCGATCTTGGCCAAGGCATACATCTCGGCGGTCTTCTCTTCGAAGCGGCGGATCAATATCGCCGTTCGTAGGAGGCTGCGGAAATCGATGTGATCGCTCTGGCTTTTTGGGTCTGCTTTTGTTTTGGGCATTAGATAGTGAAATGTACAGATATTGGATATCAATCTTAACATCGGATTTCCGAAAAAGCAAAGCAGGATCACCCTGAGAAGACCGCATTCATTGACCGGTGTTGGGACAGGAGGGTATACTCGCGGCGATTCGTTTTTTAGGGGAAAATCGTTAGATCAAAGGGTGAATTTAAAGATTTTATTTTTCGATTTGAAAGCTAAAACAATATGAAGAGATCGAAAAAGGAAGCAGTCAAAACCGTCGAATCGAAGTTGCGCGCGGCGGGTTGGTTGATTCAAGACGCGGACGATCTGAAGATTCCTTCGTTCGGAGGGCTGTCGGTTTGTGATGTGCGCTTGTCACGCAATTACGGTATGGCCGACATGCTCCTCTACGTTGATGGCAAAGTCGCGGGATTGATCGAGATCGATACCCAAAGCAATGTCTTATTTGGCGTCGATCCCCAAATAGAAAAATACCGACTTGGACTCCCGATCATCTTGCCCGTCTATACCCGGCCCCTGCCTTTTTTGTATCAGAGCAATGGCGAAGAAATCCGATTCACCAACGCCTTCGATGCCGAGCCGCGAGCGCGAGCGCTCTTTGCCTTTCACAAACCGGAAACTTTGAAAGCATGGCTGGAAGACGGGATGATCGGCAGCATGCCGCGGGATATGGCGGCCGCGGAATCCATAGAGCATGGCCGACGCGGCGCGACCCTACAGGAGCGTTTGTGGATCAATATGCCGCCGCTCATTGAGGATGGGCTTTCGCTGATCCAATGCGACGCCATCAATGCCTTGGAGCAGTCGCTCAAAAAAAATAATCCGCGCGTGCTCATTCAAATGAAAGATGCAACCGAGAGAAAGGCAACCGCTCTTCATTTGATCAATCGACTGATTCGTTTCGCCGACGCGCGCCGCGTGCTTTATCTCGTGAATTCGGAAAATATTGGCCGCGAGATCCACAAACGATTTCAAGATTGCGTTTCGCCTTACGACAAAAAGGCCTTGACACAAACCTTGCCTGTTCAGCATGTAACAGACAACCAACTGGATTTGAACGCACGGATATGCATCGCAACACTACCGCGCATGTATGACCTATTGACCAATGAAACCATGAATGAAAAAGGAAGTGAAAAATCGCCGGAAGAAATTCTCGAAACGGTCGCCCCCCTTCAATACAATCCCGACATCCCCATCGGAACCTTCGATATCGTCGTCATCGACACCTGCAGTGCTCCCCTTACACGGCACTTTAGGCGAGTACTGGGGTATTTCGATGCCTATGTAATTGGCATGAGCGGAAAAGCGGATGAGAAGACGGTTGAGTTGTTTGACGGGAATTTGTTACTGGGCGATGAAAAGGATGAAAACGGTGGGCTAGTTGTGATTTCTGAGGTGTAGTATAAGGAACACTTCACAGCATCATAAACTGTACTTCTGATTTCAACACAAACTTCAATAATGTAGCTCCAATGCCTAAAAGATGATTATTACAAGATATGTGCTCTTAGATAATCTGAAGCGAGATAACATTGTCTTTCTATGATCAAAACGGGTTCACTCCCGCCTGGTGGTGCAGAAACCCTCATCTCCAAACGGTATGGCGCAAGTTTTTCGGCGAGATCCCAGCTCTTCCCCTCCGTCGCGAGCGCTGGGAGACGCCCGACGACGATTTTCTCGATCTCGATTTTCTCGATCCTACGACTCAAAGCAATGAAGTTCCGACGGTTTTGCTGCTTCACGGCTTCGAGGGCTCTTCACAAGCGAAATATATACTGGGCATGCTGCGTTGGATCGGAAAAATGGGATGGCGCGGGGTCGCCTTGAACTTCCGGTCGTGCAGCGGAGAGATCAATTGGCAGCCGCGCTTCTATCACTCCGGCGAAACGTGCGATCTCGATTGGGTGATCCAAAAATTAGCGTCGCGTTTTCCGAGCCGATCTCTTCTCATTGTCGGATTTTCCCTAGGTGGCAACGTTCTTTTAAAATGGCTGGGTGAAAAGGGCGAGCGGGTGTCCGATTCTGTTCGTGCCGCCGTGGCAATCTCCGTGCCCTTCGATTTGGGTGTCGCCGCCCACAATATCGATTCGGGGTTCGGCAAGCTCTACGGGATGAACTTCCTGCAAAGCCTGAAGCAAAAGGTCTTAAAAAAAGAGGAGACCCTTCCCGGACTGATCGATCGAAAGAGGGTCCAGCGGATTCGATCCTATATTGATTTTGAAGACCGGATTTTCGCACCCATCCATCGATTTAAAGACGCAAGGGATTATTGGACGCGCTGTAGCGCCAAACGTTTTTTGGAAGGCGTGCGCCGGCCCACGCTCATCCTCCACGCCATGGATGACCCCTTTTTACCGGGCACCACGCTTCCGATAGAGCGCATCCGCCAATCCAAATGGCTTGTGGAAAGGATGACCGATTTCGGCGGACATGTCGGCTTTGTGGAAGGGGCTTGGCCCTGGCAGCCGCGATATTGGGCAGAAGCGCAGACGATGGGGTTTTTGACGTCCTTCATGAGGGGGGATTAAAGGATATAAAAAAACCGGCCCCGAAGGGCCGGTGGAATCTCAGACCTGTTTCGTGTTGCCTGCCTCAATTCAGTTCATTTCTTGGGCGTGTTTTTGGCCCTCCATGGCGTGCAACATGGCGTCTTTCCCATGATCCATCATGATATCGGCATGGCCTTTTTCGCCGTGCTTGATCGCGGTTTTTCCATGAGAGATGGCTTCCTTCACATGATCCATCGCCTCCGGGCCGTGCATCTTGGTCGCCTTGCTGGCATCCGAGGCGCGGATCCCTTCCACCCCATGGGTGAGACACTCCTGTGCGTGGTTGACCATGGCTTTAAAATGTTTCAAAGCCACCTTGGGATGGCCTTGGCCGCCATGATCGAGGGCCTTTTCTCCCGAAGCGATCATGCCGTTGCAATGATTTTTTGCTTCATCGACGTGCATTTTAGATCCCGCAAAGGCGATCCCGGATAATGTGAAAACAGAAATGACCGCGACAACGGCCGCAATGAACTGATGACGCATCGTTCCTCCTATTGTTTAAACGTCCTGCACCCCTGTCTTCCATTTGAACGGATCGAGGCTATCCTAAATAGTGCAGGTTTTCGGTGAGAAAAGCTTCGCTGGGAAAGGTCTTCCATATGAGAAGCACCCATGTTATTGGAAATGAACCTCTTTCGAATCTAGCATTTTGGCATTGCGGAGTCAAGCGAGTGTCCTTTATGATGAGATACGAATCGATGGAGAAATCAGGAGAACACGACAATGAAAACGCTTGGAAAAAGGAGAGAGCATGCCCCAGGAATCATCCGTTCCTGTCGAGATTGAAAAGATCGGACAAGAGGAAATTCGAATCCGCTGGCAAGACGGGCATGTCTCGAATTACCGAAACACCACTCTGCGCGAGCAATGTCAATGCGCCTCCTGTGTCGATGAGTGGAGCGGTCAAAAACGGATCGCTCCTGGGCAAATTTCCAAAGATATCGTCTCGACGGAGATCAAGGCGGTGGGGCATTATGCCGTATCGATCCATTGGAGCGACGGACACGATACGGGGATTTATCCTTTCGACCAACTCAGACGGATCTGCCCCTGTCAGGAATGTCGGGCAAGCATGGCCTAAGCCGCCCAAGCTCCTATTGGATGCCCTTATTGTATTGGATCGGGGCTATTTTCGTTTTTCGCCCTCGAGCGATTTGGCGCAGCGAAAGCCGTTGTCCGGCCCGGAGATGTGGGGACGGTTGTAGTTTCGAAAGGTCGTCTGAGCGAACATTTCGTCGGCAAAGTGCCGGTTGACGTTGAAGGACCCTCCTCTCACCACCTTCTGAAAGATGCCGTAGTCCGCAGACTTGTAGGTATTGCCGGGATAGGCGCGATACCAACTGTCGGTCCATTCCGAAACGTTTCCCGCCATGTCGAACACCCCATAGGGACTTCGATCTCCCGGCATGGAACCCACCGCCTTGGGTGCGGCGCCCGTATTGGCACGTTTCGAATCGAAGTGATTTCCCCAAGGATAGCTTCGTCCGTCTTCGCCCCGGGCGGCTTTTTCCCACTCCGCCTCTGTCGGCAAGCGCTTGCCGAGGGCACGGCAGTAATTATCCGCGTCGGTCCAGGTCACGTTCGTAACCGGCATTTCCGAAGTCCGATCCGGAAGCCGGTGCGTCTCATCGAATTTTAAATAGGCGCCATAGGTGACTTCATACCGGTCGATGAAGTAGGAAGGCAGTATGATCCGATGTTTCGGAGCGGCATCTTCTTGGCCCCAAGGGGTGTCCGCCGGCAGTTCGTCCAGCCCCATCCAGAAGGGGCCGACGGGGATCAGGACCATATCGTCCGGTGGCTGCACCTCTTCCTTTGCGGACCATGACACGTCGGCAAGCAAGGGGAGGATGGAAAAACAGAGTCCCAATATGAGGCGGCGGATCAACATCATCGGCCGATTTTAAAATCGGATACGTCGAATGTCAACCGACCCATCTTCCGGATTGCTTTGCATCTAAAGGTCTGCAGCGATATAATTTTAAGAACAGAATACAGGCACAAACCATGACGATGACAACCGGCTATTCTTTTGGAGATCCGGTCATCGATCCTCTCATTGCCGTCTACTTTCAAAAAAATGAAGCGGCGCAAACCTTTGCGAGGATCGCCGGTCGAGAGGGCTGGCCCTTTAAAATCGACCATATCGCCCTCCGTTGTTTGAATATCGATCGCCGTGCGGCGCCCTTTTTGGCGGGAGGCTATGTTTTCGAGGGCGAAACGGTGGAATACCCCGCTCAAGGCTGGTGGGCGAAAATTTACCGAAAGCCGGGCCTCCCTGCCCTCTTTGTCGATCAGGCTTATGAAGACGTCCGCGGACAACGGAGCATCATCCCCCATTGGGTCGGAATATTCGGCGATACACCCCTGCACCATGCGGCGGTTCTTGTTGAAGAGATCGATCGGGCGATTACGATATTGCAACAGGCCGGCGTGGCGTTTTCCGGGCCGGTGATCGGCAGCCCTGGCTCTCGGCTTCGGCAAATCTTCAGTGCGGCGGAAGTTCGGGCCGGCGCGGCCTACACTGTACTCGAGTTGACGGAACGAAATGGCTATGACGGTTTTTACGCCGATCAGGCCAATCGGCTGATGCAGTCTTCCGGTAAGTTAAAATCCAAGAAATAAAGGATGCGCTCACCCGATGACATTGCTCGCGTCCCTTTGGGGAACCGTGCACAAAGGTCTTTTCAGGGCGGGGTCGAGCCCATCGCGGATCAATCGAGGACCGGATCTTCTTCAATCTTTACGATCACGTCTTTCGGCAGCATCGCGATCAAGCACGCTTTTGCCCTGTCCATGTAATCCTTGTCCTTCGATTCCAGGGTCAGAACAATGCGATGGTCGGGTTGCCGCCATTTTGGATAAGAGCCAAGGAGAAGGTCCGGGTACTGCCTTAAGACCTCCCTTAATCGGTCCGCGATGGCATATTCTCTTTCGGAGAGAAAAATTTTCGTGAGATGAAACGGTCTTCCTCTAAAGCGTTCCTTGACGGCGGAAAACTTTTTGACCAGGAGGTCCGGGATGCCGGGAAAAATAAAAATGTTTTCATAATGGAGGACTGGAAACCGCAGCCCCTCGGCAAAGATCAATTCCGTTCCATCCGGGACCTCGGCCAAACGCGCTTGGGCCACGCGATACCCTGGTTGATTGGCTTGGGCGATCAACTCGATCAACACGGGATGTTGTATCAAGGGTTTGCCCACCCCCAGCGCGACCCCGGCCATCGTCACATCGTCGGGGGTCGGGCCGATACCACCGGAAGTAAAGATCAGGTCCACCCGTTTCCGGCCGTTGCGGATTTCCTCGGCGATCCGCTCGACATCGTCGGGAATGATCACCACCCCTTCGACAGCCACCCCCAGGGCCCGGAGTTCCCGCGTTAAAAAAACGGCGTTTTTGTCCGCCGTTTTTCCCGAAAGGACTTCGTTCCCGATGATGACGATCATCGCGTTGTTGTCCTTCTGTGTCATGATGGGATGGGATCGGTCATTCGTTTTCCTCCCAACGGTCCTCCAAGGCTTCTCCGCATTGCTCGCATGTGGTTTTCTCGTAGTGATTCGAATGCTTGCAGGCAGGACAAATCTTGTCCTCGAAACCGGGCGGCGCGCCGCGAAGCGTCTTGAGGCCCAGTAAAATGCCGCAAATCGCAAGGAAGGAAAATAAAACGGCTTGAAAAAGCGGATCACCCATTTTGGCTCATGCGTCTCTGGGACGAATCATGTGAATCAGATGAGGAATCTCGTTGAGGATCACTTCGAGGTTTTCACATGCCGGGCCGGGACTGCCGGGCAGGTTGATGATGAGGGTGTCGTTTCGGATGCCGGAAACAGCGCGGGAGATAATGGCTTTCTTTGTTTTTTTCCGAAAGACTTCGTGACGCATCATGTCGCACAAGGCAGGCACCTCCCGATCGATCACATCCAAGGTTGCATCCGGCGTGCAGTCCTGCCTGCCCAGTCCGGATCCGCCGGCCGTCAATATGAGGTCGAGTTTTGCCTGATGAACCCAGGCGATCAGTTTGTCACGAATCCGTCCCCCGTCGGCATCGATGACTTCGGTCACATAAACCTTTCCTCCTGTGTCCGTAATCATTTTCGATAATTGCATGGTGACACGGTCCTCACCGTGAAGAATGCCCTTTTCTTTAATCGATAAGATACCGGCTGTCCATTCCAATGGTACCCCTCCTTCCGAATTCAAATAACTATAAACCAGAATCTCTGAAAATCCAACTGTTTTATGGCCTAAGAACCTCAAACGCCGAATTTGAACACCGCTTCAATCCGACTTCCGGCTTGACTCGGCTTGAATAGAAGCGGTGTTCATGATATTAATTCGTCTCGATTTCGTTCCGAATGGTTCGAAACAGTGCGGCCGAAGACAAGACGGCCTCAATAGGAGGATGCATCGTGCCCGAGGATGACCCCATACAATCCGCACGAAAATGTTTTTTTTCGGCTTTTTCAAAAGATTCCACGGCGTCTGAAACGCTTCCCCTCGGACGCGCGAAGGACCGGGTCCTGGCCTCCGATCTGGAAGCGGCCATAGACGATCCGCCCTATGGCCGCTCGATCATGGAAGGCTATGTCGCCTATGTTTCGGATTTAGAAGCCGCTTCCGAGTCGGCGCCCGTAACGCTTGAGGTCGCCGGAGCCATCCCGGTCGGGCAAGGACATGCCGAGGGCTTGGCCGAAGGAAAGGTGCTGCAAGTCAACACCGGGAGCTTTATTCCACAGGGCGGATTCGGTGTGCTGCGCGCCTGGGATGTCGAGCAACAAGGAAAGCGGATCATCGTTTCTAAGCCCTTGAAAAAAAAAGAAAACATCGAGGTCCAAGGGGAAATACGGGCGAAAGGAACCCCGCTGTTGGGCAAAGGACACCGGGTGAATTCGGACGATATTTTTTTATTGGCCAGCCAGGGGATGACCGAGGTTTCGGTCGCCTGCCGTCCTAAGGTGGCCCTTTTCTCCTCGGGTAACGAAGTCATTCCGCCGGATGCCCCCTTTCAGGTCGGCGGCATTTGGGATTGCAACCAATACGGGCTTGCAAGCCTGATCGAAGAAGCCGGCGGCATTCCGGAGTTTAAGGGAATCATGAAGGATGATTTTTCCGGCTTCGTCAAGGCCTTAAAAGCAGCCCTCGAAACCGCGGACATGATTGTGATTTCCGGCGGCACCGTGGCGGAAAATCGGGCCTTCTCCGCCGATCTTCTCGATGCGGTCGGCCCGCCAGGCACAGTGGTCCAAGGAATCCCCATGCGATCCGGAAAACCGATCGTGCTCGGCGTCTCGGGAGGCAAACCCATTGTCTGCGTGGCCGGACATCCGCCGGAAGCCGCCCGAGGGTTTCGGCTCTTTGGTCTCCCGGCCATCGAATATTTAATGGGCAAATAAATATAAGGGGTTGATTGATATGGAAACCTGGAAATCAATGATCGAAGCCGCCAAGCGGGAAATCGCCTTGCTCGGCATTACGGATGTACAAGAGAAGCGCGACAATCATGAAGACTTTATACTGGTCGATTGCCGTGAAAAAGACGAATACCAACTCGGTCACATCCCCAACGCCCTTTTTATTCCCCGGGGCGTGCTCGAAATGACGATCGAACGACAGGCCCCGGATCGCGACAAACCCATTGTGGTCTATTGCGCCGGCGGCGGCAGGAGCGCGATGGCGGCCTTCGCCTTAAAGAAAATGGGCTACAAAGATGTGGCCTCGATGGAAGGGGGATTTGAAGCCTGGAAGCGGTCCAGCCTCCCCGTCGAAAAATAAGCATGGGAAAATATCGGCACCACGTCTTTGTCTGCATCAACGAAAGGGACGCAAACGACCCCAGGGGCTGCTGTGCGGCCAAGGGCTCCTTCGAGATACGGGATGCTTTTAAAGAGGAAATTTTTAAGCGGGGCCTGAAGGGGATTGTCCGGGCGAATCAAGCGGGCTGTCTCGATGCCTGCGTGTTCGGCCCCTCGGTGGTTGTCTATCCCGGAGGCACATGGTACCGCGTCAAAAACCGGGAGGATGTGCTCGAAGTGGTGGAGAAGCATCTCGAAGGTGGGAAAATCGTTGAAAGTCTTTTGATTCCTCGATCATGGGCAAAAGGATGAGGCAAGCAAGCAGTGCGACCGGATTGATCGGCATCGATACCGTCACCGATTCCGGGGTCGATCCGATCGACAGCGAATTTTTAAAATGCGATCGACCGGTCTTTCGGGTTTCTTTTCACACCCTCGGTTGCCGACTGAATCAAAGCGAGAGCGCGGCCTTGGAAGGCGGCTTTGCGGCCGAAGGATTTGAAATCGTCGAAGAGATTGCGCCCTCGGATCTGTGCATCATCAACACCTGTTTTGTCACCGGCCAGGCCGAGGCCAAGTGCCGTCATCTCATCCGGAAACTGCTGAGGCAAAACCCCCGTGTCTTTGTTGCGGTGACCGGTTGCTATGCCCAGGCGGGCATGGAGGCCCTCCGTCAAATCGCGGGTATCGATCTCATTGCCGGGACGGATCAAAAGATGGCCCTGCCTGGCCTCGTCCGGACCGTCCTCGAGGACAAGGGTGCTTTCGAAGAAGGCGCCATCCAAAAATCCGAAACTCCCGTCGTTTATCATTCGCCCCGCATCGGCCACGCGGATTTTGAGATCCCCAATTTGTCCGTGTTGGAAGAAGCGACCCGGTCCAATGTGAAGATTCAAGACGGTTGCGATTTTTTTTGCAGCTTCTGCATTATTCCGACGACGCGGGGCCGCTCGCGCAGCCGCCGCTTCGACGACGTGATCCGCGAGGCCCTGAACTGGGCGACGCGGGGCCATCTTGAAATCGTACTCACCGGTGTCAACCTGGGCGAATACCAACACGAAGGCCGCGACTTGGCCGATTTGATCGAGGCCCTGGACGAGATCGACGGGCTAGAACGTATCCGGATTTCTTCCATCGAACCGACGACAGTTTCGGAGCGGATGATTCACCTCATGGCTGATTCGAACAAGCTTTGCCCCTATCTCCATCTTCCCTTGCAAAGCGGGAGCGACCGCGTTCTGGATGCGATGGGGAGGCGCTATACGCGGGAAGATTACCGATCATTCGTTATGGATGTCATGGAGAACATCCCAAACTTGGGCTTGGGTACGGATGTCATGGTCGGCTTTCCGGGCGAGACCGAGGCCGATTTTGAGGAGACCGTGTCTCTTATTGAAACCCTGCCTTTTACTTATCTCCATGTCTTCCCCTATTCGCGCCGGGAGGGAACCCGCGTCACGCGGAGCAATCTTTCGTCCGTGGATCCGACGGTGATCAAGGCGCGCGCGGCAGCGCTCTGTGCTTTGTCGGATCAAAAGCGGAAAACCTTTTACCGCAAGGCCATCGGCGCAACGGCGTCGGTGCTCTTCGAGACCCGACTGGCGGACGGCCGTTTCAGCGGTTTAACGGAGAACTACATCCGCGTGGCCGCCGTTTCGGATCGCGATTTGAGAGGGCGTATCGCGCCGGTTCGCATCGCATCCCTTGCGGATAAGTTCGCCGCGGGGAAATTGGCCGGATGAAGGTCTATCTCGAAACCTATGGCTGCCAAATGAACGTGGCCGACTCGGAACTGATCCGTTCCATCCTCAGCGCGGCGGGACATGACTTGTCGCCCCAATTGGAAGGCGCGGATGTCGTCCTCGTCAACGCCTGCGCCATTCGCGAAAACGCCTACCGGAAGATCTATGGCCGACTCGACTTGCTCCGCCCGCTTCGCCGACAATTCAAGCACGAAGGGCGGCCCTTTGTCGTCGGCGTGCTCGGCTGCATGGCGCAAAATATGAAAGAGGCCCTCTTTCGGCATCCCGTCGTCAACCTCGTGGCCGGGCCGGATAGCTATCGCGCCCTGCCCGATTTAATTGCCAAGGCGGGCACTTCGAAGGAGGATACCATTCGCTCGGGACGAAGGCCGAAGATCCGAAAAGAAATCGACGCCGATCTGTCCATCGTTGAGACCTACAGCGGGATCAATCCCCTGCGTTTCGACGGCGTGAATGCCTGGGTCGTGGTCATGCGGGGCTGCGACAATTTCTGCACCTTTTGCGTCGTGCCCTATACGCGAGGTCGGGAGCGCAGCCGCCCGATGGGCGAGATTATGGAAGAGGTCCGCCGCCTCGCCGAGCAAGGATTCAAGCAGGTCACCTTTCTGGGGCAAAACGTCAATTCCTACCGCGCCGACAGGGCGTCCTTTGCCGATCTACTCCTGGGCGCGGCGGAGGTACCCGGCATCGAACGTGTGCGTTTTACCTCTCCGCATCCCAAAGATTTTCCGGAACCCTTGTTGGAAGCCATCGCATCCCATCCGAAGATTTGCAAACACATCCACCTGCCCTTGCAGGCGGGCAGCGACCGCATTCTCGACTTGATGAATCGAACCTACACCCGCGTGGAATTTTTATCGCTGGTCGAGAAAATCAGAACGATTATACCGAATGTGGCCTTGACCACTGACTTGATCGCCGGCTTTCCCACGGAAACGGAGGTCGATTTTCAAGACACCGCCGATGTGGGTGCGCGCGCGTACTTCGACAGCGCCTATATTTTTAAATACTCCGAACGGATTGGGACGATTGCGGCCCGGCAATATCCCGACGACGTGCCGCCCGAGGTGAAAACCGATCGCATCGTCCGACTCTTCGATCTGCAGCATGGGATTGCCCTAAAAAAAAATCGGGAAAAAATCGGCCGAGCCTTCGATGTTTTGATTGAGGGTGAGGACACAAAGCGGGCGGGCTGCCAAATCGGAAAAACCGACGGGCATATGACCGTGGTTTTTCCTGGCACGGGCTTGCCCCCCGGCACCATGGTGCCGGTGGAGATCAGAGAGGCGACGAAGGCCGCCCTTTTCGGCGCGCCCCTGGCCCTTTCGTGCATTTCTTGAAATGGGAGGTCTTAAACATGCGCCCGACCTCAAAAACGCCACGATCCAAAGAGGAAAGGTCGCACTTGCCTATACCTTGATCCATCCGGTTCCCTCCAAGGCGGCAGCGATCATCCTCCACGGTCTGAACGATCACAAGGGGCGGTACAGACATCTTCAGGAAGGCTTGGCAAGGGCGGGTTATTCCAGTCTCGCCTATGACCAACGCGGATTCGGGCTTTCCGATGGAAAACGGGCGGATGTTGCCGACTACCGCGAATTTTTTGAGGACCTGTCTGCGATCGTTAAGCTGCTGCGAAAGGAACACCCCCATATTCAAGTGGTTCTCATCGGCCACAGCTTGGGCGGGGCCATTGCGGCGGCCTACTGTATCGATCATCCAAACGAGACGGATGGATTGGTCTTGTCCTCGCCCGCTTATGACGTTCCCATGCTTCCGTTTCCTTTGGAACCCCTGGCCCATCTCCTCTATAAATGCATGCCGGGCGCTGCGTTCCCCTATCCAAACCCCGATGGAAAACGGAGCCGGGATCCGGCGATCGATATAGCTGTGGCCAAGGATCCGCTCATTGCGGTCAAAGGGACCCCACGGTTTTATGTCGAATTTCGAAAAATGAACCGTTATCTTCAGGAACATGCGCAAGCAATCACACTCCCCACCCTCATTCTTCAAGGTGGCGCGGATAGTATCGTTCGGGCCGAGGGAGCCCGGGCTTTATTCCGACGCCTGGGGCATCCAAAAAACCACCTTCATTGGTATGAGGGTTTTTATCACGAGGTTTTTCATGAGATCGGACACGAGGGGGTGATTGCGGACCTGGTCGGGTGGCTGGAAACCGCCCTCGCATGATACACTGTCCCCATGGGATTGCACGTTTGTTTTGCAGTCACCGTATTTTAAAGGGAGGCACCCCTTGCGCTTAAGACAAGCGATTTTAATTTCGACCCTCTTTTTCCTGATACTTGCCCGGGCCGCGGCGGCGGATCGAGAAACACTGGCGGAAGGTTTTGGGAAGTCCAAATGGGGAATGACGCTCGACGAAATCGTATCGGTTTATCAAATAGAGTTGAACCAACCCAAGAGTGCCGATGCCGAAGGAACGTGGGCCGTGCTTGGTCCGGCGCCCGGAGAATTGACCGTTTCGGGAGAGGCGCTCGGTGAAGCCGAGGTCCGCTCGGTCAGTTTCGGGATCCACTCAAAATTCGGGCTGGCCATCATTCACGTCCGCTTTAAAGATACCAACGATCCAAAATATGTTGAAAAGCAGCTTCCGCTTTGGGAAGCCCGTTTTGGAACACCCAAGGAACGTCGTCCCGGCCCAAAAATCGTTTGGGAGGATGCGGAAAGCCATGTGGAATTGACCTACCATACCGTTTCGCCCCGTCACCCCACACCTTCCGACCACCTGGCCATCGTACTTTGGAGCCTTCCCCTCATGGAGAAGATCGAAGCGGAAGGGATCGAGGAAAGGCTGCCGGATGTGGAAACGCTCGCCCCATTGCAGGCGCCGCATAAAAGCAAATAGCGCCGCAAGCGACCAAACCATCACGGCATGTGTATATCCTCTTTATTTTCGGAAAACCATTAGGAGCCAACCGATAGACATGAACAGTATCGATCAAAAAAAGGATCCTTCCGTCTTTCATTTCATCATGATCAAGCCTTCGCACTACGACGACGAGGGCTATGTGATTCAATGGCTGCGTTCGTCTATTCCTTCCAACACCTTGGCCGTCATCAACGGCCTCGCCTTGGATTGCATTGAAAGAAGGGTTTTGGGCGACACAGTAACCATTGTCTTGCAGACTTTTGACGAAACCAACACGCGAATCGATATCAAAGGCTTAAGCCGCCAAATTCTTGCCTCCGGCAACCATGCCCTCATCGGCCTGGTCGGCGTGCAAACCAATCAATTTCCCCGTGCGATGGATATCGCCCGTCAATTTCGTCAGCAGGGCATCCAGGTTGGTATCGGCGGCTTTCACGTCAGCGGATGCCTGGCGATGCTCCCCAAACTCCCGGGCGATTGCCAGGCGGCGATGGACATGGGAATCTCTCTCTTTGCCGGTGAGGTGGAAGGGCGGCTGGACACGCTTCTTCGGGATGCCTATGCCAAAGAGATGAAGCCCCTCTACAACTTTATGGACGATCTCCCAAATATGACGGGCGTGGCCGTCCCTTACCTCCCTTTCGACATGGTCAAGAAGACCTCCGGTCTCCGGACCAGTTTCGACGCCGGGCGGGGCTGTCCTTTTTTGTGTAGCTTCTGCACCATTATCAATGTTCAAGGACACAAGTCCCGCTACCGGAGTGCGGATGATGTCGAAACCATTGTGCGAAAGGGCTTCGCAGAAGGCATCACAAATTTTTTTATCAGCGACGACGACTTCGCACGCAACCGCTGCTGGGAGGCGATCTTCGACCGTCTCATCGAATTAAGGGAAAAGGACGGCATCAAAATCCGGATGGTGATCCAGGTCGATACCATGTGTCACAAGCTCCCGCGCTTTATCGAAAAAGCGGGGCGGGCGGGAGTGTCGCGGGTGTTTATCGGACTGGAGAGCATCAATCCCGAGGCCCTGAAAGGCGCCAAGAAAAAGCAGAATAAGATCTCCGAGTATCAAACGATGCTCCATGCCTGGCATCGCGTCGGCGCGCTGACCTATGCGGGCTACATCTTGGGTTTTCCCACCGACACTCCGGAGAGTATCCTTAACGACATCAAGACGATTCAAAAAGAAATCCCCATCGATCTGCTGGAATTTTTCATCCTCACGCCCCTGCCCGGTTCCGAGGACCACAAAGTCCTTTTTGAAAATGGGGTTGAGATGGCTTCAGACATGAACACCTACGATGTGGTTCATGTCACCACGGCACACCCGGTCATGTCGAAGGCCGAATGGCTGGGGATTTACCAGCAGGCCTGGGACGCCTACTACACGCCGGAACACGTCGAAACCGTGATCCAACGGGCCAAAACATGGGGCTATAACCTGGACGACATGATGCAAAAACTCCTGCATTTTTATGCCTGTCCCAAAATTGAAAAGGTCCATCCCCTCGAAGGCGGACTGATCCGAATCAAATCAAGAACGGATCGACGCCATGGCCTGCCCATCGAAAACCCGCTTGTTTTTTATCCGCGTTATGTGGCCGAGACCTTCGGCAAGGTTGTGCACTTCTTCGTCTTGTGGCGGCGTTTTAAACGGATCCTCAAGCGGGTCAAGAATCGGCCGATTGAACAGCCCTTGGATGAGGCCTTGAAGGTGGCGGCGGAATCTTGATGCGAGACGGTGGGTCCTTTGGCGGTTTCGCGGGCAAGCCCGTTTTCTCTCGGACAGGGGAAATGCTCACCGGATTAGACGCGAAACTTGCTGCAAACGAGGTCCGAAAGGGCCTTGATGAAGGAGGGGTGGATGTTGAGGGATTCGGTGCGCTGCAGCCGGATGCCCTTGGATGCGGCCATGTCCTTGTAGAGAATGTCGATGTCGTAGAGAATTTCGACATGGTCCGAGACGAATCCGATGGGAACAATGAGGAGATTTTTTTCGCCCCGGTTTCCAAGGTCTTCGATAATATCGTCCACTTCGGGACCGAGCCATTCGCCGGGCCGAAAGCCCCGGCTTTGATATCCGAACCGCCATCGTGTTCCTTGCGGTCCGAGATCGCATTTTTTGACGATTTCGGTCATTGTTCCCATCACCTCATTGGGGTAAGGATCGCCATCCGCCAGTACCTCGGCGGGGAGCGAATGCGCCGTGAAGACGATCTGAACGGACGCCCGTTCATCCTCCGCATAGCCTTCCAATGCGGCTTTTAATCGATCCGAAAAGGCATCGATTAAATGGGGCTGGTTGTGCCAGCTTTTGACCCAGTGCACCGGCAGGGTGCTTCCCGACTCCGTCAAGGCCTTCTTCAGCGTCTCGTTGTATGCCCCCACGCTCAGCTTCGAATATTGCGGCGCGAGACTGAGGGCAATGAGCGCCTCGGGCGGGTCGTCGACGATGGCTTTGACGGTATCGGCAATAAACGGATGCCAATGGCGCATGCCGACATACACTTGGAAACGTACATTTCTTTCGAAGTGATCGTCGTTGAGCCGGACTTCCAAGGCGTCGGCTTGTTGTTGCGTGATGGACAACAAAGGGGATTTTCCCCCGACGAGGGCATAGCGTTCTTTCACTTGATCGACGATGGCTTGAGCGGGCGGGCGGCCCTTCATAATGTGTTGCAAATAGGCCCCAATGTCGTTGAGCGATTCCGGAGCGCCGTGGGCCATCAACAAGACCGCGATTTTTTTTTGCATTTGGATGCATTGCCTCCTATGCGAGGAGAGAACGGCGGAAGTATATCTTCAAGCTCCGGCCGAATCAAGGACAGCGCTCGAAAAAGGGCTTGAGTCCCAGGAAACGAAGGGGTTATACTTTCTTATTACTACTCGATCTACGGCAAAGGCCGATGCATTCACGAAGCGATATTCTCAATGGGTGTGAGCTTTGACGGCCGAAACCATTCCGCATCGATATGACTTTACAAAACCTTTCAATTAAAACCCAAGCGGTCATGTAAAGACCGTGAACTTGTAAAAAAGGAGCGCGTCATGGCACTGCGATTAGGAGATGAAGCGCCGGATTTTTCGGCGGAAACGACCGAAGGCAAGATCCATTTTCACGAATGGCTGGGTGACGGGTGGGGGATCCTTTTTTCGCATCCAAAGGATTTCACTCCCGTCTGCACCACGGAGTTGGGCACCGTGTCCAAGATCATGCCCGAGTTTCAAAAACGCAATGTGAAGGTCTTGGCCGTCAGTGTCGATCCCTTGGACGACCACATCGGATGGATCAAGGACATCAATGAAACCCAGAACACCAGGGTGAACTATCCGATCATCGCCGACCCTGAAAAAAAGATCGCGACCTTATATGACATGATCCACCCCAATGCCCTGGACAATATGACGGTCCGCTCGGTCTTTATCATCGGTCCCGATAAAAAGATCAAGCTGACCTTGACCTATCCGGCTTCCACGGGGCGGAACTTCGACGAGATCTTACGGGTGGTCGATTCCTTGCAATTGACGGCCAATTATTCGGTAGCGACCCCGGCAAACTGGAAGGACGGCGAGGACGTCATCATCGTCCCCGCCGTCACGGATGACCAAATTCCGTCGAAATTTCCCAAAGGACACACGGTAGTCAAACCCTATTTGAGATACACTCCCCAACCAAATAAATAGCAGCCTTAAGACCGATCTTTAATCGGGAGCCGCGCGAAGCGGCTCCCGATTAGAATGAAGCGATATATTCTAAACCCTTATCGAGTGAAAAACGCCATCCGCTCGATCCGGATATAAGGTGATGAAAAAGATGATGATGAATTTCATTCAGGACGGGATGACGATCGGGCTTAAATGGTTTTGGCTTGCGGGCGCGGTGGTTTTTTCATTTGGATGTTCCGGACTCAACGACGCGGAGCTGGCCAAGCTGTCTCCAGAGGATGCCGGCAGAAAAGTCTTTGAAGCAAAATGTATCCGATGTCATACCATCGATGGCAACGGCGGGACCCGGGGGCCAAACCTTTCAAACGTTGGGGGACGGATCGATCTCGAAACGTTAAGAAACTTTATCGCCGATCCTCAATCGGTCAAACCGGGTGCTTCGATGCGAAAAATCAGTTTAAGCGGTCAACAGATCGATTGGGTGGCGGGCTACCTCTTCAAATTAAAGTAGATCGATTCAACGCCTCTTTCCGTATACCGCGTCTTCAGGATCGTTTAAGCCCTTGGGCTTCAGGAAACGCCCGTCTCCGGGTTCAGCGGACAAAACGATCCATCCTTTGAAATCACAACTGCACAAAATCCGGGCCGGGCACGCCTCGAAACCGTTCTTCTTCATCTGATCGAAACCATCGGTCTGGGGATCAACGGCCGCTTAGGTATAGAGGTCGTCTTTAAACCGTTTCTGGATGGCCTCCACTTCCCTCGGATGACCAATCAGCGCCTCAACACAGGCTTCGTCGAGTTGTGTTCCGGAGATCCGTCTGAGTTCGGTAAAGGCTTCTTCATTGGTCCAGGCGGTTTTATAAGGCCGTGCGCTGGTGAGTGCGTCGAAGATATCGGCCACGGAGATGATTCTGGCTTCGATGGGAATGGCCTCCCCTTGTTTTCCATGCGGGTAGCCTCTTCCATCGACGTGTTCATGATGAGATTCTACAATATTCCGCATTATTGCAATTTGTTGCAAGGATTCGGGGCCGAAATCTTCGAGAATGGCGTCGATGATCTCCCGGCCCTTTTCCGCATGCGATTTCATGACTGCGTATTCCGATTCGCTGAGCCGCCCCGCTTTTTGAAGAATCGCATCGGGTACGCCGATTTTGCCGATGTCGTGGAGCGGCGCAAACAAAAAGACATGCTCGATGAATTCGTCGCTAAAATGGTAGACACCCGCCAAATCCCTCGCAATGAGTCTTGCATAGTGAGACATTCTGTCTAGGTGAGTGCCGGTTTCCATATCCCGAAAGCGTGTGATGCTGCGTGCGGCTTTCACGGTGGCGAGCATGGTTTGAATCGTCATCAGGTGATTGATCACCGTCAACGATATCAGATGTCCGAAGAGATTCAAGTCATGGACCACATCGGATCCCAGGCTATGCGCTCTATTCGAATCGAAAAAGACAAAACCAAAAAAGATGCCGTTCATGACCATGGGCATCGTATAGCTGGCGCGATAGCCCTGCTTAAGGATCCGGAGGATGTGTTCTTTTCGATACGAACGCAGGCAATCAAGATTGTTGATCACCCGCGGACTTCCCGTCTTGAAAATGTCATTCAGCGATTGGGAGTCGCTTAATTTCGCTTGATAATGCGAAAGTGGGTCTTTTCCTCCACTGCTGTGACTGTAGCTTTTGAGGATATCGGTCTTCGCATCGTACACAGCCACGGAGATTCGATCGATAAAGTTGAATTTCTTTTTCAAAACCCCATGGATGGCCGTCAGTTTTTCCGTTGACGTGATGTCTTTGTCGAGTTCACACAATAGGTCCTGGTCGATCACCATGGTGTCATCCTATTCATTACAAAAGTATTTTCAGGGACATTCGCAAGTATGTTTTTAAGTTAGCTGGGTGAGGTCATTCTGTCAATACGATGAAAAGGGATCCTATCTCTATATGGAACCGAAAAGGACACACCTTTTTTATCTTCTGCTATAATTTATTCGAATTTCTTCGCCTTTTTGATTCGATAAAACGGGAGAAAAATGGTTATTTTTGCAATCGATCTTTTCGGGATTCGCCCCTTTGACCAACCAAAGCGGATCCTCCTAAAACCGGGGATGAATGCCGTCATCGGGCCAAACGGCTCGGGGAAAACAATGACCTTCCGGACCCTGTCTTCTCTATTCGTCAACACGCCATTCTCAAACATCGTCACCTCCCAAAACCGTCCGGCACAGGCCGCGGTCACCTTCCGATCTCAGAATGGGGGTTTTTTCCGCATCGCCCGCGACTACCAAAAAGGCGCCTGGAACCTCTCAAAAATGGACTCCGGCACAAGAACGTTTTCCACTGTCGAAACCGATCGGGATAAAATCGGCCGCTGGCTCCGCCAAGAGTCCGGCGGGTTGGATGATCAGAAACGGGGGCTGCTCTTTTTTATCGATCGCTTCCGTTATCCTTCACACCTATCATCGTCGAAAAAAGACGGCTTGCTCCCTCTGCCCGAATGCTTATCCGATATAACCAACTCGGGGCGTGAAGCGGAAGCGGAAGCGCAAACACAGCACTCAGCATTAAAACAGTCGAAAAACATCCAATCCTTGAAAACCTTGGAGAAAAAACAGTCGGCCATGGAGGCCGAGTACGAGGACATGCTCCGCTTACAGGACGAGGCCGCCTCTATACAAAAACGCATCAACCAATGCCATGCCTTGGATGCAAAGATTGCACAAATCGAAGCGGAGGAAGAGAAGAAATTCCCTCTATTTGCCTCGGAGGGCACCCTGCTGCCGGATCTTCTGAGTGATTATGAGACCGACCAGGTAGAGAAAAAAACGGCACTGGGAGAAATTGCGGAGGAACGGAAAATCCTGGAGGACGCGTTTTCGGCATTGAAAAATCAAGAATCCGGGTTTTTGAAGGACCGTTTTTGCCAGGCCGGCACGGTCCTTGTGGCCGCTGCATTTTTACTCCCTTTTTTGATCACCCTATCGGGGTTTCTACGGTATCTTTTTTTGGCGGGCATTTTTGGGGGAAGCGGCCTGTGCATATTTGCCTACCTTCGGATTTTACGCCGCGTGGCGGTCCGGAGGAAGATAAAAACGGAACAACGCCATCTTACGGAAGCGGCACAGCGGCTCGAAGACGGATTTAGAGAAACGCATCGAGAAGTGGTCGCCTTCATGCAGAAGACCGGCAGTCAAGATATCGCCTCTCTCAAGACGGCTCAGTCGACCTTCACGAACTTGGTCAAGCAAAAGCAAAATGCATCCGAGGAGAAGGCTCACATCCTCCAAGGAGAGCGCATCGAGGCCTTGGAGGATACAGTGAAAAGCTTGGCGGATGAGGCCGAGAAATTGAAAGAGAAACTTCAGGGATTCGAAGAGATCACCAGCGAAATTTATCGCCTCCAAGAGGAGACGCGGGGTGAGCACTCCCGCCTATTGTTGCCTTCATCTCCAATGAAGTCCTCCGTCTTTTCCTTTCCAGAACTTGAGGCGGGCCCCGCCGATACGGCGGAAGATTGCTTTATGTCTTCCATTCTTGCCGTTGCAAAAGGCGGAAGTTCCGATTCCAAACGCAGGCAGTTACAGGAAGATGTCGGACGCTTATACGATTTGTTTCGACCGGGAAAGTCCGGGACCATCCGTGTCAATGAAGACGGGCGTGTTTTCGAGGGGAGCACCCCCTTAAACCGCCTGAGTTCGGGCATGGCCGATCAGGTCTTTCTCTCGATTACCCTCTCCGTCGTCGAGCAATTTGAGGATGTGGCCTTTCCCATCCTACTGGATGACCCTTTTTTCAGCTTCGATAAGCCGTCGAAGGAAATCGCGGGCAAGATCATCCGGGACATTTCCAAGCATCGCCAGGTGATTTTTTTCTCCAACGAGACCTTGCCCTCCACCGAAGACGGACACCAGATTCAGCTGGCTTAACCCGGCGGCGCGGTTGGTGCAATCGTTCTCCTTGGGGAAAACCGTGCTTATTTCATCATCCCCTCATCTCCGAAAACGAACGAAAATTCGCCCCCGGATGCCGGGTGCCGGGACACCGACGGCCTCTTCATAATCGGCGTCAAATAGATTATCGAGAACCACGCTCCATTTCCATTGCGCCGTCGGTGTCCAATGCGCCGCGAGATCGACCCGGAGATGCGCGTCCAAGTCTCGGTCTCCGGTCGCGATGGAAGAATCCACAGACTCTCCCACATACAAAATCGAGAGATTCGTGCTGAGGCTTGCTTTGGGCCGCCAATACGTATTCAGGCCACCACGCCATTCGGGCCGGTTGCGCAGTTCCTCCCGGCTTCCCTCGATATCCATGTGGGTATAGGTGAGGTGGGTGTTCAACCAAAGATCGGGTGTCGATTTAAAAGACAGTTCGACTTCAAGGCCTTGGCCGGTCACCTCCGAACGGTTGACCAATGAAGGAGGGGGTCCTTCCGCCAAGTCGATTAAATTTTCATAGCGATTGTGAAAATAGACCGCGCTCACCTGGATACCCTCCAACGAAAGCATTTGTTCGATGCCGATTTCAAGGCTTTTGGCGGTTTCCGGCAGCAGCGAAGGGTTTCCGACAATGGCGTTGCCCAAGGCAAAAAAACTCGGTAGCTTGAAACCCTCTCCCCAGTCGGCTTTGAAGGTCGTTCCGCTCGAAACGACGGCATACATAAAACCGAGGCGCGGTGTGATTTCAGGATCGAAGCGCTCGGGATCGTCGACGCGAACGCTGCCTTGGAGACGGGCGCCCATTACCGGAATCATCTCGGTTTCGAGATAAGCGCTGTAGACCGCTCTGTCTTGTTCGAAACGATTGGGCAAGGGACCATCCAAAAACAAAAAACCCTCGCTCTCCCCCTTCTCGAGTTGGGCTTCCACCCCCAAACCGAAGTGCAGCGATGCAGAGGGAGAGAAGAGGGTATCGACACTCAAGTGTGAGCGATCGAAGTGATTGTCGCTCCGATTGGGCGGAATTCCAAAAGGGTCTCTGAGGCCCGGCGCCACCCCGGGTGAGTCGATCTCCTCTTGCCGATGATAATGGGCGGCATTGAGGGTGTATTCCCAAGAAGCGTTCAGGTCTTGACCGAAAGAAAATCCGGCCGTGAACATTTCTGCCTTGCGTTCGTCAAGTTCGGACAAGACGGCAAATACAGGACCGCCGCTGTCGTCCGGGAAGGATTCGCTTCGACTGCCGGACCAATGCAACGACAACTCCAGCCAGCTCGTATGGGAGGGCGCCAGTGACAGCTTGCCACCGATCTGCTTGCCGACAAAGCGGTTCCCCTCAACCACGCCGCCGTCATCGACATAAGAGAGGTTCAGTGCGTAGTCCGCGGAACCCAAGGGGCCGCGCGTTTCGACTCCGGCGCGGTAAAAGTCCCCCGCGCCGCCTCCCAAGTCGATGACCGTTTGGGGACGGGCCGTCCCGGAACGGGTCGTGATGTGGATGACGCCCCCCATCGCATCCGATCCGTAGACCGAAGAAAGCGGTCCTCGGACGATTTCGATCCGTTCGATGCCAGCCGGACTCAGTGTCGACATATCGAAGGATCCACCTCGGCTGTTGGTCGGGTCGTTGACCTTGACCCCGTCGATTAAGATCACGGTGAAATTCGGGTCGGCTCCCCGGACATAGACGGAAGCGATCCCGCCGCGCCCGCCCGGCTGATCGATGTGGAGGCCGGGCACTTGCCGAAGCAGGTCCACCACGCTGACCGCCTGCCTTGCCTCGATCTCCTCACGTTCGATCACGGTGATCCCGGCCGATGCCGTTTCTATTGTCGCGGGAAGGTGCGAGGCCGAAACCACGAGGGGATCGAGTACCTTTGGAGGCTCCTGCTCACCAAGGACTTCCCTTCCCAAACTCAAAAAAACGAACAGGAGGCCTAAGATTAGACGCACGGATGGACCCTTCGCCCGGCAGGAATATTCATTCAATCACCTCCGCCGCACATTCCTAAAGAAGGAGGACACCTTCGATTCAGGACAGAACAATCTCAAGTTTGCAGGCCGAAGCTTATCAAAAGGAAAACGCCTTTGCCAGCATGAAATAAAGAAGGTTTCGATTCTCAAAGTGTCTTTACAAACGCCTTAAAAATTTTTTGGGTATGAAAAAATTTTTCATCGTTGTAAAATGCAGCCGAAATAAAATTCCCATTATTGATCGTATCCATCCAAATAAGACCTTGGCAAATAAGACCTTGGCTCGATCGTTGTGGCGTTCGTTTACCTGACTCCTCTTTTAAGCCGCCATGTAGACACGGCCGGTTTCGAAGTCACCGGTGAAACCCTTTGTGAGATCTTTGAGGCGGTCTTTTTAGAACGTCCGGCTCTGCGCCCATATCTACTGGACGACCAAGGCCGTTTGAGGCGGCATGTCACGGTGTTCATCGACGGGCAACGTCTTTCGGACCGAGAGACCCTCAACGATCCGGTCCGGCGTTCGAGCGAGGTTTATATCATGCAGGCCTTATCAGGGGGATAGTGATGTCGGATCGACTTTGGGTGGCAACACGAAAGGGGCTTTTCCGCCTCGATCGGATTGCAGGAGGGTGGCGAATGTTCAAACCGTTTTTTTTTAGGCGATCCAGTCTCTTTTGTCCTTTCGGATTGGCGTGACGACGCCGTCTATGCTGCGCTTAACTTGGGGCACTTCGGTGTAAAGTTGCATCGTTTACCGGATGCCGGTGCACATTGGGAAGAAATCGCCGCACCGGCTTATCCCCCTGGAACACCGGAGACGGAAGACGACGGCAGCGTAAAGCTGTTATGGTGTCTCGCAGCGGGGAGGTTCAACCAAGCGGGTTGGCTTTGGGCCGGCACCATCCCCGGCGGTTTGTTTTGCTCGAATGATTTCGGGAATAGCTGGAACCTGGTCGATGCGCTTTGGTCCTTGACGGACCGTCGGGAATGGCAAGGCGGCGGTTATACGATCAGCCCGGTATCCATTCGATTTGTGTCGATCCCCGCGATGGCCGACATATCGTCTTGGTATCTCCGTCGGCGGGATCTGGCGAAGCACGGATGATGGAACATCCTGGGCTCCGTGGAGCCAGGGTCTCCGAGCCGCATACGTGCCAGCGGCGCTGTCGGGTGCGAATCATCACCAGGACCCGCATGCCGTACGACAATCGGCCGCCGGTCCATGCGGTTTCGTTCTCGTAAAATTAAAAACAGGACCCGGCCTTCGGATACCATCGCCGGACCAAGACCGTACCGGGCGGACCCGACCATTTAAACGTCCGCCGTTGTGACAAGACGATCCCTCGAGGAGGAAAGACGATGCGCAACATACTCTGCTTTTTCTTACTTTTATTTCCATTGCATGCCGCTTTAGCACAAACAACGGAAGTCGACCTTCCCGGCAGCGTGACCGCACAAGCGACCAGAAAATACAAGAACCTCTCACCGGATGAAAAATGTACGAAAATAGATTTCCGTGTGCTCCACGGCTGCCTCGAAGCGCGTTTTTTCGATCCGAGCGCAAGGGTCTACTTCGATACCGGCACGGACGGCGCCAACGAAATCGATATATTTAACAACGGGGGCTTAAACGCCACCATCGATTTCGTATCGATTTATATCCCTTGGAGACTGGGTCGGGGAAGGTATTATGACGTCTGGTCCTGGGGGCCCTTGTTCGGCGCCGGCATCAGCGCCGCGCCACAAGATTCAGAGGACGGCACCCAAAAGGCCTCGGATTCTCCCGTGGTGTTATTTTCGACAGGCCTGATGTTGGAATATAAATTTGAGGACGGACCTTCCTTTGGGTTCGAAGTGGGATACGCCCTCGGTTTTTCCTCGGACGAATCCCTCAGCAATAACAATGACAATGCGGCCTATGTCGGTTTAAAAATCAACATCCCCACCAGCCAGCGGGAATAACGCTCTCCGATCCGCTTAACTGTACCCTTCTTCAGTGAAGGAGATCGAATGGACACACAACCCTGTCTGTTTTGTCATAAAACGATCAACGTCAAGAGCCGCCTCTGTCCTTTCTGCGGTGGAGAAAACACGGCGGAAGCCATACACGAAACACCTGTGTGCCCGCGTTGCAAAACGGATCTGCGCCGTCATGACTACCGGGAGACGGTCCTGGACGCCTGCGCGTCTTGTGGAGGCCTTTGGCTCGACACCCGCGAATTCAAGCAACTGACCTCAAAACGCGACGTTTTTGCAGACGAAACCATCCCCTACGCGTTTCAAAAAAAACCGCTGCCTCAAGAGGCGGGCTACTTTTCCTGCCCGCTCTGTGACGATCTGATGCTGAGACAGAACTTCAGGAAGATTTCAGGGGTCCTGATCGATCAATGCCGCGATCATGGGGTGTGGCTCGATGGAGGAGAACTGGACCAATTACGGTGTTTTATCGCAAACGGGGGTTTGGATCAAAGCCAAGACAGGGATATCATGATGCATCGTGAAGAGATTTCGGCCATCGCCGCAAAGGTCAAAAATGTGGAATTCATGCAGCGGATCTTGAACCGATGGAAACTAAAATATTGGCTTTTTAAGGGTTAAACCAAATAAGCCAAAAAAAACCGGGCGAGGCCGCCGCCCCGTCCGGTCAATATTGCACTCAGAAGGCCTTTGTTTTAGGATACTTCGTCTCCAAAGGCCTTCTGGAGGAGGGGTTTGACTTCTCCCTTCCGTTCCATTTCATCCAAGATGTCGGTGTCTCCGTAGAACTGGCCGTCGATGAACACCTTCGGCAGGGTCGGCCAATTGGTCATCTTAGACAGGGTTTCTCTTTTTTCCATGTTTCTCAATACATCGATGACCTCAAAGTCGTAGCCGTATTTGTTGAAAAACACGATCGTTTCTTGTGTAAAACCGCACATCGGCATGAGTTTGGTTCCCTTGCCGTAGATTAAGATCTTATTCTCGGCGATTTCTTTTTTGATTTCTTCTTCGGTGCTATTTGCCATCGCTTCTCCTTGCTTTTTCTAAAATTTTTCCATTAACGACTTCACTGCCATGTCATTATGGGGCGGCCGCTTCTTTCGGCGTTTGCGATTTGATCTCCAGGGCGTGGATGCGGCCGTCTTTCATCGGTTCATCCAAGGCTTGGTAAACAAAGCGCTGACGATCGAGCAGGTTTTTCCCCTCGAATGCCTCGGACACAATTTGAATCTGAAAATGGTCCATCGTGCCCGTCCGATCCGTTACGGCCACCTCGGCATCGGGCATCGCCTTTTGAATATAAGACACCAGTACATCCTTGCTGATCATCCTTGGTCCTTTATATTAATCGACTTCGTTTAAAAAATTATAACCCAGCCACTTTCCGATCGTAAAGGAAAAATGTCGGAGCGGTTCTGACAAGGCAAAGTGGTCTTTGATATGATTTCGATATGGTTCGAAGCGCCGATCAACACATCATGATGCCGCCGGAAGATCGTCCCAAGTTACTGACCGGACGCTTTTTCCTTCTTTTTATGGGACATCTCTTCTTCGGATTCTCCTTTTGGCCTTATGTCCTGTTGCCGGTTTACCTGCAAGACCTGGGTTCCGGCCTCGCGGACATCGGCATTATTATGGGAACCGCCTCTGTTTCCGGTATTCTCCTCCGTCCTTGGATCGGCGTCGCCCTCGAACGGATTGGACGGCGAAGATGTCTTTTGATCGGGGGCTTGGTCTTTCTCATCGCACACCTGCTCTACCTGACGATTGACCGCATCGCTTGGGAAATCTACATGATTCGCCTCATACACGGTTTTGGCATCGGGATTCTCTTTTCTACTTTTTTCACCCTTGCAGCGGATATTTCTCCATTATCCCGCCGAACGGAGGGGATCGCCCTTTTTGGGATCGCGGGGCATTTATCGGGCGCTTTGGGCATTCCGCTGGGAGAACAGATTGTCCGTCTAAGCGGATATCGGGGGCTTTTTCTGGCCTGCGCCTCATTTACCCTCCTGTTTATCCTAATCGGTTTCTTTCTCGCAGATCCGCCCGTCGAAAAAAAAAGGGGTGATCTATTTGACGTCTATCGATTTGTAAAAACCACCTTCTACCCGTCAAACCGCGTTCCGGTGCTCGCAACGGGTTTTTTTGCCATCGGACTCACATCATACATGGTTTTTTTAAAACCCTATGCGCATGATATCGGGCTTGGTGTGTCCACTTTTTTCCTGGCCTACAGCCTCACGGCCGTCTCCATCCGTCTGATTGGAGGGACCTGGCCGGATCGTTTCGGCTTGAAGCGGGTACTCTATCCGTCTTTTGTTTTCCTGGCCGTCGGTATTGCATGGCTTGGCCTTTGGCCCTCATCTACCGGATTGCTTTTCAGCGGCATGCTTTGCGGCATCGGTCATGGTTTTATTTTTCCAATCCTGTCGGTCTTGTTCATCAACCGGGCGCCGGATTCGGAACGTGGCGCACGCATGGCCCTCTTTACGCTTTTTTTCGATATCGGTATCTTTATCGGCTCCCCCTTGTGGGGTTTTGTGGCACATGCCCATGGGTATATATCGATGTTCTTCCTATCGGCCGGCATCGTATTCGTCAGCATTCTTGCCTTTGTGTTCCTCGATCATTCAGACCATTTTGATGTGGCTATTGAAAGCAAGCATCTTTCCGATTCAAAATGAAGGGCATAAAAAAACCAAAGATTGATTTTATCCAATGACCCTGTTATAAAACCTGCATAAGAATATAAGAACCTTCTCAGGTCAGCCCGCTTGATTGCCGGGCTTGAAAAGGGAATCCCGTGACAATCGGGAGCGGTCCCGCCGCTGTGTTGGGGGACGAAACCCACAAAAGAGCCACTGTCCAATCGATTCGGATGGGAAGGCGTGGGGAGTAGGGCGAACCCAGAGCCAGAAGACCTGCCTGGATGAAGGAACTCGCAAACGGTCTTCGATGGTCAGGACAGCGGGATGGAAAGAGATTCCCCAGCTTTCATCATGAGAAGCTGGGGATTTTTTTTGCTTGAAGAAGGAAACACAACTCAAACAATCTGAACGGCTGCTCGGGAAGGCGGTGTAAAACCGCAGCTGCCCCGCAACTGTGATGGGAACGAAACCACCAACGCCACTGTCTTGCAAAACCGGGATGGGAAGGGGTGGGAGTAGGTCGCCCAGAGCCAGGAGACCGGGCCTTTCAGAATCAAAATGACTTTCGAGGGAAAGGAAAATAACAATGAAGAATCGAATGTGTGAAGTATGTGGTGCAACTGGTTTGTTTTTTGCCTTGTTGATGGGTTTCTCGGGTAACATATTTGCGGAAGAAATAACTGAAGAAGAGCCGATGTTGCTGGACCCGATCGTCGTGACGGCGACACGACTTCCATCGCCTGTTCCAGAGGTCGGAAGCAGCATCACCATCATAAAAGGAAGAGATCTTGAGAAAAAACATATTAAAAGTGTCCCGGAAGCGCTTCGGGAAGTCGCCGGTGTGGATGTTGCGCAGTCGGGCGGACTCGGACAACAGACCTCGGTTTTTCTTCGGGGGGGGGAATCCAATCACACCCTGGTTCTGATCGATGGGGTCAAGGTCAATAGCCCCACGACAGGCGCTTTTGACTTTGGGGATCTGCTCGTTGAAAATATCGCGCGGATTGAGGTGCTAAGAGGCCCCCAGAGTTCCCTTTACGGATCGGAGGCCATCGGTGGCGTCATCAACATCATCACGAAGCAAGGCAAGGGGAAGGCGTCGATCTCCTTGCTCACCGAGTTTGGATCCTTTGAAACCTTTCGGCAACGCCTTGGTGTTTCGGGTTCTGAAAACGACTTCGATTACACTTTTTCCATTTCACGTCTGGAAAGCGAAGGGATTTCCGCGGCCAGTGAACAGCAGGGAAATAGCGAGGAAGACGGTTACAAAAACCTAACGGTGTCTCATCGGGTCGGCCTCAACTTCCTCAAAGACGGGCGGGCTGATTTCACCGTTCGATACATGACCGGAGAAGACGAGATCGATGCATCTGGCGGGAGTGGCGGAGACGACCTTAACCAAACCATCGAGCGGGATGCAATCTACACCTCACTGGTCCTCAAAAAACCAGTCACCGACTGGTGGACGCCCTCCCTTCTATTTTCCATCGCGGATGAAAATATTGAAACGAACGAGCCCGACGATCCGGCGGATACCTTCAATAACAGCCTCACAGAGATCAACGTCCAAGACCTTCTGTTTCTGAATGCATTTTCTCTTTTGAAAGAAAATACCCTTGTATTGGGGCTGGAGTACGATCAGAAGCAAGGGGCGAGCAGCAGCGGCGATTTCGACAAAGAAGTCGATATCAAATCGGTCTTTATAGAAGATCAAGCCGCTCTGCGGGATGCCTTATTCCTAACGGTAGGCGTTCGGTACGATGACCACAGTACATTCGGCGACAAGACAACGTTTCGTGTCACATCAGCCTATTTGATTGACGGATATGGGATGACCTTGCACGCCTCCTACGGCACCGGTTTCACGGCACCCTCATTTAATGACCTCTTCTTCGCGGGATTTTCTAATAAAGATCTACAAGCGGAGGAAAGCGAGGGGTTTGACATCGGCGTCAGAAAAGAATACCCCAGCAGCGGGGAACGCCCCACATCCTGGTTCGACGTGACTTATTTCAAAAATGATTTCGACGAGCTCATCGGTTTCTCTGGCTTTCAACCGTTTAACATTAACAAGGCCGAAGCAAGTGGTGTTGAATTCACCAGCGGCATCGGTATTGTGAAAGGCTTGGTGATCAACCTTAGTTATACCTACATGGACAGCGAAGACAAAAGCACAGGGGACCCGCTCTTAAGAAGGGCCAAACACAAAGGCGCTTTTGGGATGGCTTATGATGCCACAAGCCGCCTCAATCTGAACCTGCTCGCAACCGTTGTGGAAGACCGGATTGACATTGGCGATGTGAAAATGGACGATTATGTCAAGGTCGATTTCGCATCCAGCTATCGCGCCACGGACCAGCTCGAAGGCTTCGCCCGCATCGAGAACCTCTTCGACCAGACATACGAAGAAATAGTTGGGTTTGGCACCGCTGGTTTCTCGGCTTATGGGGGGGTGACGCTGACCTTTTAAACACCTATATTTTATTAAAACTTGAGATCGCCAGCCTTTTTTCACAACGCAATTGAAGGTTGTCTCGAAGGTAATCCAACGTGATGCCATCATCTTGAACGAACCGTTTTAGGAAGCAATGGCAATTTAAAAATTGTCTCGTGTAACAAAGGGAAAGCAGGCGTATTGTGTCTCTACCCAACGTAAAATTTTTCCATTTCCATTTCCATTTCCAATGGTTATGATGCGGAAATACGATCACGAAAGCCTCTCCGGACCGGGCCGCGCAACCGCTTCGTGAACTGGAGGAAAGCGGGTGGACACGACATCACCTTCAAACCGCTTGACCTCATCCCCTTTCAGGATTCAGTTGAGATTGAGTGAAGGAACGGCCACCGTGCTTGTGAATACTTTCTTCAATCGATAAACTTATGAGAAGCAATCAAAGCGATTTTTATCGTGAAGAAGACTGTACGCTCTAAACGGGTATGTATTTTCGGACCAAGGAGAAATAAAGAAGGAATTAACAGCGATAACATTAAAATTGACTCCTTTCTCTACTTAACGTGATCAGGCTGAGCCCCCTACGGGACCAAAGGGCTTTCTTCCAAGTTCTACCGGGTCGGCTTTTAAACGGGGCATGCTGCTGGCAATTTAATAATTGTGTATGTTAATTTCTGGCCAATGCCCACTAAAGTGCCTGTTTTGGCATATATTGCCTGGATAAGCGGCTGTTCACAGCCGAGCGGCTTGGCCGACCTTTATGCTGGTCTGGTTCTGGGCACCTCGCCGAAACAGCAAGGAAAATCCGATGCGAATCGTCTCCTTTCTTCCCAGCGCCACCGAAATCGTCTATGCCTTAGGGCTTGAAGATCAACTCGTCGGCGTGACGCACGAATGCGACTATCCACCCGGCGCGAAGAAAAAACCGGTGGCCGTCCGTAATGCCCTGGAGATGGCCGGCTTCAACCAAAGCGAGATCGATCAATGCGTCCGCGAAGCCGTACACACCGGAAAGAGCCTTTATGCCGTCGACGAAGCCCTGCTAAAAACAGCGGAACCGGACCTCATCCTTACGCAAGATCTTTGTCAGGTCTGTGCACCCTCCGGCAACGAAATGGCAAGGCTTTTAAAGCACCTGCCCAAGCCGCCGGAAATCCTGTGGTTGACACCCGCTTGCCTCGACGACATCTTCGAGAACATCAATGCAGTCGGTACCGCAACGGGCAAGGCCTCCGAGGCGAACGCGCTGGTGGATGAACTCCGGCTTCGGGTGAGAACGACTCAAGATCGTGTACAAAAACTTCATTCCCGTCCACGCGTCTTTTTCATGGAATGGCTCTCTCCGCCCTATTGCGGCGGCCACTGGGTCGGGGAAATGATCGCCCTCGCCGGGGGATCGGATCCATTTGCAAAACACGGCGCCGATTCTGTCCGCATCGCTTGGGACGAAATCGCTGCCTATGCACCGGAGATGCTCATCCTATCACCCTGCGGTTTCAATCTCTCTCAAGTCGTCGATCAAGCCGAACTGTTGACCCACTATTCCGGCTGGGCCTTGCTCCCCGCCGTGAAAAACGGCCGGGTCTTTGCCGTCGACGCCAACAGCTACTTCGCCCGGCCGGGACCACGGGTGGTGGACGGCATCGAATTGCTGGCGCACCTTTTTCATCCGGGGCATTTCAAATGGAGGGGGCCGCCTACGGCTTTTCGTGTTTTGGATCGTGAGATGTTAGAATCCTTGACATCATTACACTGAATTGGGGTGAACCAGATCCCCCCTTTTATTGTTTCTCAGGCTCACCTAAACAAGACTAAAAGCTTTCTCAAACATTGGACCGAAATGAAAGATAAAGAGTATGCTGTTCTAGAATTACAAGAGGAAGCCATGAAGTATATAATTCGAGCCATCGCTAATTTGGCTGCTTATGAAAATACACGTACACATGATTCACAGAGGTTTTTAGAATGGATAAAAAATAACCGAACTGATCTTTTTGATCCTAATGATCCTAAAACACAAGATGATCAGGAATGAAAATCCAAAGCAAAGAATGGAGCACTAACAAACCATGCGCATCACAAAAGTCTACACCCGCACCGGGGACAAAGGCACGACCCGCCTGGCCAGGGGGCAGGAAATCCCAAAAGACCATCTTCGCATCGAAACCTACGGCACGGTCGATGAGCTGAACGCCATTGTCGGCCTGGCGCGGGCCTTCGCCCAAGAACTCCCGAAAACGATGCCGGAGCGAGATCGGCTCGACGAATGCCTGCACGGGATGCAGGACCGGCTCTTCGACATCGGCGGCATTCTGGCCTCGCCGCCTGGACAAGAATCGAAAGAGATGAAAGCGATCCTAAGCCAAGAAATCGACGCCCTGGAATCCTTGATGGACGACTGTCAAAAAGACCTTGAACCCTTGAAGGAATTCATCTTGCCGGGCGGCGGCAAGGTTGCGGCCTTTCTCCATCAGGCGCGGACGGTCTGCCGACGGGCGGAACGGCTTTGCGTGAGGCTCAACCGGGAGGAGGGTGTGCCGGAAGAAGTCCTCCGCTATTTGAACCGCTTGAGCGATGCCTTCTTTGTGCTTTCTCGCTGGATTGCGCAGGCCCAAAACGAACCTGAAACCCTGTGGCGGCGGCATCAAAAGGATGAGCAGAAAATCTAAAACCCAATACCTCATGATTCAAGGCACCGGCTCGCACGTGGGCAAAAGCGTCATCGTCGCGGCGCTCTGCCGGATCTTCGCCAACCAGGGTCTGCGCGGCGCTCCCTTTAAAGCGCAAAACATGGCGCTCAATTGATGGGAATCTGCGGCGGTTATCAGATAATGGGAAAGGTCCTGATCGATCCGGAAAAAATCGAGTCGGACCTGGGCGAGATGGAAGACCTCGGCCTCTTGGATATCGCCACCGAGTTCCGGCCAGGAAAGATCACGGCACGGGTTTCGTTGCCCCTTAGGGCATGTCCTCCTCTTTTTTCCGAAGCGGGGGAAATCCTATCTGGCTACGAAATTCATGCGGGCATCAGCCGCCCCATTGGATCTCAGAATACACCCTTATTTACCTCTCCGTCTTCCGATGCCGGGCACGTCGCAGGCCTCATCGACTCCCCCGGCCTTCTCTTCGGCACGAGACTGTACGGCCTTTTCGAAAACGATGGGTTTCGGCGACGCTTCGTCAATGTCCTGCGAATCCGGAAAGGACTCACGCCGATCTCCACGGCGCTCATCCTATATCGTAATATTGAAGACCGACAGATCGAAGACTGGGCGGGCTTCGTTTCGAAAGCCCTCAACCTCGATTGGATCGAAGCCATGATTGCGGAACACCATCGATGAAGCGCCTCGGATCTTTTTTCGTTTTCTTCGCTTGGTTTTTTCTGCAGTTTTCATCGGCCGCGGAATCGCGCGCTCCAAAACCGCAACGCATTGTTTCCCTGACCCTCGGGTCGGACGAAATCCTGCTATCGCTTGTCGATCCCGGCCGCATCCTCGTCATTACCCGCTATGCCACCGACCCGGTGATCTCTCACGTGTCTCACTTGGCGGGTGCGGTCCCCAACAAGATCTCACAAATCGGCACGGAATCGATCGTGGCCCTTCGGCCCGATATCGTCTTCGCCTCCAGTTATTCGGCGACGGAGACCATTGGCCAGCTAAAGGCCTTGGGGCTCCCCGTCGTGACCTTGGAAGCATTCTCAACCATTGAGGGCATTCAAGAAAATATCCGGCGCGTCGGCGAAGCGGTGGGAGAAACGGAGAAGGCCGAAGCCCTCATTGCCGAAATGAACAAAGATTTGGCGTCCATCGCCGACCGCCTTTCGGGAATCACCCGCCGGCCCGGCGTCCTTTCCTTTGGCTTGGAAGGTTGGACTTCCGGTCAGGAGACCTACTTTGACGAAATCGTCCGGCTGGCGGGCGGGAGAAACCTGGCGGCGGAGGCGGGCGTTGTCGGGCATCCGAAGCTTTCGATTGAAACGGTGGTGGACCTCGATCCAGAAATTCTCATCCTCAATGCCTGGCAACCGGACGCGGATGAGGCCGAGCGTTTATTGCGCCATCATCCGGTCCTGCAATCGGTCGCGGCCGCCAAACACGATCGTGTCTATTCCATTCCAGGGAAATACCTGACATCGGTCTCTCACTTTGTGGTTCGCGGCATCGAGGTCTTGGCCCGGTACCTTCATCCGTCTCTTTTCAATCACAGCCCTTCGCACAGCCCCTCGCACAGCCCCTCGCACGGCAGATCGAAGAGCCTCTCGAAGCAATGAGCCCAGCAGCACAAGAACTCTCGCGAAAAATATCCTCCCGGCCGAAGGGGGGCGGTGCCTTGCTGCCCCTCACGATTCTGTTGATCGGGACGGTCTTCTTCGCCACGGCCACCGGGGCCGTCGATCTGTCCCTTGCGGTCGTGGCCCGTATCGTTTTAAACGCCTTCCCCTTTTTGGAATGGGGGGGGTGGGAAGCAGCCCAAGAAACGATCATCCTGTCGATCCGCCTGCCACGGGTGCTGCTCGCCGTCCTCATCGGCGGCGGGCTGGCCGTGGCCGGGGCGGCGTTGCAGGCCCTTTTCCGAAATCCCATGGCCGACCCGGGCATCATCGGGATTTCCAGCGGCGGGGCCTTGGCGTCGGTGGTCGCGATCGCCTCCGGACTCTCCAGCCACCACCCCCTCGCGCTGCCGTCGGCCGCCTTTGCGGGCGCTTTGCTCTCACTGTTCTTGGTCTATAGCATCGGAGTCCGGCAGAAAACGCCCTCCTCCGAAACCCTGCTGCTCTCGGGCATCGCCGTCGGAATATTCATGGGCGCGATCCTTTCTCTCATTTTGACACGGCTGGATTCAAACGACGCCCTCCGCGAAACCTTCTTTTGGCTGATGGGGGGTCTCGATGGACGGGGCTGGCCCCACCTACAGGCCGCTTTGTGGCCGATCGGCATCGGCAGCTTGGGACTCCTTTTCTTTTCGAGAGATCTTAATATTCTTTTATTAGAAGGAGAGGGCGGTGCACAGACCCTCGGGATCGAACTCCGCTATACTCGAAAGATGCTCCTGGGTCTGTGCGCCCTTATTATCGGCGCGGCGGTCGCCTTCTCCGGCACGATCGCCTTCGTGGGCCTGATCGTGCCGCACATGATTCGGCGCTGGATCGGTCCCAACCATCGGACCCTGCTGCCCGCAACTTTTTTATCCGGCGGCATCCTGCTGGTTGGGGCCGACCTCCTCGCCCGCACCTTGATCGCACCCGAAGAACTCCGTTTGGGAACAATTACCTCCCTCATCGGCGTACCGTTTTTTCTCCATCTGCTTATGCAAAACAGGAACAAAAGAACTTAGGCTAAATGGATCAGAGATACCGAAGCGGTCCGCCCGGGCCACCAAAGCAATGCACGATGGAAGCACTGATAGTTCATTGTTGATAAGTTTTCAATTTTTCTTGTCTAATCCGGCAACGGCAAAAACGGGGCTAAAGTTTTATTCCCCCTCACCGATGAGGAGGTTGTAACCCGGAATATCAGTAATATCTGCGCTGCAGCCTAGGAGGGAACATCATGAAACTGATACCGCACGATTTGCCAGGTGCCCTGTCTTCAATGTCTTCGTTAACCCGGCACGATAAGGACCTGAAAACGCTTGAAGACATGGAAGCATCTCGGCTTCAAATCAATATTGAAAAAAGGTCCGATTTTACGCTTTTTACCAAGGATGGGGACAAGGTAACCCTCTCTTCTCTTGCAAGCCTAGAGGCCGGCACGACAACTTACACCTCTGAAGGCACCCTGACGGGAGAAGCGGCCCAAACGGAGGTCGATGCATTTCAGGTAAACAAGGCCTTCGAGCTTGAACTGTCCGTCGAAGGCGACCTGAATAAACAGGAGATCAAGGACATCCGGCGCGCCTTTACGCAAATGCGGAAAATGGTTAAGAATTATATTACCGGCAGAGAAGATAAGGCCATGCATCGGGCATCGAAGATCATGAACTTTAAGTCGATTTCGGGTTTTGAAGCCGTTTATCAATATGTGCGAACGGCTTCGGCTTACGAGGGATCGCTGGAGGACGGCATGCCACTCCCTCTCGGCCCGGGAAACCCGGCCCCAGCCCCCGCCGTTATGGAACCGGTTAAAGAAGAACCCGCGCCACCCCAAGAAACGCTTGCTTCCCAGCCCCTTCCTGTTTCCGATCCGAGCAGCGCGGGCCCCGCCGCCGTCCAAACGGTCGCACCGTCCGTGGATGACCCTGCCCCTGTCTCCCCGCTTCCCACCAACGAGAGTACGGGTGAGGACATCCCTTCTGCACCGGGTTTAACCAATGTGTCACCCGCCAAACCCTTTATACAGGTTGAGATTCATCAGCTTGTTGAAAAGATGACGCAAGTGGTTGTTGAATCGAATGCAGATACTGGAAAACTCGCGAAATATACAAGCCAATACCTCAATTCTTTATCAGCAAGTTATTCTCGGACGGAGGATGGATACGCTTTCGAGCTCAAGCTCGTCAAACAAATCCAAGCTGAATTTAAATTGAGCATCCAAGAAGCCATCGGAGCCGGAAAAGCCGAGGAAAATGAAGACGCATCCGTCGCCGCGCATCCCGCTGCCCAAGATGAAGAGACGGTCATGGCCTAGTCGCGGTTTTGCACACAAGGAACATCTCCCCGCGCCTCATCCGATCGGATGAGGCGTTTTTTTCCGAAAATCCATCGAATTTCATCATATAACCTGTTTAAAAACAACCACTTTTTATTTATACCCAAGCGCCTTCCCCGTCGCCTGGCTGGTTGCCTCGGCAATGGGCTCTATGATATATAAGGTCCTTTTATTCAGGCCGTTTTCAAGTGAAAAAAACAACCAAAGATTGGATCGTGCAAGGCGAGTCTGTCCTCATGCCCAACTATTCCCGCTTCCCTCTGCTTCTGAAAAGCAGCCAGGGGGCGACGATCATCGACCACGAGGGACATCCTTACCTCGATTTTGTCAGCGGCATCGCGGTCAACAGTCTCGGGCATGGCGACTCCCAACTGATCGGTGCGCTTCAAAAGCAGGCCGAAACCCTGCTGCATGTGTCCAACCTGTATTATACGATCCCGCAGATCGAATTGGCGGCGCGGCTGGTAAACCATTCGTTTGCAGACAAGGTCTTTTTCTGCAACAGCGGGGCGGAGGCGGTTGAAGCCGCCATCAAACTGGCGCGCAAGCATGCCAAGGATGCCATGCCTGGCGGGCGCTTTGAAATCATCGCGGCGGAGAACGCGTTTCACGGCAGGACCCTGGCCGCCCTCTCCGCAACCGGACAATCGAAATATCATCATGGTTTCGAGCCGCTCCTTCCAGGATTTAAGCACGTTCCCTTTGACGATGCCGGTGCGATCGAAGCGGCCATTACGCCCCATACCGCCGCAGTACTTCTGGAGCCTATTCAGGGGGAGGGCGGTGTCCGCATTCCGAAACCCGGCTACCTGTCTTCGGTCCGAAGACTCTGCGACCGGCATGGGATCCTTCTCATCTTCGACGAAGTACAGACCGGGATGGGCCGGACGGGAAATCTTTTCGCCTATGAGGCCGCCGGCATCGAACCGGATATCATGACCCTCGCGAAGGGCTTGGGCGGCGGCATCCCCATCGGTGCCCTGCTGGCCAAAGACACGGTGGCGCAATCGTTTCAGCCGGGAAGCCATGCATCGACCTTTGGGGGCAATCCCCTCGCCTGCACCGCGGGCATCGTCGTGATCGACCGGCTAACAAGGGATGACGCCTTCTTGGCGTCGGTCCGCCAAAAAGGCGACTCTCTCCTGAAAGGCCTGGAGGCCCTAGGGGGGAAAACACCGCTAATTAAAGCGTTACGAGGTCGGGGATTGATGGCGGCCGTCGACCTGGGTGTTCCGGCACTCGATGTGATTGAAGCAGGGCAGGGGCGCGGACTTCTGCTGAACAGGACCTCCGAATACACCCTTCGGTTGATTCCGCCCTTGACGATCCAACGTGCGGAGATCGACCGGATGCTGGAGACCTTAAGCGATATATTGATGGAGCGAACGGATGCCGAAGCTTGATCTGCTCGACCTCGGCGCGTTGTCCTTCGCGGAAATCACCTGGCTGATGGACCGTGCGGCGATGTACAAAAAAGGGGGCGATCTTCGCCCGCTCTCGGGCAAGTCGGTCGGGCTTTTATTCGAGAAGTCTTCGACGCGGACACGGGTTTCCTTCGAGGTCGCGGTGTGGCGGCTCGGCGGGCTGCCAATCTTTCTTTCTTTTGAAGATATTCAGATCAAACGGGGTGAGACCATCGCCGATACCGCCCGCGTCCTGTCGGGCTATCTCGATGCCCTGATCGTCCGTACCTACGCGCAGGAAAAAGTGGAAAGATGGGCGGCCTATGCAACGATTCCGATTATCAACGGCCTCACCGATTTGCATCACCCCTGTCAAATCCTTTCCGACCTTTTCACGATCCGTCAAATAAAGGGCCGGCTTCAGGGCTTGAAGCTTGCGTATTTCGGAGACGGCAACAATATTGCCAACTCCTTACTGGAAGGCGGAGCGATGGCGGGGATGGATGTCGTCATCGCTTCACCGGCATCCCGTCGGCCCAACGAAGGGGTGTTTCGGCGCGCGCTGGAACTCGCCGAAGACGGGGGCGGAAGCGTTTCGATCGAAAACGATCCCGATAAGGCGTCGATGGGAGCCGATATCCTGTACACCGATGTATGGGTTTCGATGGGAGATGAAGCCCAAAAAGAAACCTTGATCAACACATTGAGTCCTTATCAAATCAATGACGCGCTCTTGGCGAAAGCCAAGGCGGATTGCCTGGTCATGCATTGTCTCCCGGCCCACCGGGAAGAGGAAATCACGGATGCGGTGATGGAAGGACCCCATTCGATCGTTTTCGAACAGGCGGCGAACCGGCTGCCGATGCAGCAGGCGATCTAGGAAAAATGGGTTTAATACATGGATAAGCAAATTAAAAAAGCGGTTCTTGCCTATTCGGGGGGTCTGGACACCTCGGTCATCATCCGATGGATGAAAGAACGTTATCATTGCGAGGTCATCGCCTATTGCGCCGACCTCGGCCAGGGAGAAGACCTCGCGCCCCTCCCGGAAAAAGCCAAGAAAACCGGCGCATCCAAGGTGTTTATATCCGACCTTCGGGAAGCCTTCGCCAAGGATTACATCTTTCCGATGCTTCGGGCCAACGCCGTGTACGAGGGGAGCTATCTCTTGGGCACGGCCATCGCCCGTCCGCTGATCGCCAAGCGGCAAATGGAGATTGCAAAGGAAGAAGGGGCCGACGCCGTCGCCCACGGGGCCACGGGCAAAGGGAACGACCAGGTGCGTTTTGAACTCGCCTATCTGTCCATCGATCCGGCGATTCAAATCATCGCCCCCTGGCGCGATTGGCGCTTCGATTCGCGAAGCGACTTGATTGCCTATGCAAAGGAACACGCCATTCCGGTGGAGGCGACGGCGGAAAAACCCTACAGCATCGACCGCAATCTCCTGCATGTCAGTTACGAAGGCGGGGTGCTGGAAGACCCCTGGGCCGCGCCGCCCGAGGCGATGTTCTCCACCACCGCCGCACCCGAAGCCGCGCCCGACGCGGCCCAAACCATCGAGATCGACTACGAAACGGGAGACCCCGTGGCCATTAACGGCCAAGCCTTCTCGCCCGCGGATTTCGTCGCCGAATTAAACCGCATGGGGGGAACACACGGCATCGGCCGGGTGGATCTGGTGGAAAACCGCTACGTCGGGATGAAGTCCCGCGGCGTGTACGAAACGCCGGGCGGCACCATTTTGCACGCCGCCCACCGCGCCGTCGAATCGCTCACGCTCGACCGGGAGGTCCTCCATCTGCGCGACAGCCTGATCGCGCAATATGCGTCGATGGTTTACTACGGTTATTGGTTCGCCCCCGAACGTGAATTGATGCAAAAGTTATTCGATGAAGCCCAGCGCGGGGTCACCGGCACGGCGCGGCTGAAATTGTACAAAGGCAATGTTGTCGTCACCGGCCGCCGCGCGCCGCGCTCGCTGTACCGCCCGGAGGTCGCCACCTTTGAAAAAGACACGGAATACGTTCAAAAGGAGGCAGAAGGATTTATTCGTTTGAATGCGCTCCGCTTGAAACTGCGCAACTGAAACCGGCGCCGTCGCTGGAAAAAACATGACAAAAAAACTGAAGCCACAAAATAAAAGCCAGTGGAAAAACGCGGCATGGGAAGGCCGGTTTACGGAGGCCGCTGATACGGAGGCCACGACGTTTTCAAGCTCCTTTACCTTTGACCGCGCCCTCTTTCCCTATGATATTCAAGGCAGTCTCGCCCATATCGAGGGTCTTGAAAAAGCCGGGCTGCTCACGGCGGGGGAAAAGAAGAAGCTCGCCGCCGGCTTGGCCGTCATTCAAAAAGAGATGGAAAAAGAAACCGTACCGGCCGGGACGCCTTCCGACGAAGACATCCACATGCATATCGAGCGGCGATTGGTGGAAAAAGTCGGCGAGGTCGGCGGAAAGCTGCACACGGGGCGAAGCCGGAACGACCAGATCGCGCTCGATTTGCGTCTCTACCTGCGCGCCGAAACCGGCAGGACGCTCGAGCTCATCGACGCCCTGCAAAAAAGCGTGGTCCAACGCGCGGAAGCGGAAATCGAAACCTATGTGCCGGGCTACACACACCTTCAGCGGGCCCAGCCGGTCAGCCTGGCCCACCACCTGCTGGCCTATTATGAAATGCTGGCGCGGGACCGCGGCCGATTCGAAGACAGCTTGAAACGACTGGATGAGATGCCCCTGGGCGCGGGGGCGCTGGCGGGGAACGGTTTCGGCATCGACCGTAAAACCGTCGCACGGAGGCTGGGGTTTAGCAAAGCGACGGCCAACAGCTTGGATACTGTGTGTGACCGCGATTTTGTCACGGAATACCTCGCTGCGGCTTCTATTTTGATGATGCACCTCTCCCGCTGGGCGGAGGATTGGATTTTGTGGGCATCCGCTGAGTTTGGTTTTTTGGAATTGCCGGACCGCTTGGCCACGGGGAGCAGCATGATGCCGCAGAAAAAAAACCCGGATCTCTTGGAGCTGGTCCGTGGCAAAACCGGCCGGGTGTATGGCAGCTTGATGACGCTGTTGACTGTTCTGAAGGGGCTCCCGCTGTCGTATAATCGGGACCTGCAAGAAGACAAGGAACCGCTTTTCGACACGGTGCATACCGTACAAGGCGCACTTCGTATCATGACCCGCCTGGCGGAATCGGTCACCTTCAATCAAGCAAAAATGGCGGCGGCGGCGAAGGAAGACCTGCTGTTGGCAACCGACCTCGCCGATTATCTGGTTAAAAAGGGGCTTCCTTTTCGTCAGGCCCACAAGGTCGTCGGACGGATTGTCCACCGGTCGATTGAAGAGAACAAGCCCTTCGATCAATGGCCCTTGGAGACCCTTCGGGTTTATTCTCCGCTTTTTGGAGCGGACCTCTTTGATGGGCTGAGCCTCAAGGGGGCCATTCAAAAGAAGCGCGGTGTCGGGGGCACCGCGCTTGGGTCCATCCGGTCGGAGATTCGAAAAATTAAAAAACGATGGAAGTAAATATGAAGAGAGCTCTGTGCTCGGTTATCCTTTTTTTCTTCCTATTTTTAGTGGCTTGTGGTAGAAAGGGACATCCCGTCCCACCGGATGAATCCTTATCACCGCGGGTTGGACCATCCAGCAGGATCTCCATTGGGGAGATCATGAAACAATAGAATTGATGCGCGATGCACGATTTCCATTATAAAGACGGGGCACTCTACTGTGAAGGCGTGTCCCTCGAGGCGCTTGCGGAGCAGGTTGGGACCCCTTATTACGTCTATAGCCATGCGACACTCCTGAAACATATTCAAGCCTACCAAGACGCCTTCGCCTCCGTTCCGCATCTGATCGCCTTCGCCGTCAAGGCCAATTCAAATATCGCGGTGCTTCGGCTCTTCGGAAAGGCGGGGGGCGGGGCGGATATCGTCTCCGGAGGGGAACTCATCCGCGCCCGTGCGGCCGGGATCGATCCGAAGCGGATCGTCTTTGCCGGGGTGGGAAAAACGAAGGAAGAGATGCGCGAGGCGCTTCGCGCGGGGATTTTGATGTTTAACATCGAATCTTCCCAAGAACTGAGGGCATTGGACGAATGCGCCAAGACCTTGCAGACCGTCGCGCCGGTGGCCCTCCGGGTCAACCCCGATGTCGATCCGGAAACCCATCCTTATATCTCGACCGGTCTGAAGAAGAGCAAATTCGGCATCGAAATCGGCGCTGCCGTGTCACAATATCAACTCGCACGCGGGCTTTCAAATATTGAAGTGGTCGGCATCCATTCCCATATCGGCTCCCAGCTCACACAGGTAAAGCCCTTCGTGGATACCTTGACCCGGGTGTATCAGCTCATCGAGGCGTTGCGGGAGGACAAGGTCTTGATCAAGTACTGGGACATCGGCGGGGGGCTCGGCATCACCTACAATGCCGAAGCCCCGCCCCTTCCCAGGGAAATCGCGGAGGCCCTGCTCCCGCTCCTGAAAAAGAGCGGATGCCACGTTATCCTAGAACCCGGCCGCTCCTTGGCGGGCAATGCGGGTGCGATGGTGACACGCGTGATCTATAATAAACAGGGTGCCGCCAAGCATTTTGTCGTTGTCGATGCGGGGATGAATGACCTGATTCGCCCAAGCCTCTACGATGCCTATCATGAAATACAACCGGTCAGACGCAGCGATCGTCCGGCCGAAGTGGTCGATGTCGTTGGGCCGATCTGCGAGTCCGGAGATTTCCTGGCCCAGGAGCGAAAGATGCCCCAAGTGTTGCCCGACGAGCTGCTTGCCGTAATGAGTGCAGGCGCTTATGCCTTTACGATGTCTTCGAATTACAACAGTCGGCCGCGTCCACCGGAGATCCTGGTGCGCGGAGACACGTATGAAATCGTCCGCGAACGTGAAACCATGCGTGACTTGCTGAGCAAGGAGGCGATTCCCCACTATTTATCGGAGCCAAATGCAGAATAGAAACATCCTCCAAGCAACGGCGGCAACCCCGGTTTCGGAGAAGCGCAAGACGCCCGGAAGAAGAACAAAAAAAGAAGGTCGCGGCTTTTTTATCGGCCTGTTGACCCTTAGCGGCATCATTATCGTTTGTCTTGGGCTTATTTACTTTCAGGGGAAGGAGATCATGATCTTTACCTTTGAAAAGTTCGTTGTCAACAAGGCCTTGGTTTCACTTCTTCCCCCGGAATATACCCTTGAACAGGCCGAGGCGATTCGAACAGAAGTGTATGCATTTTTCGAAGCAGCATCCTCGGGGGAGGTCGACGATGCCGCCTTGATTGAAGTCAGCAGCGAAATCCAAATCATGATCGAAGACAGCCGGATTCTCGAAGAAGAAGTGGCTTCGCTGCTGATCCTCATCCGAAAAAAGATGGAGCACTGATGCGGCAGATCGGTCCCATTCCCTTTTGGAAGATGAGCGGCAGCGGTAACGATTTTATCGTCATCGACTACCGGAAACCGATTCCTTCTCAAGACGAGATGCGGGTTTTTGTTTCAAAGGTCTGCCGACGCGGCCTATCCGTCGGCGCGGACGGGGTCATCCTGATCCGATCCTCCACCAAGGCGGATTACGGATGGCACTATTACAACGCAGATGGCGGAGAAGTCGAGATGTGCGCCAACGGCAGCCGCTGCGCCGCCAGATTTGCAGTCGAAAACGGTATCGCCCCGGCCAAACATCGTTTTGAAACCTTGTCCGGCTTTGTCGATGCCGAAGTGATCTCCGGAACCGGCGGGCGCGTCCGTGTCCGGCTGCCCGATCCCTCCGGCTTAGACTTAAATGTGTCGATCGACATCTCCGGAAAGGCGGGAATCGGCCATACGGTGAATACCGGCGTGCCCCACGTCGTCTATTTCGTTGAAGATTTAGAAAGGGTAGACGTCATCGGCCTGGGCAGAAAAACGCGCTACCACCCCCTTTTCGCCCCCGAAGGAACCAATGCCAACTTTGTGACCGTGATCAATCCGCACCAAATGAAGATTCGAACCTACGAACGGGGTGTGGAAAACGAAACACTCGCCTGCGGCACGGGCGCCATTGGCGCCGCCTTGGTGGCGACCGCACTCGAGAAAACCATGCCGCCCGTTTCCTTGAGAACGCGAAGCGGTGTCATGCTCGTGGTCGATTTTAGACAGGAAAGATTGGATTTTAAGGACATTTCATTGGAAGGGGATGCCAGAATTATCTATAAAGGAGAAATCGAAAAAGAAGCGCTTTTGTGATGAAAGGGGGCATGAAAACCCCTTTTCCAGTTTCTCTTTCATCCTTATAAACAAGAGGAGAGGGCAAGCATCATGTTTCATGGTTCCATCGTCGCCATCGTCACCCCCTTTAAGGATGGCGCGGTCGATGAAAAGGCTTTGGGTGAACTGATCGATCTCCATCTCTCTTCGGGTACATCCGGGATCGTTCCCTGCGGGACCACCGGAGAGTCGGCCACCTTGTCTCATGAAGAACATAAACGGGTGATCGAGATGACGGTGAAAATCGTCGGCGGTCGCATTCCCGTTATCGCCGGCACCGGTTCGAACAGCACCGAAGAAGCCGTCGCACTGACGATGCATGCCCAATCCGCCGGCGCGGACGGCGCCTTGTTGATCACCCCTTATTACAACAAACCGACCCAAGAGGGGCTTTATCTTCATTATAAACGGATCGCAGAGGCGGTCGACCTGCCCTTGGTCCTTTACAACATTCCCGGTCGGACCGGCGTGAACATGCTTCCATCCACGGTATCGCGCTTGACAGCCTACGAAAACATCGTCGGCATGAAAGAGGGCAGTGGCTCGATCCAACAGGTAGCGGAGCTCATTCACTTGTGTGGAGAGCGGCTGACGGTACTATCCGGTGACGACGCCATCACCCTTCCCATGATGGCGCTCGGGGCAAAAGGAGCCATATCGGTGACCGCGAACATTGTCCCAGGGGATATGACAAAGATGATTGCGGCCGGCGCCCGTGGAGACATGAGCGGCGCGAAAATCTGGCACGATCGACTCTATCCGCTTCACCAGGCCCTTTTCTTGGAGACCAACCCCGTTCCGGTAAAGACCGCCCTTTCGATGTTGGGACGATGTAGCGACGAAATACGGCTGCCGCTCTCGTCGCTCTCCGAAGCCAACCGAAAGCGTTTAAAGGCGGCCATCGTCAACCATGGCTTGCTCTAGTAAAGAAGGAATGACACCATCGCAAGAGGGGCTAGATCGGCAAATATAAGGAGCAAACTTATCATGGATCAAGAAGCCAAAAAAACCGTCCTTCGGATGATTCCCTACGGTCTCTATGTTCTCACCGGCGCACAGGGCGAAGACCGCGTTGCAGCGGCGACCATTAATTGGGTGACCCAAAGCGCCTTCGAACCGCCGCTGATCGTCGCAGGCGTCAAAGCGGATTCGGGTGCACACGGCGTCATCAAGGAAGCGGGTGTTTTCGCACTCAACATCTTAGGCAAAGGGCAAGCCTCGACGGCTTATGCTTTTTTTAAACCCAGCGTGAAGAAAGACGGCAAGATCAATGGAGAGGCGGTCCGTTTCGGCACGACCGGCGCCCCTATCTTGGAAAACGCGCCGGCGTATCTGGAGTGCAAGCTGGTCGAGCGGATCGAAAAAGGCGACCATTCCATCTTCATCGGAGAAGTGGTCGATGCGGGTTTTAAAAATCCCATCTCGGGGCGGCCCGATGATGCCACACTGACACTGAAAGATCTTGGAGAAAAAGTCTTCTACGGCGGGTAAACGCCCGGCTTTTGATCTCTCCCCGTACCACCAACCAGACAACCACCATGTAAAGGAATGGACGATCAATGAAAATTATTGTTTCCGGATCCGCAGGCAGAATGGGACGCGCCATCTTAGAAAGCCTCTATCAAGAAGACGACCTTGAGCTTGGCGCAGCACTGGAAAAGAAGGGTCATCCGGCCATTAAAAAAGATGTCGGAACGTTCATCGGCATCGGCAACTGGGGGATTGCTTTTTCCTTATATACCAAGAAAACGCTCTTGCGTGGAGATGTCGTCGTCGATTTCACCTATCCCCAAGGCACCATCAAAATGGTCCAAGAATCGAAGGCCAAACAGAAACCGATGGTCATCGGGACCACGGGTTTTACAAGAGAAGACCACGGCAAGATCGAAGCGGCGGCGAAGAAAATCCCTATCGTTCTTTCCCCAAACATGAGCGTCGGCGTTAACGTCATGTTTAAGCTGATCTCGGATGCGACCCAGGCCCTGGGCGAGGCTTACGATGTCGAAATATTGGAGATTCATCATAGACAAAAAAAGGACGCACCCAGCGGCACCGCGATTCGGCTCGGCGAGGTCGTCGCCGCTTCTAGAAAAACGAGTCTCCAGCAAGTGGGGCGTTTTGCACGTCAGGGAAATATCGGTGTCCGCAATGCGGGAGAGATCGGCCTCCAGAGCTTGCGTGCGGGGGATGTGGTGGGCGATCACACCGTGACCTTTGCGGGCCTCGGGGAGCGCATCGAGTTGACCCATCGCGCGCACCATCGGAATAATTTCGCCCGTGGCGCGCTCATGGCCGCAAGGTGGATCGTCAATCAAGCGCCCGGTCTGTACGACATGATGGATGTATTGAACCTAAAATAAGCCGCGATTTCATAGGATCTGGGGGCAGACGGGCAAATGGTATTTAGACAAAAGCTTTGACCGATGAGGCAAGACATCCCGACACAACAGGCCCCTTTTTTACAGTGAATAAGAGGAGAATGCGTGAAAAAATTAGATGTTCAGCTTGCAGACCGCATTAAGGGTCTTCCCCCCTACCTTTTCGCCGCGATCGATAAAATGAAACAGGCGGCGATCGATGCAGGGAAGGACATCATCGATCTCGGGGTCGGCGATCCCGATCTCCCGACGCCGGCACCGATTATCGAGGCCCTTCAAAAAGCGGCAACAAACCCCCAGCATCACCAATATCCAAGTTATGTCGGCATGCTTTCCTTCCGCGAAGCCGTCACCAAGTGGTACGACAAGCGCTTTCAGGCAACGCTGGACCCCCGAACCGAGGTGCTCTCTTTGATTGGGTCGAAGGAGGGCATTGCGCACCTTCCGATGGCCTTGATCAACCCGGGCGATACGGCCTTGATGACCGACCCCGGATACCCCGTTTACGAGGCGGGAACCCTTTTTGCCGGGGGCAGACCGGTTTTTGTGCCCTTAAAAAAAGAAGGGGGCTTTTTGCCGGATCTCGATGCCATTCCTGCGGAGGTGGCGGACCATGCAAAACTGTTTTTCTTAAACTATCCCGGCAACCCGACCGCGGCTGTCGCCGATCGCCCTTTTTTCGAAAAACTGATCGCTTTCGCCGATCGCCACAACATTGTGATCGCCCACGATGCAGCCTATTCGGAGATTTACTATGACGGGGCACCGCCGGTCGGTTTTATGGAAGTCGACGGCGCCAAGGAGGTCGGCATCGAGTTTCACTCCCTTTCCAAAACCTACAATATGACCGGATGGCGTATCGGGTTTGCGGTCGGAAACAGCAACGTGGTTGCCGCCTTAGGCAAGGTGAAGACAAATATCGACTCGGGTATTTTCCAGGCCATCCAAGCAGCGGGAATGACCGCCCTGGAGATGGATGAAGCCCCCCTTGCCGTCATTCGAAAGGTTTATCAGGAGCGTCGCGATGTCCTGGTGGCTGGACTGAAAAAACTCGGGTTTCAGATCGATCCTCCAAAGGCCGCTTTCTATCTTTGGATTCCGACACCGGACGGCATCTCCTCAACGGACATGACGGCAAAGCTCCTTCAAGAAGCCGCGATCGTGACGACGCCGGGAAATGGCTTCGGAAAGGGCGGAGAGGGCTATTTCCGCATGACGCTCTGTGTTTCAAAAGACCGCCTCGAAGAAGCGGTCGAACGCATGAACAAAGCAGGAATCCGTGGATGAAGAAGATCGAGGGGACTTGCTTCCCCTAGAAAAAAAGGGTGTCTTCGTCGGGATCGGCTCCAACATGGGAAACCGACTCGACTACTGCCGGAAGGCCGTGCGCGCCCTTCAGTTGGCGGACGGCATCCGCATCGATCGGGTCTCTTCACTTTACGAAACATCGCCCATCGGCTTTTTAGAACAAAACTTGTTTTACAACGCCGTCGTCGCGATCGAAACCCTCCTTTCTCCGAAGGCCCTCCTACAGCGCTGTCAAGCCATAGAGCGGGCCTTCGGAAAACAAGTGTCCGTCCCAAAGGGACCCCGCACCATTGATCTTGATCTTCTTTTCTATCATCGCCGGATCTTCCACTCTCAAGCCTTGACCCTCCCGCACCCGGAGGCGGCCAAGCGGCGCTTTGTCCTGGTCCCCCTTGCCGAGATTGCACCGGACTTTGTTCATCCGACCGTCCACGACACCGTAAGAAACCTGCTCAAGCGGTTCCCTCCCGATCGATTGGAATGCGTGGAGAAGCGCTTGCCGTCTGGATGGCAAGCAGAAAGGACCGGGAAGGGGGCTCATGAAGGCGATCTCTAGCTTGAAGGGGCTTCGTCAGGCCCTTCGGCCCATTCGAAACACCGGCAATATTGCGCTGGTTCCGACGATGGGCGCTTTTCATGAAGGACATCTGTCCTTGATGCGAAAGGCGAAACAGGAGTGTGTTTTTACGGTGGTTTCCCTCTTTGTGAACCCCTTGCAATTCGGTCCCAAGGAAGACTACGACGTCTACCCCAGGAACTTGGCATCGGATCGAAAAATGGCAAGGTCGGTCGGAATCGATCTCTTGTGGACGCCCTCGGAAAAAAACCTTTTCCCGCCTGCGTTTCAGACGCGCATCCAGGTCCCCCAGCTGAGCCACTGCTTAGAAGGTGCGGCCCGGCCCGATCACTTCACAGGCGTGGCGACCATCGTCGGCATCCTGCTGAATCTGGTGCGGCCGGACCGGCTCTATCTCGGAGAAAAAGACTTTCAGCAAACGCGTGTGATTGCACGCTTGGCGGCCGACCTTCATTTCGATACCCAAATCCGCATCTGTCCAACCGTGCGGGAAAAAGACGGCCTTGCCATGAGTTCAAGGAACGCCCGTCTGACGGCATCCGAACGAAAGGCCGCGCCGATTTTATACCGGGCGCTTCGCCAGGGACAAGCTCTCGTCCGCGGGGGCACGCTGGATGCACAAGCGGTTATTCAAGCGGTGCAATCGATTCTTGTATCGGAACCGGGGATTAAAATCGAATACATCGCGCTCTGTGATCCTTTGCGCCTGGAGCCGATACGGCGCATAAAAACAAGCGCTGTCCTCCTGGCGGCGATCCGAGTCGGCTCCGTCCGTTTGATAGACAATGTGGCCCTCAAGGTGACTTCCATACGGACTTCCGGGAGGGCGGATTCATTGACAATGAAATGATTAAAATGATAGATTAATTTCACTGTCGATAAACCGCGTTCTGAGAAAAACCATGCTCATCCAAATGAAAGTTCGGGGAATGATGTTTGATCCGATTAATAACGCTTACATCGTCATCCTCCGGGGAGAGGAAAACACGGAGGTCTTGCCGATCTGGATTGGACGGCCCGAAGCCAATGCCATCAGTTTGGCGTTGGAAGGCATATTTACGCCACGCCCGATGACGCACGATCTTATTCACAATGTGATGGAAACGCTCGGCGCAAAAATTATCAGTGTCGTGGTGACCGACCTTCAAGACAGCACCTATTTCTCGAAAACCCACCTGACCTATCAAGATTCGGAATTTACGGTCGATTCAAGGCCCAGCGATGCCATTGCCCTTGCCTTGAGGGCCGACGCCCCGATTTTTGTTTCGGAAGAAGTCATTAAGAAGCAGAGTTCCGAAGAACTCGATCGATGGCTCGAAAATTTAAAACCCGAGGACTTTGGCAAGTACGATACCTAAACGATATGGGTGATTCCAGTGCGTCCCCTATCATTTAAGCCTTGTCTCGAATCGAAGACACGATGAATATCCCCTTAAAAGTTCATGCCGTCATATCGGATCCAAACACCGAGGCTCAGATTGTCATCTTAAAGGATGAGCAGGAATTAGAACTCTTGCCGATTTGGGTGGGGACGGCGGAGGGAAATGCCATTCGATTCGCCCTTGAAGGCGTTGGCGCGCCAAGACCCCTGACCCACGATCTTTTACGAAGCCTCCTTGAGCACCTCGATGTCCGCATGGAAAAAGTCGTTATACACGATATGAACGAGGGAACCTACTTTGCCTCCCTTCATCTTCTTCCGGGTCGATCGAAGCAACAAAAGGTCTCTTCCCAAGCGGATCAGGGTGATGAAATCGAGGAGCAGACGGTGGATGCCCGTCCAAGCGATGCGATTGCACTGGCGCTCCGCATGGGTGTTCCGATTTATGCAACCGAAGAAGTCCTGCAGAAAAAAGGATCTGAAAATCTGGATGCCTGGTTGGAAAAATTGAAACCGAAGGATTCCGGGCCTTACGATGCATAATGCATCCAACGGTGATCGTGGGGATCAATTTTTTTATTGACAAATCGCTTGCGGATATATAAGAATTATGTCTTTTGCTTCTTGTAGGAAGTATTACTTTTGAAAACACATGCCTTTATAAGATCCGAGGTTCAGGAAAAATGGCATCTTGTTGATGCGGACGGTCTCATTTTGGGAAGAATGGCAGCGCAAATCGCTGCCGTTTTAAGAGGAAAGCATACACCCTGCTTTACCCCGAACCAAGACCTTGGAGACCACGTGGTCGTCGTCAACGCCGAAAAGGTCGTCCTGACGGGAAAGAAAGAAACCCAGAAGCAGTATTTTCGACATACCGGATACATTGGCGGCATTAAATCCACAAGCGTCAAACAACTGCGCGCGGAAAAACCGGAACACATTATAAAAAATGCGATCCTTGGGATGCTGCCCAAGACCAAGCTGGGAAATGCAATGGGCCGTAAATTGCGGGTGTATGCGGGAGAAAATCACCCCCATCAAGCGCAAAAACCGGAACCCTTCACGATTCGATAGAAAGGGATAAGAGCCGTGCCATCATTACGCACTCATTCAATTGGCAAACGGAAAAGCGCTGTTGCCCGGGTTTGGCTGAAGGCCGGAGAGGGCAACATGGTTGTCAACGGTATGATTGCCGATCGCTACTTTCCGAGAGAGTCCTGGAAATATATTGTAAGACAGCCCTTTCAGGTCACCGAAACCCAGTCAAAATACAACGTGGTTGCAAATATCAAAGGTGGTGGTCTTAGCGGACAGGCCGGCGCCTTAAGACAAGCCATTGCCAAAGCCCTTTTGGAATTCAATCCTCAATATAGAGACCGTTTGAAAAAGGAGGGATTTCTTACCCGAGACGCCAGGAAAAAAGAACGAAGAAAATATGGCCAAAAAGGGGCCCGGGCCAAGTTCCAATTTTCCAAACGCTAACGATCCTTATATATTGAATTATATTCAAGGAAGGTCGTTGGGCCTTCCTTTTTTTTGGTGCGATTTCAGCAAATCCTTATCTCGTTTTTTTTATTTTCTTTAGGATTTTTTTTTCAAGGAACAGACGGCCATGAAAGTCGGTATCATCGGCGCAACGGGATACACGGGAGGGGAACTGCTTCGTCTTTTGAGACACCACCCGAAGGCCGATGTCATATGCGTCACCTCCGAAAGATCCGCCGGCCAACCCTTGGTCGAGCGTCATCCCTTCTTAAATGGACATTACGACCTCCGTCTTGAAGCGCTTCATCCGGAAAAGATCGCTAAAAAAGCCGATTTTTTATTTATTGCGCTTTCTCACACGCAGGCAATGGCCCCTGTTTTTCAGTTCATTGCCTCTGGAAAAAAAGTCGTTGATCTGTCAGCGGATTTCCGTCTTCGGTCAGGAAAACTTTATGAAAAATGGTACGGCACGGCTCATGCTTGTCCATCTCTTCTCAAACGGAGCGTGTACGGGCTTCCGGAAATTTATCGTAAAAAGATCGCCAGGGCAACATTGGTTGCAAACCCCGGCTGCTACCCGACGGGGGCGCTTCTCCCGATCATCCCTTTTTTAAAACAAGGATTAATCGATCCGAGTCGAGAGATCATTGTGGATGCGAAGTCCGGTGTATCGGGCGCCGGGAGAAGCCCGAAGGAGACGACTCATTTTCCCGAGGTCAACGAAGGCCATATGGCGTATGGGATTGGAATGCATCGTCATCTTCCTGAAATCATACAAGAGATCACACGAAACGGGGAGGTTCGTCCAAAGGTGCTCTTTACCCCGCACCTCCTACCGATCAACAGAGGCATACTAACGACGATTTACTTTCCTCTTCGCGCAAGACTATCTCAAAAACGGATTTCATCCGTTTTATCGTCTTACAAAAAAGAAGTCTTTATTCGCCTCATCAAGGGATCTCCCAATGTCGCTCACGTGAGGGGGAGCAACGATTGTCATATTACGGGTATTCCGAGCCCATCGGGGCGCACGGCCATCCTTATTTCGGCGATCGATAACCTGGGAAAAGGGGCCGCGGGACAAGCGATCCAAAACATGAATATCATGATGGGATGGGAAGAATGCCTGGGTCTTCACGGACCCGGCCTTTTTCCCTGAGGTGCACCATGGAAAATAAAAAGACCTCTTCCTCTCGTCGGATCAGCGGCGGGATTACGGCAGTGAAAGGGTTTCGCGCATCCGGTATTTCAGCTGGTATCAAGAAAAACGGCTCTTTGGACATGGCCCTTGTCTTCAGCGATCTTCCTTGTACCGCAGCCGCACTTTTTACGAAAAACCGATTTTGCGCCGCCCCGCTTCTTCTTAACAAGAAACATCTTAAAGGACGGACTGGCCAGGCCATTCTTGTCAACAGCGGGAACGCCAACGCCGCAACCGGTGTTCAAGGAACACGGGATGCCACGACAATGGCCAAAGAGACAGCACGTTTACTCAACATCCATCTCCATTCATCCTATGTGGGCTCCACGGGGGTGATTGGAGAAACACTTCCAATGCGAAAAATCATCCCGGCCATCCCAACTTTGGTCTCATCCTTATCCACCAATGGAAACCATGCGGCGGCGGAAGCCATCCTCACGACTGATACCTTTAGAAAAGAAACGGCCTGGGAGGGTTGGGTCGGGAACAACAAAATCCGTATTGGCGGGATGGCCAAGGGATCGGGTATGATCCATCCCAATATGGCGACGATGCTTGCTTTTTTGTCCACAGACGTCACCATGAACCCGATCCTGCTTCAAGAAGGTCTCCGTGAAGCGGTTGACCACAGCTTTCATCGCATCACAGTCGATGGAGACACAAGCACCAACGACATGGTCCTGCTCTTCGCCAATGGGAAAAAAGGACGGGAGATTAAAACAAAGGGACGCCCCTATCGCGAATTTGTCTCCCTCTTAACAACCGCTTGCCTATCCCTTGCAAAGTTGCTGGTCAAGGATGCGGAAGGCGCGACCAAGCTCATCGAAATCCGTGTGACCGGCGCGAAGGATCCCCTCTCGGCGAAGAAAATGTGTTTTTCCGTTGCTCAATCGCTTTTGGTTAAAACCGCTTTCTTCGGTGAAGATCCCAATTGGGGGCGAATTATCGCCGCCATCGGAAACGCAGGGGCCAAGGTAAGCCTGGATCGGATCGATTTATATTTCGGCGGGTATCCATTGGTTAAAAAAGGGAATTATCTTGGTAAAGGCGCGGAAACCCTTATAAAAACATATCTAAAAAAGAAGGAACTTCAGTTACATGTGTCATTTCACACCGGGCAGGATTCGTTTACCGTTTGGACCAACGATTTAAGCTATGATTATATTAAAATAAATGCGTCTTATCGTACCTAGGTTTGTGCTTTGCTTAAATTCTCTTATGACCTATTTATATAGAGCGAATACGGTTTAAAAAATTTCAAAGGTCTTTGTCTTTAATTATTTTCTGTTTTAAAAAAAAGTTTTAATAATAGTAATAGGATGGTCTTGAATCACAGGATAAATATCTAAAGCAGCCAATAATAAAGACATTTATGTGGTGATGACGATGTGGATAAAGGCAGAGATGCCGTGGTTTTCTTGATTCGTTTCTCTTAATTTAGTATAATCTTCTCTATCTTAACACTGCCAACCGTTGAGGGTTGTTTCTAAACCCGCGTTTAGAATCTAACATATTGAAAATCATGAAACAAAACAATCCACAGCTGTTTATAATCCTGTGTATAAGTGCCATGGTTTCACATGAGAACTGATTTGGTATGGGAAGAGCTGCTTCTCCGAATTAAACCAAGAATGAACGAACAAGTTTTTGATGCCTGGTTAAGGCCGACCTCTCTTCATTCCATTCAAGAAAAGGAAGTTCAAATTGCCGTTCCCAACCACTTTTTCAAAGAATGGATCCAGGATAACTATTTTGAATTGATCGAAGATGCCTTGAAGCAGGAATTGTCACAGGAATCGTTAAGCATTGAATTTATTATAAAGGAAAAGGAAATTGAGGGTGTCAGGAAGGAGCGGCGAAGAAAGAATAATCTGAATAATAATATCAATCGAAGATATCAATTCGATTCCTTTGTTGTGGGATCCAGCAATCAATTCGCCCATGCGGCGGCGTTGAAGGTGGCGGAGCGGCCGGGTGTGACCTATAATCCACTTTTTCTCTATGGAGGGGTGGGTTTGGGAAAAACGCATCTTTTAAGCGCCATCGGTAATTTTATTTGTGCGAGGGATCCTTATTGTAAAATCGCCTACCTTTCTTCGGAGCAGTTTACGAACGACGTGATTAATTCTATTCGATATGACAGAATGGCCGAATTTAGAAACCGGTACCGGAATGTCGATGCCTTGTTGATTGACGATATCCAATTTATTTCCGGAAAAGAACGCACCCAAGAAGAGTTTTTTCACACCTTTAACACCCTTTATGAAACCAGTAAACAGGTGGTTGTTTCGAGCGATCGGTCGGTGAAAGAGATGTCGGATATTGAGGAGCGGCTTCGCTCGCGGTTCGAGATGGGCCTGATCGCGGATATTCAACCTCCCGATCTTGAGACAAAGATTGTGATTTTGCGGAGAAAGGCCGAATCCGAGAAAATTTTTCTTCATAACGATGTTGCATTGCTGTTGGCGACTCATATAAAAACCAACATTCGAGAGCTTGAGGGGTCTCTCATTCGCTTGGGCGCATTCAGTTCCCTCACCGGTCAGGAAATCACGGTCGAAATGGCGAAACGGGTCTTACGGGACACGATTCAAGAGCGAAAAAAGGTCGTCACGGTGGATGAGGTAATGAAGACCGTTTCGGAACGGTTTCAAATCAAGGTGATGGAGTTGAAATCGAAAAAGCGGACCAAAAACCTTGTCACCCCAAGACAGATTGGGATGTACCTATCGAGAGAATTGACCAATTTGTCCTATCCGGAAATCGGCAAGGCCTTTGGGGGGAAGGATCATTCCACCGTCATCCACGCATGCAAACAGGTGGAAAAAGAAAAGAAAGAAGACTTTAATTTGAAGATGACACTCGAGAGCCTGTCCAAACGGCTCAAGGAGGAATAGGCGTGAAAGCCAAAATCGACAGAAAGCGCCTTCTCTCAGGGATACAGCGTGTCCAAGGGGTGGTGGAAAAAAGGAATACGATGCCGATCCTCACGCATATCTTGATGGAAGCCCAAGGCGGACAGATCTCCTTTTTCGCCACGGACCTCGAGGTCGGCTTACAGGGATCCTTTCCCGCCGAGATTATCGAACCGGGCCGTATTACCGTTTCGGCGTTGAAACTTTACGAAATGATCCGTGAATTTCCGGATGGACCGGTTCACATTCGTGATGAGGCGAACCATTGGGTGGTCATCGAATCGGGAAAAAGCCATTTTCGTATGGTGGGCCTGCCTCCGGAAGAGTTTCCCGTGCTGCCGCCGCTCGACCGAACGGATTGGTTCGAAATCGATCCGACGCTCTTTGCCGGTTTGATCCGGCGCACCTTTTTCGCCACGGGGGACAACGCCCCGCAGTACGTCCTCAACGGGCTCTTGGTTCAGGTGGAAAAAAGTGCTGAGGGGAAGGGAATTATTCGCTTCATCGCGACGGATGGCCATCGTCTGGCGGTCGCGGAGGGAGAAATCAGAGGCGGCTCGGCCGGATATGAGGAGGGCATTATTCTCCCAAAAAAGGCGATATTGGAAATGAGCCGCGCCTTGGATGAAGGAGAGACGGTCGGAGCGCCCGAAATTTCCATCGGAGAAAACCAGTGGGTTTACCGATGGGGGAACACGGTCATCACTTCACGCATCATCGAGGGCGAATTTCCTAACTACCGGCAGGCCATTCCGTCGGGGAACGATATTCATGTCTCGATGCACAAAGACCATCTTGAAGGCGCCCTCCGGCGCGTATCGGTTTTGGCGCGCGAAAAAACCGGCGCGATCAAGTTCAGCCTCGAAGACGGACGAATTTTGCTCAGTGCAAATAACCCGGAGATGGGAGAAGCAAAAGAAGAGATCAACGCCTCGTTTAAAGGGGAGGGATTTACAACCGGGTTTAACGCCCGCTACCTCTTGGAGGCCCTTTCCGCCCTTAAGGGCGAAGAGACGACATTGGAATTTAAAGATGCACTCTCTCCTTGCTTAATCAAAGAAAATTCCGAAGGATTCTTGGCGGTCATTATGCCGATGCGGGTCTAGCCAAGCCGCGGCAATCTCTCACCCTTATTATGAGATTGTGTCCCATCGTCCTTATCAAGCACGCGCTTGAAGAGCTTGTGCGCCCACGCTTGGGCGTTAAATCGACTTTAAGAGGAATATGAAAACCGAAGAAAAACGATCTCAATACGATGCCGAAAAGATCAAAATCTTAGAGGGTTTAGAGGGCGTTCGGAAACGCCCCGCCATGTATATCGGGAGCACCGGCCCGGACGGTCTGCACCATCTTGTTTATGAGGTCGTGGATAATTCGGTCGATGAGGCGATGGCGGGCCACTGTAGCCATATCGAGGTCATCATCCATATCGATCACTCGATTACTGCGATCGACAATGGTCGGGGCATCCCGACCAAGCTGCACCCCCAGAAGAAAATTTCCGCAGCCGAAGTGGCCTTGACCTATCTCCATGCCGGAAGCAAGTTCGACAACGAAACCTACAAGGTGTCCGGCGGTCTGCATGGGGTGGGTGTCTCGGTGGTCAATGCGCTTTCGGAGTGGCTGGATCTTGAGATCAAGCAAGACGGCGCCGTCTATCAACAGCGCTACGAATACGGAAAACCGCTTGGACCGCTGAATGTCACCGGCAAGACCAAAAAGCGGGGCACCAAGATCACCTTTAAACCGGATGCGGGTATTTTCGATCAGGTTGAGTTTTCCTATGATCGTCTCTCCGAACGGCTGCGTGAACTTGCGTTCTTAAACAAGGGACTCATTATTACGATTGAGGATGAACGCGTGGAGAAGAAGCAGTCGCTCCAATATAAGGGCGGGATCGTTTCCTTCATCGACATGCTCAACGAGAATAAAACGCCGCTTCACAAACCGATCTATATCGAACGGGAAAAGGGCAGTGTGATCCTCGAAGTCGCGATTCAGTATAACGACGGTTTTGCCGAACATTTGTTCTCCTTTGCCAATAATATCAACACCAAGGAGGGAGGTACGCATTTGGCCGGCTTCAAGGCCGCCTTGACGCGAACGGCCAACAGCTACGGGCAGTCGAACAATATCTTAAAGTCCGGCGAAAGCCTATCGGGGGACGATGTCCGAGAGGGGCTCACCGCCGTTATTTCGATCAAGATCCCCGACCCTCAATTCGAAGGACAAACGAAAACGAAGCTCGGCAATTCGGAGGTCAAGGGGGTTGTCGAGGCCGCCGTCAACAGCGGTCTTGGAGAATATTTCGAGGAACATCCGGCGGTCGCGAAAAAAATCATCGAAAAGGCGATCAATGCGTCACGGGCCCGCGAAGCGGCGAGAAAAGCCCGGGAGTTGATACGAAGAAAGAATGTCTTGGAAGGCGGAGGGCTCCCGGGAAAACTGGCCGACTGTTCCGAGAAGGATCCGGCCCGAAGCGAAATCTACCTGGTCGAAGGGGATTCCGCTGGCGGTTCCGCCAAGCAAGGGCGCGACAGACGCTTTCAGGCCATTCTCCCGCTGAAGGGGAAGATATTAAATGTCGAGCGCGCCCGTTTCGACAAGATGATTTCGTCCGAGGAGATCCGGATCTTGATCACCGCCTTGGGGACGGGCATTGGGGAAGAAGATTTCGATATCGCCAAAACCCGATATCATCGGATCATCATCATGACCGACGCCGATGTCGACGGGGCCCATATCCGCACCCTGTTGCTGACCTTCTTTTATCGGCAGATGCCCGAACTGATCGAAAAGGGCTATATCTACATCGCGCAGCCCCCCTTGTTTCGGGTTAAAAAAGGAAAGAAGGAACAATATGTGAAGGATGAGGCGGCCTTGCAGGACCACTTGATCGCGCTCGCCGGCGACGCGATGCGTTTGCATCTCGGGCGCGATAAAACGACCGTCCGCGGTGGGCGATTGAAGGCGATTTTAAAGAAATTGCTGGCCTATGAATCGATCCTCGATCATTTTGCACACAAGCATATCGATGCGGATCTGTTGCGGATCTTGACGCAATGCGACCCCTTCGAACGCGATCTCCTCAACGATCGGAATCGCCTGCGCCGCCTCTTCGATCGGGCCAAGGATCTTTGGTCGGCGCAAAGTACAAACGATTCGATTTCGTATGAGATCGAGCGAGACGAGGAACACGCCGCTTTCCAGGTGGCTTGCCGGGTTTTAAAGAATGGGATGCTGCAAACCTTTCAGGTGAACGAGACGCTGATCCATTCCCCGGAGTTTCGCGAATTAAAGCAACTCTCTCCGCTGCGGCTGGGTTTGGGGGCGCCGCCCTACCGCCTCATCGAAGGAGAGGACGAAAGGGAATATCATAACGTCGGGGACATGATTCGCACGGTGTTGGAGCGCGCCAAGAAGGGGTTGGCAATACAGCGATACAAGGGGCTTGGCGAAATGAATCCGGAGCAGCTTTGGGAGACGACGATGGACCCCGAGAAACGAACCTTGCTGAAGGTGACCCTCGAAAACGCCTACGAGACGGACGAAATCTTTTCCGTCCTCATGGGTGACGCGGTGGAACCGCGGCGGAAATTTATCGAAAGCCATGCTGGCGAAGTCAAAAACCTCGATGTTTAGTTCCTGTTTGCATCGAGGGACCCCTTGAAATAAATCGGAGCGCATATGCCGGTCGCAGAAAACAGAAACACCATCAACCTCGAAACCGAAATGAAATCGGCCTACATCGATTATTCGATGAGCGTCATCGTCGGCCGGGCGCTTCCGGACGTGCGCGACGGCCTGAAACCGGTGCATCGCCGCATCCTCTACGCCATGTTCCGAGAAGGTTTGCTCTCGAACCGCCGGTATTCCAAATCCGCCGGCGTTGTTGGGGAGGTGCTCAAGAAATACCATCCCCACGGCGACACGGCGATTTACGACACCATGGTCCGGATGGCCCAGGATTTCAACATGCGCTATCCTTTGGTGGATGGGCAGGGAAATTTCGGCTCGGTCGACGGCGATCGCGCCGCGGCCTACCGCTATACGGAGGCCCGTCTCACCCGCTTGGCGGAAGAGATCTTGGCCGATATCGATATGGAAACGGTCGACTTCGGTCCCAATTTCGATGAAACGGTGCAGGAGCCCAGGGTGCTCCCCTCGCGGATTCCCAATCTGCTGATGAACGGATCGACCGGCATCGCCGTCGGCATGGCGACCAATATTCCCCCGCACAATCTCGGGGAGTTGATCGACGGCCTCATCGCGCTTTTAAATGACGGGACAATTTCCATCGAAGCCTTGATGGCTTATATCAAGGGGCCCGACTTTCCGACGGCCGGTTTTATCTATGGGACGCAGGGCATTGAAGATGCCTTCAGGACCGGTCGCGGCTCGCTGATGCTACGGGCGCGCGCGGTGATCGAGGTCAATCCGAGAACGGAACGGGAGACCATCGTGGTCACCCAGCTTCCCTATCAGGTGAACAAGGCGCGGCTGCTCGAAAAGATCGGCGCCTTGGTGCGTGCGAAAAAGCTGGAGGGGATTTCCGAGCTGCGGGATGAATCCGATCGGGACGGCATGCGGATCGTCATCGAACTGAAAAAGGGCGAAATCGGAACGGTCATCCTCAATCAGCTCTACAAGCATACCCAGATGCAGAATTCCTTCGGCGTCATCATGCTGGCCCTGGTGAACAACCAGCCGAAGGTGCTGAATTTGAAAGAAGTCCTGCAGCACTTCCTCGATTTCAGGCGAGAAGTCATCATCCGGCGCAGCCGTTATGAACTGCGTCAAGCGGAGGCGCGCGCGCATATCCTGGAAGGTTTGAAGATTGCCCTGGATCACTTAGACGAAGTGATTGCCTTGATCCGAGGCTCGGCCACGCCGGATGTCGCCAAAGAAGGACTTGTCGGACGCTTTGCGCTCTCCGTCGCCCAGGCCCAGGCGATTCTAGACATGCGGCTGCAACGGCTCACCGGCCTCGAACGGGAAAAGTTGCTCTCGGAGTTGAATGCGGTTTTAGAAAAGATCGCATCCTTAAAGGCCCTTTTGGCCAGCGATCGGCTGATCCGCGAGGTGATCGAAAAAGAATTGAAGGAAGTCAGATCGCAGTATGCCGATGAACGCTGGACGGAGATCATCCCGGAGACGGGGGAGATACACATAGAGGACCTCATCGCCCAGGAAGATATGGTGATCACCGTCTCGCAGAGCGGGTATATCAAACGCAATCCGGTGTCGCTCTACAGAAGCCAGCGCCGCGGGGGCAAAGGGAAAATCGGCGCCGGGCTCAAAGACGAAGACTTCGTTCGGCATCTTTTTATCGCGTCCACCCACAACTACTTGCTTTTTTTTACGGATGCCGGACGCGTTTACTGGTTGAAGGTGCACCAAATTCCGGAGGCGGGGCGGGCCTCCAAGGGCAAGGCGATCGTGAATCTCCTTCAAATCGCCCAAACCGAAAAGATCACGGCGATATTGTCGGTCGATCAGTTTGAAGAAGAGCGTTTTGCCGTCATGGCCACCCGGCGGGGCTTGATTAAAAAGACGGCCTTAAGCGCCTACAGCAACCCGCGCGCCGGGGGGATCCGTTCGATCAACCTGACGGAAGGCGACCGTTTGATCTCCGTCGGGCTCACCACGGGAGAGTATGATATCTTATTAGGGACCCGGAACGGGTTCTCCATTCGCTTCTCGGAGCAAGATGTTCGTCCGATGGGCCGGGTGGCCACCGGGGTCCTGGGCGTCCGCCTCCGCGAAGGAGACGCCGTCATCAGCATGGAAACCTTGGGGCCGGACCAACGTTCCACTGTTTTAACGACGACGGAGAACGGTTACGGGAAAAGGACCGAACTCGCCGAGTATCGGCGTCAGGGGCGGGGCGGACAAGGCATCATTACCATCCAGACGAGCGAAAGAAACGGCCCTGTCGTCGATGCCTTTCAGGTCGATCAGGAAGATGAGGTGATGATTATCACGGCAAACGGCAAGATTGTCCGCCTCAAGATGGACGACATTCGGGTCATCGGCAGGAATACCCAAGGCGTGCGTTTAATCGATATGGAACAAGGAGATCGCGTGGTGCGCGTCGCCCGATTGGCCGAGAAAGGAGACCGCGCCGAGTCAAACGGAAAAGAGGCCGGAGGATGAAGGATGCGTCGGCGGATCGCCTTGGGTTCCTTCACCGCAAGCTCCGCTTCGGAATGAAGATTGCCGCCTGGGGGTCGATGGCCTTGGCCGCCTGTTTATTGACCATATGGTTCGTTTGGTCCGGGGATCGATGGATGTCAAAACAGTTGTTTCATCAAGCGGAAGAGAAATGGCAAAACGAGGACTATTTGGGTGCGGTCCACGATTACGAACGGTTTGTCGATGCCTATCCCACGAGCGCCTTGGTTCCAGAGGCGCATTATTGGCGGGGCGTTGCATTGCTTCTTTATTTAAACGACTCCGAAGATGCGGCCCGTGCTTTTCAAAAGGCCATCCGGCGGGATCATGCTTCCCATGCCGGCTCTTTTGGTTTGAAATCCCGAAGATATCTGGCGGAGATCTACGAGGGTGCGCTGGAAAACCCAACCGAGGCCATCGCTGTCTACGAAGGAATCGTCGAGGTGAGCCCCGACCGGGAAGAAGTGTTTCGGAGCCGCTACAAGATTGGAGAACTCTATTACGAGATAGGCGATTTGCCGCAAGCCCGGATCGAGTGGGATATGCTCGTCAAAAAAGACCCCCAAAGCCATTGGGCGCCTGCGGCTCTTTATCGAATGGGCGGCACCCATTTTGTGGTCGGGAATTGCAAGGAGGCCGTCTCGGTATACAAGCAGCTGTACACGAAATATCCGGAAGACAAAATGAGCCGTTTCGCCAAGTTTCGTACGGCCAATTGCCTCGAAATGGAAAAGCAGCACGCAGCGGCTTACGCGCTGTATAAAGAACTCGAAAAGGTCTATCCCGATCGTGCGCTGATCAACCGAAAAATCGCCTTTCTCAAGCCGCGCTCAAAAAACAACTGAGACCGAAGGATTGCTTTCAGGCATCCTGCCGGTGTCTTGACATCGCCTGTTGAATCGCCCTTTTTAACGAATCGTCCCGGATGCCCGAGAGCCGCTCGCCAAGTCGTTTCGAATCTGCGCCGGATAGGGTTTTTCGGGAGGGTCGTGAGTCTCCTTTTCCTTGCGGAGAAGCCGTGGAGATTGGTGCCAATTTGAGTCGGAGGTTCCGAACGGACGGCTTTCCCAGCCCCCGATTGATTTTTTTTACGATCTCCCCCTTTAAAAAGCTGAGTTCGTGCATCCAGGCCGCGCCATCGACGTGGAGCGTCAGGGTGTCGTGATAGAAGGATATCGGGCTCGTGTGGGATGCAATCGGATGCCCCACCACATCTCCCCATCTATTTTTCAGGCGATACAAATCCATCCCTTTTTCAAGACCCAATTTTTTGGCTGTTGACTGAAGGACGGACGAGATGGCGATGGGTTTCTTCTTCATGCAAAAGATGTTATATGAGCCTGTATCGAGAGTCAACCGGGGGAAGACGCCCATGCCGCTAAAGAAGCGCGATGACACGGTGGTTATTGCAAACCGCAAGGCCTTTCATGATTATTTTATCCAGGAGCGCTTCGAAGCCGGTCTTTCGCTTTTCGGTACCGAGGTCAAATCCATCCGCGCCGGCCGGGCGAACCTGAAAGACAGCTTCGCTCGTCTTGAAAAAAACGAGCTCTATCTTTATAATTGTCATATCAGCCCTTACAGCCACGGGAACATCGCCAACCACGAACCGGAACGCCGCCGCAAGCTCCTGATCAAAAAAAAAGAAATTCAGCGCTTGATTGGCAAGACGCGGGAGAAGGGCCTGACCCTGATCCCCTTGAAGATCTACTTCAAAGGGAGCTGGGCCAAGGTGGAGTTGGGATTGGCCAAGGGCAAGAAGCTCCACGACAAGCGCGAAACCGCGGCAAAAAAATCGGCCCAGCGCGAAATCGAAAGAGGAATGCGTGGAAGAGGGACGTAAAAGATTCAATAAAATCGTCATGGGGGCGATTGGATTCGACGGGGATGGGAGGCCATAGAGCGCATGCCGAGGTCCCATTGGGCTCGTAAAACAAATGGGAAAACCATAAATGCTAACGAACCGTTAGCCCTCGCTGCCTAAGCGTGGCGACATCGACCCTTCGGGCCTGTGCGGGGGGAAGATGACAGATAGCAGGCTGGCTCTCTCTTTTTGTCTCAGGAGCGGGAGTAAGATTAATGGGGCTGGCAGCGGATGCAGCGTGTCTTTGCGGGGTATCCAATGCGAGATCCAAATCAAAGACTAAGCATGTAGGGGTCTTTGGCTCAAGATTTTCGGACGCGGGTTCAATTCCCGCCGCCTCCACCATTTCAATTTCCAAATAGTTCCAGTAACATCTTTAAGCCCGCTTTATAGCGGGCTTTTTTCTTGCCTTTTGATCCAATAACGTTTAAAGTTACCCCAAGAAATCCGGGATCTCGTGGGGGTAACTATTGGGGTTACCCCCTGGCGGATGAAGGAGTTACCCCCAAATGCCCTTAACAGACACCACAATCAAGAAAGCCAAGACTGGCACCAGAGCGCGTAAGCTCTATGATGAACGGGGCCTGTTTCTGATAATAAACCCGAAAGGGGGGAAGTGGTGGCGGTTTAAATACCGCTTTGACGGCAAAGAAAAGCTGCTCTCTCTTGGTACTTACCCAGATGTAAGCCTAAAAGACGCAAGGGATCGGCGGGATGAATCTCGAAAACAGGTTTCAGCAGGGATTGATCCCGGCGAACATCGTAAAGCGAAGAAGTCCGCTAAGGAGGGGAGGCTCGCCAACAGCTTTGAAATTGTGGCGAGAGAGTGGTTTAAGAAATACTCCGCCCATTGGTCACCCACCCATGCTGATCGAACCATCCGCCGTTTTGAAAGGGATATATTCCCTTGGATCGGGGCCAAGCCCGTCTCCGGCATCACTGCCCCGCAACTACTCGATGTCGTCCGTCGGATAGAACAACGTGGTGCCCTGGAAACTGCGCACCGGGCCTTGGCGAACTGTGGGCAGGTATTCCGCTATGCCGTTGCGACTGCGCGGGCGACCCGTGATCCATCGACCGATTTAAAAGGTGCCCTCCCCCCTGTAAAAGGTACCCACTTTGCCGCTGCTACTGACCCGAAGAGCGTCGCCAAAGTACTCAGAGCAATGGATGGTTACGAAGGGACATTGATTGTCCGTTGCGCCCTGAGACTTGCCCCGCTGGTATTTGTTCGCCCTGGTGAATTACGGCATGCGGAATGGTCAGATATTGATCTGAATACGGCAGAGTGGCGCTACACGGTCCGTAAAACAGATACCCTGCATATCGTGCCTCTCAGCATCCAGGCAATAGAAATTCTTCAGGAGCTTCACCCCCTGACCGGGCAAGGCCGGTATGTCTTCCCCAGCGCACGAAGCCCAAAGGGCGACCGTCCTATGAGTGACAACGCGATATTGTCTGCAATGCGAAGCGTAGGAATTGATAAAGACAAAATGAGCGGACACGGTTTCCGGGCGATGGCGCGGACCATTCTTGATGAAGTGCTCGGCGTTCGCCCCGATTTCATTGAACATCAACTGGCCCATGCCGTGCGCGACCCTAACGGGCGGGCCTATAATCGAACGGCGCATCTGCCCGAACGGAAAAAGATGATGCAGGATTGGGCAGATTATTTAGATCAACTCAAAGCAGGGGCAGAGGTGATCCCGATACGGTGCGGGGCATGATATTCGGTTTGGACCTGGTCGGACATGAGAGTGTATCTAATATTTTGTCAC
>JBHHXH010000002.1:0-77958 GCA_046756925.1 Nitrospiria bacterium
ATTCCGAAAACATATCTCGCAATGGGAGCTGGAACGGTATTTCGAGATTATTTAACAATGGATAAAAAGATCGCGGATAAAAAGATCGCGGATAAAAAGATCGCGGATAAAAAGATCGCGGATAAAAGGATCGCGGATAAAAGGATCGCAATCGTCTCTCCTATTGATGGCCGCATGGTTGCAGAACGTGACCTTTCCAGCGACCGGAAAATCAATCACACCCTAGAGGGGGCGGTCAGGGCACAAAAGGCTTGGAGGAAGACCCCTATCTCGGAGCGGGCCGCCTTTTGTCTTCAGGCCATTGACGTGATGGTGACGCATCGTGATGAGCTGGGCGAGGAACTCACATGGCAGATGGGCCGGCCGATCCAGGTTGCGCCCGCTGAGATACTCGGCTTAGAAGCGCGTGGACGCTATATGATCGGTATCGCCGAACAGGAATTGGCCGATATCGGCCTCCCGGAGAAAGACGGATCGACGCGGTTTATTCGTCGTGAGCCTTTGGGTGTTGTATGTACCATCGCACCCTGGAATTACCCTTATCTCACCGCCGTTAACTCGATCATCCCGGCACTGATGGCGGGAAACGCGGTCATCCTGAAACATTCGGCCCAGACCCTGTTATGTGCGGAACGCTTCCAACAGGCATTCGATGAAGCCGGGTTGCCTGAGGGGGTTTTTCAATACCTGCACCTCGACCATAAGACAACGGCACAGCTGATCAGGCACCCTGATATCGCTTTCGTCTCCTTCACCGGTTCGGTCGCCGGCGGCGGCATCATCGAACAATGCGCCGCCGGTCTATTCAAGGGGCTTGCCCTGGAACTCGGCGGCAAAGATCCCGCCTATGTAAGAGAGGACGCCTTACTCGCGCATGCGGTCAGCAAGCTTGTGGAGGGGGCCTATTTCAATTCCGGCCAATCGTGCTGCGGTATCGAGCGCATCTACGTGCACCAAAATATCTATAGCGATTTTGTAGAAGCTTATGTCGCCACGGTCAAGCAGTACCGTCTGGGAAACCCGCTCGACCCGCTGACGACACTGGGGCCGATGGTCAGCGGGCAAGCGGCCGACAGCGTGCGGACACAGATCGCACAGGCAAGCGCCGCAGGCGCCACACCCTGTATCGATGCGTCGTGTTTCAAGACCGACCGGGAAGGTTCGCCCTATTTGGCCCCGCAGGTATTGATCGATGTCGATCATTCCATGACGGTTATGCAGGAAGAGAGTTTTGGACCAGTGGTCGGCATTATGAAGGTCGGTGACGATCAAGAAGCCCTTGATCTGATGAACGACTCACCCTTTGGACTGACCGCATCCATCTGGACAAGGGATGAAAACCGTGCGACAGCGCTCGGCGACCGGCTTCAGACCGGAACGGTCTTTATGAACCGATGTGACTATCTCGACCCTGCACTTGCCTGGGGTGGCGTGAAGCAGTCCGGCCGGGGCTGTGCGCTTTCGATACTCGGCTACCAGCAACTCACTCGCCCCAAATCCTTTCACTTACGTTCAGTACGGTAGGGAGAAAGACGGCAGAGAAATGGCGAACAGCAAAATAGAAACCTTACAGGGAGATTGGCACTTTCCCACCACTATACACTTTGGTGTCGGGCGTATAGGTGAATTGCCTCATGTCTGTAAACGACTGAAGATTCGGCACCCATTATTGGTCACCGATGCAGGGCTCGTTCAGCAAGATTTTATGACAGAGATTCTCAAAGTAAATGAGACCGCAGGTCTCGTGACCGAGATATTCTCGGAGGTCAAACCGAACCCGACCGGCGCCAATATTGAGGCGGGGGTGGCGGACTACCAACAGGGAGGATGTGATGGCGTCATCGCCATCGGTGGGGGCAGCAGCCTCGATGCCGGTAAGGCGATGGCCTTAATGATCGGCCAAGAAAGGTCCATCTGGGATTTTGAAGATAAGGGAGAAAATTGGCGGCGCGTAAATCCCGCCGGTATTGCCTCCTGCATTGCAATCCCAACCACCGCCGGGACCGGATCGGAGGTGGGGCGTGCCTCGGTGATCGTCGATACCGCTTGTCAGTGTAAAAGGGTCATCTTTCACCCGAAGATGTTGCCCAACGTGGTCATCGCCGATCCTGCCCTGACGGTGGGTCTGCCCGCCCATATCACCGCCGCAACCGGTTTGGACGCCTTTGTGCACAACCTGGAGGCCTACTGTGCCCTTGGCTACCACCCGATGGCCGAGGGCGTCGCTCTAGAGGGGATGCGCTTGATCAAGCTTTGGTTGCCGGTGGCGTTTGAACAACCCGAACACCTGGGCGCACGCAGCCATATGCTGGCCGCCGCTTCCATGGGCGCGGTCGCCTTCCAAAAAGGCCTCGGGGCTGTCCATGCGCTCGCCCATCCCCTCGGCGCGCGCTTTGATTTGCATCACGGCCTACTCAACGCCATACTCCTTCCTTACGTCCTACGCCGTAATTGCTCGGCGATTGAACAAAGACTCATGCAGTTGGGGCTTTATTTGGGCCTGAAAAATCCGTCTTTCGACGCCGTTTTTACTTGGATCTTGGCGCTGAGAAGGAGGTTGCAGATCCCCGAAACACTTCAAGAGATCGGCATCTCCTCCGATCAGAAAGAATGCATCGGCCAGTTGGCGTATAAAGATCCTTCCGCCGCAGGAAATCCGATCCCATTCAGTGCGCAAGATTACACGGCGATTTTTGATGATGCGGTGCATGGAAATCTGTCATGAACATAGGCATTCTTGAGGCGGATCACCTTTCCGAAGGCGTTCGGGAGCGGTTTGGCACTTACAGTGAAATGTTCCAAAGGTTGCTGCGGAGCGTGTACAATCAGTTCGTATTTCAGACCTACCCCGTCATCGACTGCGAATATCCAGACAGCTTGGACAGCTGTGATGCTTACCTAATCACCGGCAGCAAGGCCAGCGCCTATGAAGACCTGCTCTGGATCAAAGGGCTCCAGGACTATGTGATCACCCTAGATGCGCATAAAAAAAAACTTATCGGGATCTGTTTTGGACACCAGATCATCGCACAGGCCTTGGGTGGGAAGGTGCAGAAGAGCGGAAAGGGATGGGGAGTCGGTGCGGCATCCGTCTCGGTTTTTAAGCATGAACCTTGGATAGACACGCCAGACGATCACTTTCAACTATTGGTCAGCCATCAAGACCAAGTGATTCAATTACCCCCAAAAGCTGAGCGCATTGCCGGCAATGATTTCTGTCCCAACGCAAGCTATCAGATCGGAGAACATATTTTGACGTTTCAGGGACATCCGGAATTCAGCCCTGATTACCTGAAATACCTGATTGAGGGTCGACGAGAATCTATCGGGACCCCTCAAGCAGAGAAAGCGCTGGATTCCTTGCAACAGAAGACCGATCACCTGCGGATCGCACGTTGGATCGTGGCTTTTCTCAAACAGTCATGAGTGGGACTTTTGTCCCGCTGAACCGGTATTGCGTTAGAAATCATTGAAGCTCCCCCCAGCAAGCTGGAGGAAATGCGCTGGCTGTGCATTTTCAAGTGTTTCTCGGACAGGCCTCCTCGAAGCGTAATCGCTTGGCCGCCTGAGATATTCAAATATCCATTGGCATTCGCTTTTGACTAAAACCTTTATTTTAGAATCCTCCAAATTCGTACAACCTTTCAATCGGAAAGAAATGTTTGTATGATCTTCATATGTTAGCCTTCTGATCACGGATGCGCATGATGTTTGACTTGAGAGGCATTGTGAGGCGATCGGACGACAGGCCATGACCAAGGACAAAGGCGCGATTTATATCGGTACTTCGGGTTGGTGCTACAATCATTGGAAAGGCCCTTTTTATCCTCAAAACCTGCCGAACCATCAAAAACTGCCTTATTATTGCCGGCATTTCCACACGGTAGAGGTCAACAATGCGTTCTACCGACTGCCGGAAAAACAGACCTTAAGACGCTGGCGCGAGGCGGCCCCCCCGGGTTTTGTCTATACGGCGAAAGCCAGCCGCACCATCACTCATATGAAGAAACTCAAAGATTCTAAAGGGCATGTCCGTTTGTTTTTGGACCGTATCGGACTATTGGAAGAGAAACTGGGCCCCATCCTGTTTCAACTGCCCCCCCGCTGGCATTTCAATGCGGAGCGCTTGGAGGCGTTTCTGGGGGTATTGGATGGCTCCTTTCATTATGTCTTCGAATTTCGCGATCCGAGTTGGTTGAATGAGGACACGTATGCGTTGCTTTCACGTGACAATGCAGCGTTCTGTATCTATGACTTAAACGGCTTTCTTTCGCCTAAAAAAATCATCGCAGATTTCATTTATGTGCGTTTGCACGGTCCGGAGACCGCGTATCAAGGCTGTTACGATGAACCGGCTTTGTCCGGCTGGGTCGGCGATTTCTCCACATGGGCATCGGAGGGTAAGACCGTTTATTGTTACTTTGACAATGACGAAGCGGCATACGCGGCAAAGAACGCCGCCCGACTTCAGCGTATGTTGATTGAGAACAAGGAACGCCTTGGGGCAGGGTTCCCCGAGGCATAGGGAGATAATGGTTCTCTTTAAAACAGAACGCGGAAAACATCAACGCACTTTGCGGCTTGGGGCTGCGGCGCTTATATTTGTCGTCTTGGCCGGTTGCGAACCGGCCCTTGAAGGAGGTATGCCCGTCTTGCGCTGGTATGTCTTTCATGAGCCTTCCGGTGCTTTTGAGGAGGCCGCCGGGCGCTGTTCGGAATCATCCGGAGGAGACTTTCGCATTGCCTTGACACCACTACCCGCGGACGCCGATCAGCAACGCGAGCAACTGGTCCGGCGGCTGGCCGCCGAAGACGGCGACATCGACCTCATCGGGATGGATGTCATCTGGACCGCGGAATTCGCCAAGGCGGGTTGGATTCTACCCTGGGAGGGCGCATTCGCGAAAGCGGCTCAAGCGGGACGCCTGGCCGCCGCGGTCAAAAGCGCGACCTTTCAAAACCGGTTGTGGGCCACACCCTTCACCACGAACACCCAACTCTTGTGGTACCGGACGGACCGCGTCAAAACACCACCCAAAACCTGGGACGCGCTGTTGAACCTGGCGGAATCTTGGGGGGAAGGGGCCATCCAGGCCCAGGGCGAACGTTACGAAGGATTGACGGTTTTTTTTACGACTCTACTGGCCTCTGCCGGGGGCGCCGTGCTGGACGAAAGTGGTGAACAGGTATCTTTAATGGATAAGCCGACACGGCAAAGTTTGGCGATCATGAAACGGCTGGCGACGTTTCCGGCCGCGGATCCCACTTTGGCGGCGAAGCGCGAAGATCAGGGTCGTCTGGCTTTTGAGAGCGGGTTTCCCACCTTCATGATCAACTATACCTATGTCTGGCCCAGCGCCCAGGCCAATGCCCCCGAAGTCGCGGCCCGCATGGCCTGGGCCCGTTGGCCCGCGGTGGTCGAAAATCGGCCCAGCCGCGTGACGATCGGCGGCATCAATTTGGGAATTGGAGCCTACTCGCGCCATCCCGAACTGGCCTTTCGCGCCGCCCTTTGTATCGCCGCCGCAGACAATCAGCGTCTTGCCGCCAAGCGAGGCGGTTTGCCGCCAACCATTGCGGCGCTTTACGATGAATCGGAGGTCCGGGCGACCTTCCCCTTCGCCGATGTACTCCGCGATACGCTCGAAGACGCGGTGCAACGCGCCCAGACGCCGGTGTACAATGACATCTCGCTCGCCATCGGGCGCACCCTGCATCCGATGAAGCGGATCGATCCCCAGCGGGATGTGAAACGTCTGCGAAAGGCCGTTGAGCGGGCCTTAAAGTCGGAGGGCCTGCTATGAATCGAATACGTTCGGAGTACAAGTTGGGCTGGCTCATGTGCGCGCCCGCGATTTTGGTGATGCTCGTTGTCTGCGCTTATCCCATCCTGTATGCCTTTTGGCTGTCCTTGTTCCGTTACGACCTGCGCTTTCCGGAAGACCGTGTATTTGTGGGGCACGCCAACTATGTCAGTGTGCTTACGTCCGAAGTCTGGTGGCAGTCGCTGGCCAATACATTGGTTCTCACGCTGACCTCGGTATCGGTCGAATTGGTGCTCGGATTTGCCCTGGCCCTCTTGATGCATCGTGCCCTCGTGGGCCGACGCACGGTGCGCGCGGCGATCCTGATTCCTTACGGCATTATCACGGTCGTGGCGGCGTTGGCCTGGAAATTCGCATTCGATCCCACGACCGGTTTTGTCAACGCTCTGCTGGGGGTGGATCAAGCTTGGTTCACCGAGCGTGGGCCGGCTTTCTTTGTCGTTATCTTGACCGAGATTTGGAAAACCACGCCGTTTATGGCCTTGTTGTTGCTGGCGGGCTTGACCCTGGTTCCGAATGAGCTTTTGCGCACGGCGCGAGTGGACGGGGCTTCGGCAGTGCAGCGATTCTTCAAGATGACCCTTCCGTTGATGAAACCCGCAATTCTGGTGGCCTTGCTGTTTCGGTCGCTGGACGCCTTTCGTATTTTTGATACGGTCTTCGTGCAAACCCGTGGGGCGCAGGACACCGAATCCGTGTCCCTTATCGGATACAATACCCTGATCACACGCTTGAATCTGGGGCTCGGCTCGGCCGTGTCGGTGTTAATCTTTCTTTGCGTCGTTGTTATCGCCCTCCTGTTTGTGAAGGGTTTCGGCGCCACACTCGACCGGAAGGCGGGAGGCCTCTAATGCAAAACCGGAGATTCAGCGAGCCTCTATTTTTGGGTTTCGGTACGGTGATTGCGATTTTCTATGCCCTGATTCCCGTGGCCTGGGTCGTCTCGCTTTCATTAAAGCCCGCCGCCGATCTCAACGATCGCCGTTTTTTTCCACAAAGGGTTGGCTGGGAACATTATAAGGCCGTCTTCCAGGATATCCAATTCCCCGCCGCGTTGTGGAACTCGCTCGGCATTGCCTCACTCTCCACCTTGTCGGCAGTGGTCTTGGCGATGTTTGCCGCTTACGCCGTGGTGCATCTGTCTTTTCCGGGGCGGCGGTGGGTGTTAATCGCGGCCTTGTCGATCGCCATGTTTCCCCCCATTGCTGTGATGGGTCCGCTTTTTAACCTGTGGCGGACCCTCGGGTTGTTCGATACCTGGCTGGGTTTGATCTTGCCCTACATGACCTTTACGTTGCCCTTGGCCCTCTGGACCCTGACCGCCTTTTTTCGCGAGATACCCTGGGACTTGGAGAAGGCTGCCCGTGTGGACGGCGCGACACCTTTTCAGGCCTTTCGCCATGTGACCGTCCCACTGGCGGTCCCTGGCGTTTTCACGACCGCGATCTTGGTCTTCATCTTTGCCTGGAATGACTTTTTGTTCGCGACCTCACTGACCTCCACCAACAAGGCGCGCACCGTGCCCGCCGCCATCGCTTTTTTTACCGGCAGTTCCCGTTTCGAGTTGCCCACGGGCGCCATCGCCGCGGCCTCGGTCCTGGTCACCGTGCCGATTATTGTCGTGGTGTTGGTTTTTCAGCGACGCATCGTCAGCGGTCTGACATCGGGCGCCGTGAAAGGATAGGGCATGGCCGAAATTATATTGGATCAAGTCGGCAAACGTTTTCCCGACGGCGTCGAGGCGATAAAGAAAGTCAGTTTCACCATCCGGGACGGAGAGTTTTTGATCCTGCTGGGACCCTCGGGTTGCGGCAAGTCCACACTGCTCAATATGATTGTGGGGTTGGAAGCCGTCACCGAAGGGGAAATACGGATGGACGGCAAGGTCATCAACGACATCGATCCCAAGGACCGCAACATGGCGATGGTCTTTCAGAACTATGCGCTTTATCCCCACATGACGGTACGGGAAAACATGTCCTTTCCCCTTAAAATGGCCAAGGCTCCAAGGAAGGAAATTTACGAACGGGTCGTGCAGACGGCTGAAATATTGGGGCTGGGCGAGATGCTGGACCGCAAGCCGAGCCATCTTTCCGGTGGGCAACGTCAGCGCGTGGCCATGGGCCGCGCCATAGTCCGGCGGCCTTCGGTTTTTCTGCTCGACGAACCCCTTTCGAACCTGGACGCCCAGTTGCGGGAGCAAATGCGTGCAGAAATCGCGCGCATCCAGCGCCGCCTCGGCGTGACCACCGTGTATGTGACCCACGATCAGACCGAAGCCATGACGCTGGGGGACCGGGTCGTCGTGCTGTATCGAGGCGAGGCCCAGCAAATCGGCACGCCTCGGGCGTTGTATGAGCAGCCTCGCAATCTGTTTGTCGCCGCATTCATCGGCGCTCCCGCGATGAATTTCCTCCCCGCCAAGCTTGATGGACACCGCCTCAAACTGCCGATCGGAGAGATTGCATGGCCGCTTGAGCAAGCAGAACAGCTTGCCGAAGGCACAAAATTATTGACGGCCGGAATTCGTCCCGAAGATTTTAAAGAGGTCGCGATTGCGCCGGCTTACTTGCAGGTGCTTCACTTTCAAGTGATGATTGATATTGTCGAATGGTTGGGCGCAGAACGTTATGTCCACTTTGAGGTGAAGGGAGAGACGTCGTCCCCTCGCCCCGGCGGTTTTGAGCACTTTCGTTTTAAAACAGGGATCCGCGGCAATATTCGCATGGTGGCAAGGCTGGGTACAAACAGCCCGGCCGCCGAAGGAGAGAAACTTCGACTCTGCTTGGATATAAGCAAGGTACTTTTTTTCGATTCGGAGACGGGGGAGCGTCTTTCCATGCCCCGCAGATGATGGGAGAACAAAGCTCTCTGACGCTTTATATTGACATCTGAAAGGTGGCGTCGAGAAGAACGCGGTTGAACATCGCCTGATGGCCTGATCTGCTTTAAAAGTTTCATTACCCAGATTTTGTAGAGCAGGAAAGCGCTCTAGTGTGTGGAGAAAAGAGATTTGTTGCGATTAGAGAAGATGGGATGATTCTGCTAAGAACGCGGGTTGGTCCGCTCATCTTCGCTGCAGCAATGATCGTTGACACAGAATGATTGAACACGCCTAAAGTTAATGAAGTTTTCAGGCTATTAAACAATCAATCCTGCGATCCAAACCACGGTCATGAGCACAGATAACCCGGTTAAAGTTGTGATCGTGGCCCATTTTTTATCTTGACCCATTCTAAACCCACCTTTCATACAAGCCATACATGATGATACTTAAATTATAACGCAAAATAGGGTGAATGATGTTTGCTGACATACAAAAATCAGTTTTCCCGAATTGTCTTCCCTCAGCCGATAGCCCAGAGACGAGGCGCATTAGAGGGACACTCTCATAGGAGAAAGGAGTCGATTTTTGTGCGTCCTTCTTGGATGAACCACCTCCTCTATGCCGAAATGATATAAAATGGAGTGTTGTAGATTTTGAAAGGCTTCTTCTTCGTTTCGCCCCCACCTGCAACAACCCGGCATGCTGGGAATGGTCGCTTTAAAACCGCCTTCATGTCCCTCTTCAAGGATCACTTTGAATTTCATTTTGAAACCCTCCTAATTTAATCTAATGATGTTTTGTTACATCCTCTATATTTGGGATTATATTCCCAAATATAGGCCACCGTCAACCTAAAATAAGTAGTAATCACAATAAAAAATAACTCAAGGGCTGAGGGCGTGTTTTCGACAGGAATAAGATTGACGTCAGTAAAGAAACACACGACCATACCTTGAATCGACGAATAGAAGGCTTCTTATCAAATGCTTACATTATTCCCATCGTGAAAATGATAGCGAGGTGCTCTAAATTCAGAGGGGATGAGGCCTGAAGATGTTGATCAGCATCCATCCTACAAATCAAGCTTTACCAGGGAAAAATCGTATATCGTGGGTCTTGGACCGGAAATGGGTCCTTTTTCATTGAGAGAAGGTACTTTGGGAAGGAGTTTTTTTTTGATTCCTTGGTTTAATCTTATGGTTTAATCTTGTGGAGAAGCGTGCATCGAACGTCTGATTTGACCGCGAAATATTGAGAGCATGAGTTGGAAAGCGGCAAAAAACGTCAGGGTCGTCACACCCTCTAGGACCGAAAACCCTTGTAAGCCAGGGGCCTCTTCGATAAGCAGGCGAAGAGGTGGAATAACCATGAGATAGCGCTCTAACCAAATTCCAAAAAGAATGATCCCTAAAATGGGTTTCAAAGATCGTTCACCTTTTCGATCTAGAAGGAGCGCACCGAAGGGAACGAGAAAGAGAGCGCAGACCATTAATCCGAAAGGCCAGACGAAAGGCCCCGAAAACCGTATATAAAGCGGTTTTACTTCTTCAGGGATGTTGGCATACCATATCGTGATAAATTGAGACCATCCGAGGTAGATCCATATAATTGAAAAAACCAGCAGTAATTTCCGCATGTTTTCCCATGTCTGCGTCTGCAACAATCGATGTCGGTTTCCCTCAATCATCAACATCAGTACGGCTAGCCCGGCATAGAGATTTCCAAACCAAAAATAGGGGGCGAACAAGGTGTTGTGCCAGCCCGGCGAAAGATTCATGCCGAAATCCCAACCGATCAGGGTCTGATGCAGTACAAAGAGCGCCAACAGGCAACAGAGACGTCCAGGACGTTGGGTCTTGTCTCTCAGGTGGCTGGATAGGGTGTAGCATGCGAAGCCGTAATATAGGATCATCGCAACAAGGTGCCTGGTAAAAAAAACGGGCGAAGTAAACCAAAAGGAATGACTCGGTGTTCGGACCCAATGGAACAGGTCGGACTGTCCCTGAACGAGTCCGAGCATGGCCATGACCGCGATGGGCGCATAGGCAAGAGTGATCATCCCAGACGGGACCAGATAAGACGATGCCCACCGAGCCCCCAGGAGCCAAAGAAACACGACGATCGCCAAGAGGCCCTGTGTGACTCCGAACAGGTAGACAAAATTGGCTGCATAAACGCCCCAGGGAACGCCGATGAAGGCCCATGCGAGCAGTCCGCATAAGAGCAAGGCGGCGAAAACAGTTGTTTTGGCCGAAGCCGGTTTCACCATCACTCCCGGCCCAATTGGTGCTTCACAAAATTGACGATATGCCAGCGTTCGGTTGCATCGAGGGCATCTCGGTATGGCGGCATGAAATGTTTCTTGCCGCTGCCGTGTGCGTGCGCATGTCCATCTTCCCCGTCTTCTCCGTGCCCGTGGCCTTCAGCGTAGCATTCGGGGCCTTCCGAGGCATGGGCGTGTTCGTCTTCGTGCGCGTGTTCGTGTGCCTCTTCATTCTCATGCGCGTGGTCCATTGAGGCGACCTCATCATGGTCATGCGAATCTTCGTGTTCATGTGTTATCTCGGCCGTTTCCATCGGTTCCGACTCGTCATGCGGGTGGTCATGATCGTCCTCGTGCCCATTTCGATGTTCGCCTTCCGTAGAGGCCGTCTCGTCGTGTCGATGCGTATCCGCTTCATGTTCGTCTTCGAGAGCATCCTCATGTTCGTGGTCAGCACCCTCCTCATCATGTTGATGCTCCCTTTCATCGTCGTCGTGGGTCGCTTCATCGTCATGCGCCTCATGGGACATCTCTTCCAGCGGTGGTCGGGGACGGGCGATTTCCGAGGCGAAGTTGGCGCCATTGGTAATAGCGACAAAAATGCATCCACCGGGCTGCTCTCGAAACCCTTCTTTGGTAAAGTCGGGAAATTCTCCGATCTTCTCTGCGATGATGCCGTCGCCTTTTCCGCTGGAGCCGTGGCAGACCACGCAAAAATCTTGGAAGAGTTTTTTTCCGATCCGGAGTGAGTCATCACTGACGGGAACCGGGTTTTCGATCCACGGCCCTTCATCCTTCGAGCGTATTTCGAGGGCCTTGCCTTGCCGGGGAACAATGGACGGCGGAAGAGACACCAGTTCTTCTTGAGGACTGCGCGTTGTCTGATCGACCATGTCTTGAGACCAGGGCCAGGCGAGAACGAGAGAAGGCCATAAGAGCAGCATCGCGGCGCCGAGCCACAAACGAGCGATTTGTTTTTCAACACGATCGGCGCCGCAGCGTTTTAATAGCGTTGCGGCCGATGAGAGCTCGCTCGAAGTTCCCCGGACGCCGATGGCGAAGCGGTCGCTGCTGACGCGCTGCGGGACGAAGCGTTTTCGGTCGGAGGAGAGCAGAGCGAAATAGAGAAAGCCTAAAACGGTGGACAGCAGCGAGAAGAGCACCATGATCTCGAACGAGATGATGCCGATGGCGGGTAGGGATAAAATCGGCATCCCACCGGTTTGAATGGGATAGAGCACGGCGGTGCCTCCGCTCAGGAGAAGCCCTGCGGTCAAGCCGACAATTGCCCCAAACAAAGTAAATTTACCGATGGGACTATTTCCTTGGGAGACGGGGAGTCCCAATTCACCGGGGTCCATTGGAGAATAAAGGGTAATGTCTTCATGCCCCGACGCGGCGAGTGCCTGTAACGCCGCTCGTGTTTCCGCGGGAGAGGGAAAGGTTCCGAGAATGCCGTGATCGCGGGTAGTTTGATTCGTATTTTTCTTGTCGTTCATCATGCCTCCTTTTGCTGCAAGGGGAGCATCTCTTTGATTTCGTACATGGAAACCGAAGGAAAAAGTTTCGTAAAGATCAAAAAGTTCAAGCTGAAGAGTGCCAGCGTGCCGATTAATATGGTGGCTTCGACGGCGGACATGCTGTATGAACCCCAGGTGAATGCGGCATCGGGAGCCGATAGGCTGGGGATGAGGATGAGATAACGCTCGAACCAGAGCCCAACATTGATCAAGATCGTGATGATCAAAAGCTTCCGCGGCGAGCGGCGTATTGTCTTCGAGATGAGAAAGAGCGGGAGCAATCCGATCGAGAAGATCATCAACCAGAACATCCAGGCGAAGCGGCCGCTGATCTTCGATTGCATGACGGACAATTCGACTACATCTTCCGTCTGCCAAAGGACGAAGGTTTCGACAAACATCATATAGTTCCAGAGGAGGCAAAGGACAAAAAGAAAAATCGCTAGTTTTTCGAGGTGCTCGACCCGGATATAGGCCTCGAAGCGATAGTACTTCCGAATGAGCACCGAAATGGTGATCACGGCCGAGACACCCGAGTAAATAGCGCCCAGGACAAAGGCCGGCGCAAAAATGGTGCTGTGAAGTCCGTGGACATTCGAGACGGCAAAATCCCAGGAGACAATGCTATGGACGGACACCATCAGGGGGATGAGAAAAGAGGCCATTAAAACGTAGGCCCGTCGGAGATGCTGCCACTGTGCCGTCTCCCCCTTCCATCCGAACGACAGGCAGGTATAGAGTTGCTTCCGCCAGCCTTGCGTGTGGTCCCGCGCCGTCGCCAGATCGGGGATCATCCCGAGAAACAGAAACAAAGCGCTCCCGATCAAATAGGTGTTGATCGCGATGCTGTCCCAGGTGAGCGGCGAACGCATATTGGGCCACAGCTCCCGTTGGTTGGGATAGGGCGGAAACATCCAGTAGAAATACCAGCCGCGTCCGAGGTGGATCAAGGGGAGCAGGCCGGCGTTGACGAGAGAAAAGAGGGTCATGACCTCCGCGCTTCGGTAGATCGGTTTTCGCCATTCGCTGTGTGTGAGGTGGAGTACCGCGGAAAGCAAGGTGCCGGCATGACTCAAACCGATCCAGAAAATGAAAGTGGCGATATACCCGCCCCAAAAGACGGGGTTGTTCAAACCGGTGACCCCAAGACCCGAACGCACCTGATACGCATAAGCCGCCACGGCGGAGATGACCACGAGAACCAGGCCCGCAACCAGCATCCAATAGCGCGCCGAGGTATGGGTCAGGCTTCGGATGACGGCCTGATCGAGCTTCGCGCAAGCCGCCATTCCGGATGTTCGATCGGTGGTCTCCGGTGCTTCCATTTTATGTATCGATGATCCGTTTCAAATAAATCACCGCCGATTCGGTGTTGAGGTGTTCCAAGGCGCGGTAACGCCTTGGATCGCGCGCGGCCTTCGAAACCGCACTTTGATGATCCAGCAATGAGCCGAAGTGCATGGCGTCGGCCGGACAGGCCTGCACACAGGCGGGCTGAATTTCACCGTCTTTTACTTTCCTGTTTTCCAGCTTTGCGTCTTCCTTGCCCTTGCGAATGCGTTGCACGCAGAAGGTGCATTTTTCCATCACCCCGGCATCCCTGACCGAGATTTCCGGGCTTAATTGGCGATCGAGCGGCGTCGGCCATTCGGGTTGGACCCAATTAAAGTTCCGGACCTTGTAAGGACAGTTGACGGCGCAATAGCGTGTCCCGACGCAACGATTGTAGACTTGGGCATTGAGCCCATCCGGGGTATGGTAAGTGGCGTAGACGGGACAAACCGGTTCACAGGGAGCGTTGCCGCAGTGTTGGCAAAGCATGGGGAGAAAGCGTGCGCTTGGTGTCGGATCGGGCTGCCATGTCCGCTGTATTTGAATCCAGTCCATGCTCCGTTGGTTTCGGATGCCCGCTTCCCCCACGATCGGTATATTGTTTTCGGCATGACAGGCGACATTGCAGGCTCCGCAACCGGTGCAGCGGTCCAGATCGATCACCATGCCCCAGCGGTAGTCCTCCGGGCCGTTGTGTCGCTCGGGTTGGAGATATTTTGCCAATAGGCCGCTCAGCCCAGGCAGGGCGATGCCTTCACGGTTGGGTAGGGCTTCGATCGGCTGAAGGGAGGTCCCTTTTTTTAAGCGCTCCGCCTCGGCCGCGTCGAGCGTGAGGCTCATGTCATGACCGCCTTGATCGCTTGCGCCTTCCGTTTTTGCGAATGTGGTCTTCCGTCCTGTTTTTTTAATCGATACGCGCGAAGCCGCCCAAGCAAGGGTCCCGGTGGCCGCCTCGATCAGCGGTGATACGACCTTCAGCGGATTGACCCCTCTCCCGGTTGCATATCGTCCATAGGCCGTATGTCCTTGTCCGATGGGCATGGCAAGGGTATCGGCTCGAATGCCGGGCCTTGGATAGGCCGGTGCTTCCAAGGAGCCTTCAGGGGTCTCGATCTGAAGAAGATCGCCTTCTTGAATCCCGAGCCGACGGGCGACGCTGGAATGGATCTCCACCCAGCTGCCCCATGTAATCGTCGTCATCGGATCGGGCGCCTCCTGAAGCCAGGGCTGGTTGGCGCCGCGTCCGTCGTGGAGGGTGATCGATGGATAGAGTTGGAGGTGAAAGGAGTCTTTATGGGGTTCGGCGTTCCGGCTTTTTCCTTGAATGATATTGTTAATAAGTTTCAAATCGGTGTTTTTTAAAACCATGGCATTGCTGGGTTTTTCGTCCCATCGCCCACCATTTTTTAATAGCGTTGTCCAAAAGGGTCGGAAGTCGATACCGAAATCCAAACGTTCCTCCAAACCGGAAACGAAAAACCGCTCTTCCCAGGCTTCTTTTAAAAAGGATTCGAAATTGTCCCAGGGAAAACGTTCGGAAACCCTCCCTCCAAGCCCTTCGGCAAGCGAAATGAACACATCCCCCAAGGGACGTGTATCGTACAAGGGAGGCACGACGGGCTGCATGAGGCCGACAGTCCGGTGTCCGGACGCCACCTCGGGGATGTAGTCTCCAAAGGATTCAAGCGGGGTATGGAGCGGGAAGATGAGATCGGCCATGCGGTTGGTTTCATCGATGAATGAAGCAAAACCCACGATAAAAGGTAGTTTTTCGAGATCGGGCTGGAGTTCCAGCGAGGCGGGCGCATGGTAGAGGAGGTTTGCATCATGTAAAAAAAGGGCCTGAATCTTTCCTTCCTGAATCTCTTGCCCGAGGCCCATTATTCGTTTCCAATCGAGGCGCTTTTCCCCAAAGGTTTCGTAGGGCGTATAAAATCGGATGCCCCCTTTGCGATTCGTATTTCCAACGACGGTGTTGAGTATATTGATCGCAACGGCATGAAAGAGGCCGTCCGGACGCGCCATCGCCGCATCGCCGCATAGGGCGAGGCTTACGGGCGCCGTCGCGAATTCCTTCGCCAATGCGCCGATGACTTCCTGAGGAATATCGCAGCGCTGAGAGACGGTCTCGATGCTATATTCGTTAAGAAGCCCGCGCCATGCCTTCGCGTCCTGAAGGCCCAATCGTTCGGCGTGCCATCCTTCGTTGAGGATGATCCGGGAGAGACCCAAGGCCAGGACGCCCTCACTGCCCGGACGGAGGGCAATCCAGCGATCGGCATTGGCGCCGGTGAGGGAAAGACGGGGCTCGCATTGAACGAATTTCCCGCGGCGGGGTCTGGCCGGCGCTTGGCGAAAATCGCCGTAGGCTTTGCTGTAGCCGACTGGAGAGAGCCATCGCTCTAAGAAATTGGCCCCGAAAGAAAGCAGGTAATCCGTATGGGCGATATCATAGTGCGGCAGGGATTCGACCCCAAAGACAAGCTTGTTGGCGGATTTCAATACCGCGTAATCCAAAAATTCGTAAGTATAAACATGCGGGCTGCCGTAACCTGCCATGAAATTCGAGACCAGTTTGCTCAGATGCCCCCTGATCGGGCTGCCGATCAGAAAAAGGCGGTCCGTCATCTGGGCGTCTTGAAGCTTCTTCAGTTCTTTTACGACGATCCGCGTTGCCTGCTCCCATGAAATTTCTTCCCATTGGTCCGCTCCGCGAGGCCCCACCCGTTTCAAGGGCCTTTTGACGCGATCCGGATTATAGAGCACCTGCAGGGACGCTTCCCCCATGGCGCAAAGCTTTCCTTGGTTGATGGGAGAAAGGGGATTTCCCTCAATCTTTTTGGCATGTCCATCCAGCATTCTCACGGAAATCCCGCAGCCGGAAGGGCATTGTCGGCAAACACTGGAATACCAGGTTGCCATGCCGGGTGCGATATCGTCGGGCGGCACGACAAAAGGGATCAGGTGCGCTACGGGCGGCTCGACTTGGTTGCATGCCCCTAAGACGCCAGTGGTTCCGATGAGTTTTAAAAAGTTTCGACGGTCCATTCGGTTTTTATCTCTGTGAAACGAAGATTCATTTGTGGCACACCCAGCAATCGATGGAAGCATCCATCTTTCGATGGCATTTGAGACACCAGCCCATTTCCAGTGAGCTGACCTGTTTCACCTGCTCCATCTCGGATACATCGCCATGGCATTGTTCGCAAGCCAGATCGGCATTGAGATGCATGCGATGTGAAAAATAGACGAAATCCGGAAGGTTGTAGACTTTTTTCCAGGGAATGGGTTGGCGATTATCCCAGTAATCGAGCAATTTTTGGACTTCAGGGTGGTCCAGGGCGATCATTTCATGACAGCCGATGCATTTTTGTACGCTCGGTACCCCCGCAACGGAAGACTTCTTCGCATAAATATGACAATAAAGACAGGCGATTTCACTTTCTTGGGCATGAGTTTTATGACTGAAATCGATCGGCTGCAGGGGTGAGGATCGGGTCGAAAAGAAAAATGCATAGGCGAGTGCTGCGCTGAGGGTGATGACTAAGGTCGGAATAAAAAGCGAGAGCAATCGGGGAGAGATCTTTGTTTTCCGCAATGGATCGTCCCTGAAATGGCAGACATTATACAGGCTCTCTCTATGAAGTCAAGGAAGACGCGGCTCCAACTTTGTCTTGTTTGTTGGTCTTTGGGTTTATATGGCGAGCACCGCGCTATTCAGGATTGTTTTTGCTTGGCTCGGGCAATTCTGCCGCGTCGTTCGTTTCGTTGGCAGGGATGTAGTAACCACCTTCGGCCCATTTTCCCAGGTCGATCAGCTTGCATCGCTCGGAACAAAAAGGACGATGCCGGTTGTTCTGCCAGTGAACCGGCTTGTGGCATATCGGACAGCTCGGAGTCATTTTAGGAACTTAAGATCGTATACATTCGAATAAAAATCCCGACTGGGTCAACACAAGCCGGGGACGCTTTGAACGATGTCGATTTGATTGCTTTAGCTGTTTTCGTTTCGTTTCGCAAAGGTTTTGTTCGGTTCGCGTTTGACCTTGAGGCTCGCATGAATATGACCGACTTTGATCTTGGTTTTGATAAGGACCGGGATATGTTTTTCGTCGTCTGTGAACCAAATCGTCACATCTCCTTTGTCCATAAATACCCCTTCGTACCGGACAAGCGCCTTGGTCTTGATGGTGTTAAAGGTGCCCAAGGGTGTGGAGATGATTTCCTTGCCGAGGATTTGAATCTCCAGTTTCCAATTTTTTCTGCTTTCGTGGACATTAATAAAAACGGATTGCCCCACCTGCAAGTTGCGGTGCATTCTAAAATAATAAAGCGCGCTCAATGAGTCTTGTACATGGGGTGGAATATCGAAGATTTCTTCCTTTTGTTCTCCTTTGTACCTTTTAACCTGGACGGCCCGATGCCGAACTTGATCGAAATCGATCTCTTTTTCCTTTCTTCGTTTTCCTTGTCGCTGTTTGATGCGAACATAGTGCGAGTAAAATCCCTCGGTATCGATGAAGGTTTCGATGCGGTTGTTAACCGGATAGAAAAGCGACACAAATTCATTCGATTCGACGGTGGAGACGACATGGTAGGCCTGCCGTCCTTTTAATTCTTTTGGATCGAGCACTTCCATGATGGCTTCGCCGGCAGGAATGCCCATGTAACGGACATCGTATACCAATCGTTCGCCGGGCCCATACGAGAAAGGATGCACCTGATGCGCACTCGGTACGGATATGATACCTGACGCCTGGGTTTGAGAGAATAAAATGAACATCCCCAGGAGGGCCATAAAAGAAGATCGCATCATTTTCGGTGTGTAAGCGTTTTTTGTTGAGGAAAAAAACCGTTATTTTTTTAATTTATCTTATTAACAGATATGCTTGGATAGGTCAAGATGTGCTGGGCGTTTTTCTTAAAATAACTTGAAGATAGGTTCTAAAACATGTGATTGTATCTTTATTGCAACCGATGACTTGAGTATTTGCCTTGACAGGGGGAAGACATCCTTGTATATTTATATCCGACCAAAATAATCGGAGACTTAAAAGGTCGCCTATACCTCTGATGTTAAAACTGACAAAAAAGACGGATTATGCCTTAATGGCCATCAACTATATGTCCTATCGAAAAGATTCCTTTGTCGCCAATACGCGGAATATTTCGGAAGCGTATAACATTCCCTTGGAATTACTTGCCAAGATACTGCAGAAGCTGGCAAAAAAAGGCATGATCGTCAGCCAAAACGGACCAAAGGGTGGTTACAGCCTGGCGAAAGATCCAAGTCTGATCACCTTGGGCGAAGTGATTCAGATCATCGAAGGGCCTATACAGATTGTTCGTTGTGTTGAAGGAGACACCACATGCTCCCAAACGGAACAGTGTACGATTCGAAGCCCACTCCGAAGGATTGAACAAAAAATTGTGTCATATTTACACAGCATCACCATTGACAAGTTTTGCCAAGAGGCAATAGAAGATGAAATCGCCGTCAACTGACGGAACGAAACCAAGGTAGGAAATAATATGCTCAAACTTCCAATATTTATGGATAATCATTCAACGACGCCGGTCGACCCTCGGGTCTTAGAGGCCATGCTTCCCTATTTCTCCGAAAAATTCGGAAATGCGGCCAGCCGTAACCATTCTTTTGGGTGGGAGGGGGAAAAGGCGGTTGCCTATGCCCGCGAACAAATCGCTCAACTGGTCCACTGTCATCCAAAGGAAATTATTTTTACGAGCGGCGCGACGGAATCCGACAACCTGGCCTTAAAAGGTGTGGCCGAGATGTACCGAGAAAAAGGAAGTCATATTATTACGGTCGTTACGGAACATAAGGCCGTTCTCGATGCAGCGAAGCACTTAGAAAAAGAAGGCGCAAAGGTGACCTATCTACCGGTTGACCGGGATGGCTTGATCGACCCTCAATCCGTCAAGGCGTCCATTACCGACAAAACGATCCTAATCTCTATCATGCTGGCCAATAACGAAATCGGGGTGATCCAGCCCATTGCGGAGATCGGACAAATTGCAAAGGAAGAGGGTATTTTGCTGCATTGCGACGCCACGCAGGGGGTGGGAAAAATTCCTGTCAATGTTGAAACGATGGGAATCGACCTGATGTCATTCTCGGCGCATAAGATATACGGACCCAAAGGCGTCGGCGGGCTCTATGTCCGAAAAAAGAATCCTAGGGTGCGATTGGCGCCCATGTTCGACGGCGGTGGCCATGAGCGCGGCATGCGTTCCGGAACGCTCAATGTACCCGGTATCGTCGGTCTTGGCACGGCCTGCGAAATCTGTGAAAAAGAAATGGCCGAAGAATCGATTCGCGCGACCCGCTTGCGCTTGAAACTCCGGGATCATATATTAAAAGAGCTGGATGAGGTTTACGTGAACGGCCATCGGGAAAATCGTCTCCCGCAGAATTTGAATATGAGCTTTGCGTATGTTGAGGGGGAATCGTTGTTGATGGGGCTGAATGAAATCGCGCTCTCTTCCGGCTCGGCTTGTACCACCGCGACCTTGGAACCCTCTTATGTTCTGCGTGCATTGGGCGTTGGAAGCGATCTGGCGCATTCTTCCATCCGATTCGGTCTCGGAAGGTTTAACACCGAGGAAGAAGTTGATTATGTCGGCAAAAAAATTGTGGAAACGGTGAAAAGGCTTCGGGAGATGTCGCCCCTTTATGAAATGGCAAAAGAAGGTATCGATCTCAAGAGTGTCCAGTGGACACAACATTAAGGAGGTAGTCAATGTCGTACAGCAATAAGGTGATCGATCATTACAACAATCCTCGAAATGTCGGGAGCCTCGACAAGCAAGATAAGGAAGTCGGGACCGGCGTCGTCGGCGCACCGGAGTGTGGGGATGTGATGAAGCTCCAATTGAAGATTTCCGAAGGGGTCATCGAGGACGCCCGCTTTAAAACCTTCGGTTGTGGCAGCGCCATCGCAAGTTCCAGCCTGGCGACGGAGTGGGTGAAAGGAAAGACAATCGATGAGGCATTTAAAATTAAGAACACGGAAATCGTGAATGAGTTAAATCTGCCTCCCGTAAAGATTCACTGTTCGGTCTTGGCGGAGGATGCGATCAAAGCCGCGATTGCGGATTACAAGAAAAAGAATGGAGAAGGATAAAGAGTGGGGCAGATGGAAACAAATATCGGCAATGCGCAAACGGTTCGTTTGACATCCGCGGCGGTTGAAGCCGTAAAGGGGATGATTGTGAGAAAAAAATTAGGGAACGTGGCTTTGAGGTTGGGCGTCGAAGGAGGCGGTTGTTCGGGCCTGACCTATCAACTTAAATTCGATACCGAGGTGAGTCCACATGACGAAAGCTATGAGTTCGAAGGGCTGCGGGTGCTGGTCGACAAAAAAAGCCTGCTCTACTTAACGGGCATTACCCTCGATTTCAGCAAGGACTTGGTTGGAGGCGGTTTTAAGTTTATCAATCCGAACGCCAAGCAGAGCTGTGGTTGTGGAGAATCGTTCTCCGCCTGAGGCTGCCATGAATGTGATTCCTGAAAAAACAGGCCCCGAGAGGGGCCGTTCTTTTTTGGACCAGCAACCCCAAAACCGCCCGTGCTGGAGTTGTGAATACAAATCGGACGATCTCTATAATTGTTCTCAGTGCGACAAACTGCAGGAATTTCTTGAGGAGACGGATTACTTCAACTGGTTTGGTTTCGGCTATTTTCTTTCGATCGATCAAGACGCCCTGGAAAAACAGTACCACCTCCTAAGCCGGAAATTTCATCCGGACTTTCACCAAAAAACATCACCGGAGGAACAAGCCATCAGCCTTGAAAATACCGCGCATTTAACCAAGGCCTATCGCATCTTAAAGGACCGCAAAAAAAGAATGGCATACTTGATCGAATTACTTGTAGGCGCGCAGGCGCCGCCGACAAACGTGGCGGACGATCTTTTTGAAGAAATATTGGAGATTCAAGAACGGATGGAAGCCATGCAAGAGATGGATCGATCTCAAAATGACCGCAAAGAGGCGCTGCTGTCGTCCTTAAAGATCGATCTGGAAAACATGGAAAGCCACCGGAAGGAAATAGAAGAAAGCCTGCAGTCCCTGTCATTAAAATGGGACTGCTTGGAAGAAAAGAGGGGAGCAGGGCCTTTAGGAGATTCGCAAATACTATATTTGCAAGAAATAAAAACCTTGCTGGCCAAAGACACCTATCTCGATCGTATCATCCAGGAAATACGCAGATCGATCGAAGGAGGATCTTAAATGTCTTATGTGATCGGAATAGACCTCGGGACAACCAACAGTCTGGTTGCCGTTATGGATGGAGACACCCCCCGTGTCATTAAAGATCGCTTCGGAAAGACCTCTCTCCCATCGGTTGTCTATATTCCCTCATCGGGCGCCCCTCCAGTTGTCGTCGGAGATCCGGCCAAGAAACATCTGGTGACGGATTCGGATCGGACAATATATTCCATTAAACGGTTTATGGGGAAAGGCCGGGACGAAATTCAAGAAGATACGAAAAGAATCCCTTACAAATTGCTTGGCGATTCAAATGAATCCGTCCGCATTCAAGTGGGCGAACGGCTGTATACCCCTCCGGAAATTTCGGCGTTTATTCTTCGTGAGTTGAAGGAACGGGCCGAAGCCGACCTGAAAGAATCGGTGTCTCAAGCAGTGATCACGGTGCCCGCTTATTTTAACGACAGTCAAAGACAGGCGACAAAAGATGCGGGAAAGATCTCTGGGCTTGAAGTGCTTCGCATATTGAATGAACCCACAGCCGCATCCCTGGCCTATGGCCTACAAAAATCCAAAGAAGGGATCATCGCGGTATATGATCTCGGCGGCGGGACATTCGATATTTCAATCTTAAAAATCAAAGAGGGCATATTTGAAGTCCTTGCCACCAATGGCGATACGCATTTAGGCGGCGATGATTTTGATCAACGAATCGTGACCCTATTCTGCGAAGAGATTCGCCGAGAATATAAGATCGATCTTTTTGAATATCCTGAAGTGTTACAGGACATTCGTCTGAAGGCCGAGCAAGCGAAGTCATTGCTCTCTACACAGGCCTCTTACGAGATTGAGATGGTGCTACCGATGAAAAAGGGAACCTACCGGCGTGAAATGACCAAAAAAGAATTCGAGGAAAACATTCAAGATTTGGTGGACCGTACGACCGATCCATGCCGCATGGCGCTTGTCGATGCGGGCTTGAAACCGGCGGATGTGAATGAAGTCGTACTGGTCGGAGGATCGACGCGTATCCCTTATATCCAGGAAACGGTGGCCAAGCTCTTTCATAAAACGCCTCACAGCGAACTCGATCCGGAGAAGGTCGTCGCCTTGGGGGCGGCGATTCAAGCCAATATTCTCTCCGGGGGCATTACCAATCTGCTGCTTTTGGACGTCACCCCATTATCGCTTGGCATTGAAACCATGGGGGGGGTCGTGGGCCGCTTGATTCCGAGGAATACAACCATCCCGACCAGCGGGAAGGAAACCTTTTCAACCTTTGTAGATGGTCAGCAATCTGTATCCATTCATGTCGTGCAGGGAGAAAGAGAACTGGTGGCCGATTGCCGCAGCTTGGCAAAATTTAATCTGACCGGAATCGATCCCATGCCGGCGGGCATGCCTCGGATTGAGGTCACGTTTTTAATCGATGCAAACGGGATACTGAATGTGAAGGCCACAGACCTTCGGAGCGGCAAAGCGCAATCCATCGAAGTGAAGCCGACCTACGGCCTCACGGAGACGGAAACCGAGGCAATGATCTCGGATTCGATGGAACATGCAAAAGAAGACATGGAAAAGCGCTTATTGATCGAGCTAAAAAATGAAGCCGAAACCGTGATCAGACACACGGAAAAGGGGCTTTCGCAAGGATCGGACCTGATGGACAAGACCGAACGGAAAATGATCGAGTCGTCTCTTTACGATTTAAAGATCGCCCTTGCGAAAAATGACCGGAATATGATTCGCGAAATACTCAATCGTCTCGATGAAGTCACGCTTCCGCTCGCGGAAAAATTGATGAACCGCACCGTGAAAGAAGCGCTTCAAGATAAAGAGCTGACCGATCTTTAGAAACCTGTCCGGAAAGCCGACATGCCGAAGATTACATTCCTAAAGGATGATCCGAACCGAAATATCACCATAGAATGCAAAACAGGGGAGACCATTCTCGATATTGCGCTTAAGAACGATATCGAGTTGGAACACAATTGCGGCGGCAGTTGCGCCTGCACCACCTGCCATGTGATCGTTCGGGGAGGGTTGGACCATCTTTCCGATATGGAAGAAGACGAAGAAGATCGTCTGGATACGGCCGAAGGGCTTACCCTCACCTCACGGCTCGGATGTCAGGCGGTCGTCGAGGGGGATTGTGTCGTCGAAATCCCAAAAAACGTGCAACCCTTCCGGAAGGCGGAACAACACTAAGGAGTTTGAATAAAGATGGATTTAAATTGGCACAGTATTGAAGACATCGGTGTGTTGTTGTTGGAAAATTATCCCGAAACGGATCCCCTCAGCGTTCGATTTACTGACTTGCACAAAATGGTCACCGGTCTTTCCGGATTTTATGACGATCCCAAAAAATCGAACGAAGCAATTCTTGAAGCCATTCAAATGGCTTGGTATGAGGAATACAAAGACGCTCAAGACGAATAAGTGAGCGTATGGGAACCCTCCGATCCTTTTTATTTCCGTGTTTCTGATTTTTTTCAATATCGTAAGATATTGCACCCTTCTGCATGATTTTTATTTCTGCTTCAACGGCCCCTTTGGTGGAATGGCGATTGGAATTGCGAATGGTCGTCACGCCCTTTCTTGACAGCATCGGTCATGCACGATACATTTTATTCAATAAATAAACAGTGACACGATAGATATATCAAATAGAGATGCCGTGAAGATTTCACAACGACTGTTTGAAAGCCAGCGACAATATAAACGAAAAAAAACGTTGAATGCCGTACGCTGGGATCACCGCGAAGGTGAAAACGTAGATGGAAAGATCCACGATATTTCTCCGGCGGGCATCTTTTTGGCGCCGCTGGGGAAAATGCCGAAGGACATCCATCCGGAAGATCCGATATGGCTTGTCTTGCGTATCAACAACAAAGATTATTTCCTTTCCGCCACGGTCCGTTGGCGGGGAGTGAGCAAGGAACATGGCGAATTCGGGTTTGGCCTTGAATTTGCCGACAATAGCAAGCGACTTGCTGAAGATCTGTGTCTTAAAATGGCCGAAAGCGGCCTATTCTTCGTTCCCGCCTAAATAACAAGAGCCCTATTAAGAAAACCGATGTCTCCCTCTCTGGAATGGCTTGTATCGAGCCAAGGTGCGCCGGAATTGTAGTGACGAGGGTTCACCTTAAAAATGTCGCATGTCTCAAGCCGGAAAATGATTAGATGACCTGAGAAAACAGAAGTCCTGTCATGCACTTATTCTTTATCTTGATGGGGTCCGAACCGATTCCTAATTCCATCCCTGTTAAAAGACCTATTAAAAAAACCTTGACAACAGTAAAATTTGGGAATATAATCCCAAATATGAAGAGATGAGGGAGCACAGATTTGAAGACCACAAAAAAAATAAACATCCAATTTTTACTGGTAATCGCCATGATAGTCACAATTCTCCTATGTCCTCGCTGGCGTAAAAAAGCCCATGCCAGCCATGAACAAATCGATATCGCCTCTTTTTGGGGAGAAATAGAAACCGGTTTTCTCTACGACGATAATATTTTTCAAGTAAAGGATGGAAAGGAATCGGATATGATTTGGGAGTCCAACCTATCCTTGTCCTATCTTCCGAAGGAGATCAAATGGAGCGCCCGAGCAATATTTGATCGATATCGAAAAAACAACGAGTTGAATTATGTCTACTATGAAGTCGGTATGGAACGCCCATTTGGTCAGAGAAATTATGGAAGTGTCGTCCTTCATCTGTCTCCTTCCGCCTTGCTCGACAAGCAAGATCCGAATAGAGAACCCTTCTCGTTAGAATCTTACGGGTTCAGCGCCACGGTCGACCGGAACACCGATCGAATAGGCAATATTGGCATAAACTTTTCTTACACGCGATTGGATTACGGGGCTCCTTTTAATGCAAAAGATACGAATATATTAAGCCTCAGTCCGTCTCTTTTTTATCGGATGGGAGACTACTGGCGTTTTTTGGCCGAGGTAACCTACGAAAAGGGAGACGCGCAGGGAGGATTTATCTTGACCGATATTCCGGATGACATCTCCTATACAGCGCTCGCGGCTTCCTTCAAGATTGTTTATCAGGTCAGGGAAAATACACGGTTGCGGTTTCGCTACAAGATTCGCAAAAAACGATTTAGCACGGAAGGGGCCGATGCTTTTCATAAGGATAGGAACGATGCCAACCATGCTTTGTATGCCGAGATACAATACAATCCGGTCGAAAAGGTAAGCGTTTTTAGCCGCATAGACCGCTTGTGGCGGAATTCAAACCTTGATTTTGTCGCTTTTAACGAGACACGGTGGATGCTGTCCGTGGCATATCGGTTCTAATTGATTATATGGCATCGATGCATTTGGAATTGTTAAACGAGATGCCCACTGCCCAGTTAGAAATAAGAAAACGTGAGAGGAGGCGCCGTATCCTCATCAATATCGAAAATAACAGCGGCGAAAGAACGAAGATCAACTGAAATGTTTCGGTTGAGGTTAAACAACTTTTTTATTATTTGGAGGGTCAAAAAATGGACGCAAGAAAATATAGACGGATATTAATCGGAGGAATTGCATTTTCTTTCTTGTTCGCGTTGGTGTCCCATGCGGCCGGCCTTGACGACCGTGTCACAGGCGTGAAACTGCGTGGCGACGGCACCGTCGATGATGCGCCGGGAAGACATATCCAAGACGATGATATTGGTCCGGATGGACTCAAGCGCCGGGGGGATGGATCGATCGACGATACCCAACCCAATCGACCTGGCGGGATGAATGACGTAAAGCGCCGTGGCGACGGCACCATCGATGACCATTCACGGGACCGGCATCGTGATGGGGATGACCACGCCAGAATGAGAGAGGACGATCGTAACGACAGGTCCCATCGAGGCAGAGGACGCGGACGCGGTCGTGGCCGAGGACGTGGGCGCGGGGGCGATCACGATGTAAGAGTTTCCATGGAGGAGCATCGGGGACGAGGCCGTGATCATGACCGTATGGAAGATCGTGTCGCCGCCCGGAGGGACGACCACCGGGGTCGCGGCCGGGACGATCACCGGACCCGCGAAAGAGACGACGACCGGAATCGCGGACGAGATGACGACCGAGGCCGTGGAAGAGACGATAACTAAGTCCATGCCGTAAAAGCAATACCGGCCAAAACGGCATATCGCCAGCCGGCAAGTCTCCTTTATTTATTTCCTTAATCTGCCTATCTGAAAGGGCATCTCCTTGAGATGCCCTTTCTTTATTTGGGAGTCTCAAAAATTATTTCCTAAAACGATTATGGATGCTTTGCGAAAAGGATTTCACGGATAGACAACAGAATCGGTTGAGCATGTGTGTTGCCTACCGATTCATATTCATGTTGAGAAGGCAAGATTATTGCGAAACGATTCGAATGTAGGTTATATAAAAAGTAGAGTGTTTTTTTACGCAAGAGGATCGATAAATGCCGTCATCGAGGCTCAGGTAATCAATAGGCATATTGGAGCTTCCGAATTTTATCGTGCGAGGAAAGGAGGTATTGTCATGAAAGAACCGGCGCAAACGAACGCAAAGTATATTATCACCTGCCTGCTCATCTTTTTACTTGTCTTATTGGTCGAGGGCTGTGTCACAAAGGACCGGTTTATGAGTCAGGTCTCGGAAACCCAGGGTCTCGCGAGACAGCTTGGAGAAGTTCAGCAGGCACATGATGATTTGAAAAGAGAAGCGGTTGCCTTAAAAAAGCGTCTCGCAAACCTGAGTGCCGCGCTGACCGATGCGCAAGAAGAAGCCGCGCAAAGAGAGAGGGTGCTCGGAGATGAAAAACAAGGTTTGGAGACGGCGCTGGCCCGGTCAAAGCAAGACCTGTCGGCACTGGAGCACCGGTTGGCGGAAAAGGAGACAGAAGCGGCTGCCTTAAAAAAGCGTCTCGAGAATCTGAGTGCGGCGCTAAGCGCCGCCAAAAAAGAAGCTGCGCAAAGAGAGAGGGTGCTCCGAGTTGAAAAACAAGGTTTGGAGACGGCACTGGCGCAGTCGAAGCAAGACCTGTCGGCGTTGGAGCACCGGTTGGCGGCGAAGGCGGATGCACTCGAGGCCCTGCGGGCCGAGCACGATGCCGTCCATCAGGAGAATGAAAAGCTCCGGGAGGCGCTCGAGCTCAGCGAGGCGGATCTGGAGCGAATGAAACGTGAGATAAAAGAAAGCTCGAAAGCACACCAAGACCTTGTGAGAGGACTTAAAAAAGAAATCGATGAAGGCAGCATCAAGATTAAGAAACTAAAAAATCGTCTGCATGTCGAAATTGTCGACAGCATTCTCTTTGCTTCCGGAAGCGACCGAATCACGTTGGAAGGGAAGGGTGTCTTGACCAAGGTGAGTGACGTTTTAAAAGACGTGAGGGAAAACGACATCCGGATAGAAGGGCATACCGATCATGTTCCGATCGGTCCTAAAATCATCGATAAATTCCCGACCAATTGGGAACTCTCCACCGCACGCTCGACGCAGGTCGTTCGCTTTCTCTTCGGGCAGGGGGTGCAGCCGGAAAATATGCAGGCGGCCGGTTTTTCCAAGTATCGTCCGGTGGCATCGAACGAAATTCCTGAAGGAAGACGGCGAAACAGACGCATCGAGATCGTCCTGTTTCCAAGAGATCTCTTAAGGCTCGCTGAAGCGGTTGAATGAAACCACTTCGACTTCGATCACAAAGCATCATTTCGGATGGGCCGTATGATAAGAAGACGATTGTCTCCCTTAGATCTTATGATTTTGTCATCGCCGATATTAATATTTCGGCGACTTCGGGACGGCTGAATTCGAGCGGTGGTTTGATCCCCGCACTGAGCATCTCACGCACCTTCGTGCCGGAAAGGGCAACCCGTTCCGCCGGGTCGTGTGGGCAGGTCTTGGAAGACACCATGCCCAGGCAACGCTTGCAATAAAAAGTATGATCGAAGAAGAGCGGCCGAATACCGAGTTCGCCGTCCTCGAATTCCTTAAAAATATTTTGCGCGTCGTAGGTGCCGTAAAAGTCTCCCACGCCGGCATGGTCGCGGCCGACGATAAAATGGGTGACCCCGTAGTTCTTTCTGCAGATGGCGTGAAAGATGGCCTCTTTCGGACCCGCGTAGCGCATGGCGGCTGGAAAGACGGAAAGGACGGTCCGGTCTTTCGGATAATACTGATCGAGTAAGACTTTGTAGCAATCCATTCGGACATCGGCGGGGATGTCCCCTTCTTTTGTCGCGCCCACAATCGGATGGAGAAGCAAACCGTCCGTGATTTCCAAGGCGCACTTTTGGATATATTCATGGGCCCGGTGGACCGGGTTCCGTGTTTGGAAAGCGACAACACGATGCCATCCTCTCTCTTCGAACAGCGCTCTTGTTTGAGCCGGTTCAAGACGGTGTGATTGAAAGGGCATGTTGGGAGGGCGCTGGATCATCTCGATCGGTCCTCCAAGTAGTAAAGGGCCGAGGGAATGGGTATAGGCCACACCGGGATGGCGCATCTCGTGGGTCCCATAAACACTGAGCGCTTCCGCTTCCTTGTCGAAGGCAAACATCTCTTGTACCCGAAGGATGGCCAGGAGGGTTTCGGATGCATCGGTCAAGGCAATTTCTTGCCCTTCTTTAATGGCCGAAGCCTCGTCCGCCGAGACCGACAAGGTGATGGGGAGACTCCAGGGCAGACCGTTCGAAAGACGCATCGAATGGAGCACACTGTGGTAGTCGTCACTGCACATGAAGCCCTCAAGAGGAGAAAACACGCCGCTTGCAATCAATTCCAAATCCGAAATCTCGCGAGGTGTCAATACAATTTTCTTCAGGGTCGCTGCTTTTTGCGTTGTGCGGTCAATTTCTTTGGCTTCAACGAATCGGTTGATCAGTTTTCCGCCGTGGGGTGTTGAAATCTTCATAAAATCTCCTTGCTTAAAGCTTATAAATGGAATCAAGAAAAAAACGTTTTCAACTTTTGTTTCGAATTAGATCGAAAAATCGAGGCCCTGCGCGCCGTCTTCGATCGTTTCATCGAGCGCGATCTTCATAACCTTCGTCCGGATGGTGAAGGTCTCTTTCTTCCCCTTGATATCGACCGCTTCCCAAGAGATAAAATCGCGTGTTTTGTGCACATGCGGCGCCAGCTTCGCCCCCTTTGATCCGAATTGATACGAAAGATGAAACTCGATCGCCTCTTCAGGACAGGCTTTGACGCAGGGCAGACAATCCCAGCAATCTTCCGGATATTTCAAGTGGGCCTTGTTGACGGAATGATCTTTTACGATCAGGTCGCCGGGGCACATCCGTACACAAGGGGGTTGTCTTGAATTGTAACAGCCGTTGCATTTTTCCGGGTCCACCCATACAGGCATCGCTCAATTTCCTTTCATCATGGTTTATAACGGTCTCCTGGAATAATCTGCTCATAGGGCCGAGTCGTCATTTGGATCTCACCGCTCTTTGGATCTCTGACCGAGTTGACGAATTTCAACCAGTTGACGTCATCCCGATCGGGGTAATCTCTCCGGGTGTGGTAGGTCGGCCAGCGGGTTTCTTTTCGGTAGGAAAGATGTTCCACTAAGACTTGCGCCACATCCACCCGATCGATGATTTCATGCGCTTTCATCAGCTGGTGCAGGTCCTCCGCGATCAATTGGTTGGCCTCGCCGGGTAATGTCGAGAGCCGTTTGCGGGCGATTGCGAGCATTTCCTCATTCATTTCGTAATAGGTGGAGACACCGCCGGCATACTGTTCCATGATTTTCTGAAGCCGGGCCTCAAGATCGGCCGGATGGATGCCCCGCATCCCTTGTTCATGATTGTAAAATGCATTGAAGGCCCGCTTTTCTTCTTGCGCGATTTGGGCGTCCGATACAGTTGTGTTTTCCATCTGAGCGATATCGTCTCCCATCGTCCGGGCGGCCAAGACGCCCTCCGCCCAACAACCGGAGACAAACTTATAAGGCGCGCCGCCCGCGACGTCACCTGCGGCATAGAGTCCCTTCAGCGTCGTCCTGCGACCGACATCCACCCAATACCCTGCCTGGCAGTGGCCTCCGACGATATAGGGCTCCGTCGTTTGGACTTCCACCGGCTCTTTTCCGGGATCGATGTTGTTCGACAACCAGTAAAGCACTTGAGAAGGATACATATCTAGATAGGCTTTTTTCAGGTCCTGCACTTTTTCCGGGGGAATCCCCCGGGTATCCAGGTAGACCGGACCGCGGCCTTCTTTGATCTCTTGAATCGGGCCGTGCGCCCGATAAGGGGTCGGCGCCCCGTCTCCGCCGATGTTGCCGTAGCGGTTCACCATGAAACGCTCCCCCTTGGAATTGACCTGTGGCGCGCCGGCCCCCAGCGCAATCGTTCCTGTCGGGGCGATGGCATCTTTGGTCCGGATGGCGACATAACGCATCTCGTAGGAGGTCATCTCCGCACCAGCCCGGATGCCCATGGCATAGCCTGCACCGGTGTTATAGGGCGAGTACCAGGTTTTATGAGACGCATCTCCGGTATTGTTCGGACGGTACAAACCCGCCGCGCCGCCCGTTGCAATCAGGGTCGCCTTTGCCCGAACGACATAAAACTTACCGTTTCGAAGCGAGAATCCGACGGCGCCCGCGATGCGGTCCCCATCGGTGAGTAGATTCGTGACCACGATCCAATTGTAAACCTTGGTTCCCGCCGTGCGGGCGGCCCGGGCCAGAATCGGCTTGAGGGACTCGCCGTTGATCTTGATATTCCATCGGCCTCGGGGGAGATACTCCCCATTTTCATCGCACAATATCGGAAGTCCCCATTTTTCGACCTTTTTGACGCAATATTCAAAAAGCGCCGACATCGACTGAACCAGGTCTTCGCGGATGAGACCGCAAGAATCGGACCGAACATAGCGCACAAAGCTTTCCGGCGTTTCCCCCTTATTTAAATAGGCATTGATGGCGTTCATCCCGCCCGCCAGGCAACCGCTCCGATCGATGTGGGCCTTCTCAAGGATGGTGACTTTATATTGGGGAAAGCGTTCCCGCACTTCAACGGCCGCCATGCAACCGGCGGTGCCTCCTCCGATGATTAAGATGTCCGTATCGATGATTTGCCGTTCGATCATTGTCCTCACCCTAAAAAATGTCGTATCCGATTCGCTTTCACACTTGTTTTGTCGATGGCGCTTGGAAAGCGCTTCAGATATGGAACATTAAGACGTTTCCGCCTTCCCTTTCTATTTTTCTTTCACAAAGGTCTTGAAAGTTGATGGCATTCAGTTGGTTTTGAAGAACATCGTTCGCTTCATGCCATATTTCTCTAAGGATCATGCTGTCGATTCCCCTTTCACCCGGCTTGTTGTAGGAAAGCTCGGAGGGCGCATTTTGACCTTCGATCGCCCTGAGGACCTCACCGAAGGTGATCTGACCCGGCAATCGCGCCAATCGATAACCCCCGTGGGGCCCACGCACACTTTCCACCAAGCCTTTTTTCTTCAATTGGCTCATGACCTGTTCCAAAAATCGCAGGGGGATCTTCTCTTTTTGCGCGATCGCTTTGACTTGTAGGGGGCCAGGGTCGGTATGGAGCGAGAGGGCCAACACGGCCAGCACGGCATATTCGCCTTTTGCAGAAAAATGGAGCATAAAACATACTATTCCGATAGGTTATATATAGTATATGCATTTATAATGGATGCGGAGGTGCTTGTCAACTCAAAACTGGTATCGCTCAGTTTTTCGATCCGAATCTTAAGTCGACGCCCAAAGTCGACTTAAGGTCGCACCCAGTTGAAGTTCGGGCAATCATGAAGAGAATGTTGGAAAAAATGAACCGAGGGCCGAAAAGAAGGTGTCTGGGCGGGATCGGAAATCGAAATCAGTCCCTTCCATCCGGCTCTTGGGTGACCTGTTTTTTTTGAAGAAAGAGATGAAACATCATTAAAGACACCCCGACGGTGATAGATGAGTCCGCCACATTAAAGGCCGGCCAGTGATGCCTGCCGATGAAAAAATCCAAAAAATCGACGACCTTTCCAAGACGAATGCGGTCGATCATATTGCCGATGGCACCGCCGAAAAGGAGAGAAACGGCGATCAGCGCAAGGGTGTCCTCATTGGGTGTTTGGCGAAAGATGACACTGAGCAGGATCAAGGCAATAATAGAAATGATGGTAAAGAAAACGCCGCGAAACGCGGCACCCTGTTCGGCCATAAAGCCAAAGGCCGCACCCGGGTTTTGAATGTAGGTCAGGGCAAAGAATCCGTCGATGACGATCATGGATTCATGGAGTTCGAATTGGCTTTGTACGAGGCTTTTGGTGATCTGATCTAAGAGGATGATGGTGCAGCCGATGACCATCAGAAAAAAATGCTTACGGTGCATCAACGTCCTCATCGCGCAAGACCCCGGTGCAGCGCCGGCAAAGACGCGGATGCCTGGGGTCCGACCCGAAGTCTTCTCCGAAGACCCAACAGCGTTCGCATTTCTCTCCACGGGCGGGTCCGACTTGTACTGCAATGCCCAGCGCGTCATTCGTCTGTTGATACGACCAGTCTTCGGTTTGAAGGCGCGCGGTTTCGGAAGGGGTCTTCCATTCCTGTAAACGAACCTGGGAGACGATAAAGAGTGCGGGCAAAAATGTTTCAAATGCGTTCAGGTCCTGATACACCGGCTTTTTTGCGAACAAGGACGGCGCGGCTTCGAGCGGATTTCCGATTTTTCGTTCCTTTCGCGCGGTTTCCAGCACGCGGGCCACCGCTTCCCGAATACGGATCAATCGATCCCAGCGCGCCAAGCGTTCTGAATCGACCGCTTTGGCCTTGATGAATGAACAGAGGTGAACGGACCGTTTCTTTTTAAGATCTGTCGGGAGATGCGTCCAGATCTCTTCCGCGGTAAAGGTCAATATGGGCGCCATTAAGCGGACCAGTGTCAAGAGGATTTCCTGCATGACGGCCTGCGCCGCGCGCCGCTCGGGGGAGCGCTGGGCAGAGGTATAGAGCCGGTCTTTTAAGATGTCGAGATAAAAGGCCGAGAGATCGACGGCGCAAAAATTATTCAAGGCGTGAAAGACCACATGAAAAGTCGATGTCTGATAAGCCTGTTGGACTTTCTGGTTCAAAAGATGAAGACGGTCTTGCGCCCATCGATCGATGTCTTGGAAATCGTCTTCCGATACGGCCAGGCGATCGGCACCAGAAAAATCATAGAGATTCCCGAGTAGAAAGCGGCATGTATTCCGGATTTTGCGATAGGCTTCCACCATCTGCGTGAGGATATCCGACGAAATACGGATGTCCTCTCGAAAGTCGGTGGCCGCCACCCAAAGCCTCAGGATATCCGCCCCGTGCCGTTGAATGACTTCCTGCGGGGCAATGACATTGCCCTCCGATTTTGACATCTTTTTACCGGCGCCATCCACGACAAATCCGTGTGTCAAAACCGCTTTATAAGGAACGCGGTTGTCCGTCATCAATGCGGCGAGCAGGGTGCTGTGAAACCAGCCACGGTGCTGATCCGAACCCTCCAGGTAGAGGTCCGCGGGCCATGCCAACTCGGGGCGCGTTTTCAAAACGGCGGCGTGGCTGACCCCCGATTCGAACCAAACATCCAATATATCTTGTTCCTGAATAAAGTTGCCGCCGCCGCATTTCGGGCAGATGGTGCCTTCGGGCAGCAGGGCTTCGGCAGGTTTCAAAAACCAGAGATCACTGCCGGAACCTTGTTTCATCTCATCCGCGACATGGTCGATGATCTCTTTGGACGTAAAGGTTTCCTTGCAATCACGGCAAGCAAAGGCGACGATGGGCACGCCCCACACGCGTTGGCGGGAGATACACCAGTCGGGACGGTTTGCGATCATCCCCTCAATCCGGTCTTGTCCCCATTTGGGGATCCATGCGACATCCTCGGTAATCGCTTTTAAGGCGCGCGTGCGAAGATCGTTCGCAGACATTGAGATAAACCATTGCTCCGTCGCCCGAAAGATCACAGGCCGCTTGCATCGCCAGCAGTGCGGGTAGGAGTGGGCGATCTCTCCCGCGTGGAGCAGCGCATCATGTTCTCGCAAGGTTGAGAGAATCTGCGCGTTGGCGTCGAAGACTTTCAGGCCCGAAAACGGTCCGGCTTCTTCCGTAAACCGGCCGCGGTGATCGACGGGTGCGTAGACCTCGAGTCGATATTGCAAGCCAACCTCGTAATCCTCCTGACCATGTCCGGGGGCGGTGTGAACGCAACCCGTGCCTTGCTCCAGCGTGACATGCTCAGCAAGTACAATCGGTGAGGGACGATCTATCCAAGGATGGCTGAACTCCCAACCTTCAATTTCAGCGCCGGTAAATGAGCCGACTTGTTGAATGTTGATCCCTCCAAGCGTTTCTTTAGTGAAACTGTCAAAAAGCTCTCTCGCAACAATGTAAGCATCACTTCCGGCCACAAACACTACGTATGTAAGTAGAGGATGCAGGGCGATTGCTTGGTTTGCAACAAGTGTCCAGGGTGTCGTAGTCCAGATTACGATAGAGAGATTTCGACCTTTCATTTCGTGTGTGATGGGTTGTTCGGCGATCTGTACCACATCTTTGATAATATTGATGAGACTTTCCTCCTGTCGGCCCCGTAGCGGAAACTTCACATAAATCGAGGGAGATGCATGATCCGCATATTCAACTTCCGCTTCGGCCAGGGCGGTTTCATCATAAGCACACCATAACACTGGTTTTTTCCCTTTATAGACGCCGCCGGTAGCATAGACCTTTGCGAACTCCCGGACGATCGCGGCTTCGTAGTCCGGGGTCAATGTCAGATAAGGATGTTCCCAGTCGCCAAAAACACCCAAACGTTTGAACTCTTCCTTCTGGATTTCGACAAACTTTTCCGCATATTCACGACAGCGCTTCCGGATTTCGATTAGCGAGAGGGTCTGCTTTTTCGATCCGAGTTTTTTTAATACCTGATGCTCGATCGGCAAGCCATGACAATCCCAGCCGGGAACGTAGGGGACCCGGTAGCCGCTCATGGTTTTCGATTTAACGATGATGTCTTTCAAGATTTTGTTGAGGGCGTGACCGATGTGGATATGGCCGTTCGCATAGGGGGGACCGTCATGCAGGATGTAGGTATTATCCTCAACATGTTGTGTTTGTATGTGGTCGCATAGCTGCGTTTTGTCCCACTCGGAGAGTTGAGAGGCCTCTCGCTGCGCCAAATTTGCCCGCATGGGGAAGTCGGTTTTCGGAAGGTGCAAACTGTGCTTATAAGATGTTTTTTTATCCATTTTTTCGAGGCCAGATAGTAACATCGGCCCTATGGCTTGTCAACGACGGGACGGGCCGTCTCCGGCTTCCGCACCGCTTTATTGGTCTTGATCGCACTGGGATTCCTTGAGAAACGCGATCGCGGCCGCTTTTGAGGAGAGCCTCCCCAGGAGCTGCTCTTCACGGATGATGCTGAGGTATTTCCCAACCCGCGGACCGGATGGGATCTTGAGGGCATCCATCACCTCGCGTCCATTGACAAGCGGCGCCGGAATCTTGGCCCGTTCGGCGGAGAGGGCTTCGATGCCGGCGATCCGGTCTTTTATCAGATGATAATGAGAGATCTGAATTTGACCCTTCTCGGGAATCGTGGCCATGCCGTCGCAAAAGATCAACTGCAAGAGTTTCTTTCCGGGATGTTGAGGATTGAGGAAGGTGCGCTCGATGGTGGCCGCGCGCATTTTTTCAATTTGTCCATGGACCAGGATCAGATGTTTTCGGACCAGCCATGTCAAGCGGCCTTCGTCGACATGATCGGGGCTTCCCTTTTGTAGGGAAGAGAGCTTGAGCCGTTTAGCGATGATCTTCACCAGGTCCGCGCCGACCTGGTCGTGGTTGTTGAAACGAATGCGATCCACACCGTCGTCTTCCGGGGTCTGAATGGTTCGGGGTTTGCCGATATCGTGAAAAAGGACGGCCAAGACCGTCTCGGCGTCGTATCCGTCTCCAAATTCTTGACGATATTCTTGGGACATCAATTGAGAAAGCGCCAGTCGCGTGTGTGTCCATACATCTCCTTCCGCGTGATATATTTTCGGTTGGGGACACCCTTTCATGGGGAGGAGTTCCGGGATCAATGCCGCAAAGGCGCCGCTTTTATCCCATAAGTCGAAGGAACGCACCGGGTCGACCAACATGGCCTTGATAAATTCCTTGGCGATCGTCTCACGCGGAACGACAAAAGCACCCGCTTCGCGTATTGCATTCAGCTTGCCCATCAATTGCTTTAGGGCGGCCCAGCTTTCGTCCTCGAATCCCAGCTGAAGCTGTGCGGCAAGACGCAGCCCGCGGAGCAGGCGGGTGCTGTCTTCCGAGAATCGCTGTGATGGATTTCCCACCGCGCGAAGGCAGCCTGATTGTAAATCGGCGATTCCATTGTAGGGATCGATCAGGCTTTTCTTTTTTAGGTCGACCGCCATGGCATTGATTGTAAAGTCACGACGCTTAAGGTCGGCCTCGACGGGAAGATCCGGATCGGTTCGAACCTCGAAATCGCGATAGGCCCCCGTGTGAGAGAAAGAAGCTTCCGTTCTGGGTAGGGCCACATCGATCGCTGGCTCAAATGGCTGATCATGGGCATAAAATTTGTAAATCCCGAACTGTTTGCCCACCCAACTGACCTTCCCATATTGGCGCAGCAGCTTGCCAAGAGCGTCGGCGGGAACATGGCGCACCAAAAAATCGAAGTCCTGGGTCTCGCGTTTCAAAAGCAGGTCACGGACGGCGCCGCCGACAAGATAGATCTTGCTTTGAGGAAAACGTGCTCCGACAGCAGCCAAAAAAGGAAGGCGTGGCGCGAGTGAGGCCAGCTTGTCCCATAGGTGTTCGGGCGATATTTCAAGGGTCGATTTTGTCAAGGTTTGTCCGATCCCTTCGGGAGCTTTTAATGGAAGGTATTAAATGGTCATCGATATCAATGTTCCCCAAACGACAGATGAGCTCATCGAAACGATGCATGCATACTATAGAACATTTTCACCTTCAAAAAAATACACCTTTTACCCGGGATTCGCGAAAAGAAGCTCGATACAAGGCCCCGACGTCGCTTTTATCGTTTTTTGTCCTTGACATTGTGGGATTAGATTGTATAATTTGCCGAAAAGTGTCATAAAGTGGGGGAGAGTGGGAAGCCTATGTTCATGGGCATGTTTCAGCATAACATCGATAACAAGGGCCGCTTAAGTGTTCCCGGCCAATTTCGCGAGGCAATCAAAACCCTGCCGGATGACAAGCTGATTCTCACCAGCAATCTGGACCGCTGCCTCGTCCTCTACCCCTCTCAAGAGTGGCATTATTTTAAAGAGAAAGCAAAAACCCTTCCATCGATGAATAAAAAAGTCACCAAATTTTATCGATTTCTTTTCTCTCGTGCAACGCCCTGCAGCCTCGATAAGCAAGGCCGGATTTTGATTCCTCAACTGCTCCGAGACCATGCCGCCTTAGAAGGAGAGACTTGTCTTGTTGGAATTGACAATAAAATCGAAATATGGAATCAAGCTCGTTGGATGGAGGAAGACAGTCTCACCACATCGAACCCTGAAGAAATTTTAGAAGCGATGGCGGACTTGGGAATGTGACGTAATCGCAAGGAGGATGGCCTGGAAGTATCCGCGGAAAACAATCACCTTCAACACCAACCCGTGTTAGTTGACCCGGTTTTAAGGTCCTTGGGATGCGAACGGGGAAGCCGCAAACGTTATGTCGACTGCACGGTCGGGCTGGGGGGGCATGCCGAGTCCATATTAAACGCAACGGCGCCGTCCGGAACGCTGATTGGAATCGACAGAGACGGAGAGGCGCTCAAGCTCGCAAGCCATCGGCTTCGATTTTTATCCGATCGCGTCGTGTTGAGAAAAGGCAGTTTTAAGGAAATCGCTCGGATTCTTTCCGAGCTCAAGCATCGGGAGGCCGATGGATTTCTCTTCGATCTGGGCGTGTCGTCCTACCAGCTTGAAAATCCCGAAAGGGGTTTTTCTTTCAAAATGCCCGGACCGATGGATATGCGGATGGATCGGGAGACCGGCGGGACGGTCGCCGATTTAATCAACAACTGGACACAACAGGAATTAAAAGAGGTCATCCAAAAATACGGAGAGGAAAGGTGGGCGGGAAGAATCGCCACGGGGATCGTCCGGCACCGAGCGGAAAAAGGGGAAATTCACCGGACGGATGAATTGGAGGAAATCATCTGGAGAGCAATCCCAAGCCGGTTTCGACATGGCCGTATCCATCCGGCGACCCGGACGTTTCAGGCATTCAGAATGGTTGTGAACAACGAGCTGGAACAACTCGAGTCGGGTTTGCTGGCGGCGATTTCCTTGCTGGCCATTGGCGGCAGACTCGTCGTGATTTCTTTTCATTCTCTGGAAGATCGTTCGGTGAAGCGGATCTTTAGAAGTTGGTCGGAGGGGCGCGAAGGATGCGCTCCCAAGCGATTTAGAACGCTTTACAAAAAACCGGTGACGGCCGGGCCGGAAGAGATCGTGCGAAATCGACGGGCCAGAAGCGCCAAGCTTCGCGCCTTGGAGCGCGCCGCCTAAGGGGGGTGGATATGTCCCGAACGTTTTTAATGTTTGTCCTGATCGTACCGATGCTGGTGTTTGCCTTCCTCGCCGTATGGCAACGTGACGAGATTATCCGAATCGGGTATCGGACGGAAACGCTTCAAGAGAAAAAACGGGCGCTTCTCCGTGTCCGAAAGGACTTGGTCGCAGAACTGTCGTTCTTGAGCACGGCGGAGCGGATCGAGCAAATCGCTCGGGAGCAACTCCAAATGAAACCGCCAGACCCTTCTCAGCGGATCTATATATCGATGTCTCACCCGGATGGCCGTCACGAAGAAGAATAGTCGCCCGTTCCGGATCGTCTCCAAAATGTGAGCCGAGACAAGGCCTTTTTGTTGAAAGCCCCGATTCTAAGGATATGAAATATGTGGCAAGCATCCCAAGTATCCCAAGTATCCAATGATTTGTACCGTCCATCCCGTGTTTATATCGGCTTTGCCTGCTTGATGGTCGGATTTGTGCTTGTTTCGGTCCGTCTGGTCTTTGTTCAGTGGTTCCAACATGAGGAATGGTTGGGCCGTGCGCGACAAGGACAGGAATTAAGCGTGAAAGTTGAAGCGGAGCGGGGAACGATTTATGACCGTCACGGCAACGTGCTCGCGATGAGTGTCGAACGTCCGTCGATCTATGCCATTCCAAAGGACATCGAGGACCCTGTCGCCCTGTCTCGCCGCCTTGCCCCGATATTGGGGGTTCCACAGAAAGGGCTTATCCGGCGGCTCAGAAGCAAGGAAAATTTCGTTTGGCTTCGACGAAAGCTGACAAACGAGAAACGCTTGGAGGTCGAAAAGCTGAAATTAAAAGGCATTGGATTCCTCAGGGAAAGCAAGCGGGTCTATCCAAAAGGCCCGCTGTTCGGTCACCTATTGGGCTTCGCCGGTCTCGATAATCAAGGTTTGGAGGGCATCGAACGGAAATACGATCACACCCTCAGGGGGCGGAATGGGGAACTGATCTTGGAACGCGACGGGATGAAAAAATCGATTTTCCGAAAAGATCTCGAATTTTTAATGCCGACCCCCGGAACGAATCTTTATTTGACGGTCGATGAGATGATTCAATACATCAGTGAACGCGAACTCGATCGTATTGTCGAGGAAACCGACGCGGAAGGCGGCACCGTCATCGTGATGGATCCCTGGAGCGGTGAGATACTCTCCATGGCCGTACGGCCCGAGTTTGATCCGAACCGTGTCAAAACTGCCCATCCCGCACAATGGCGGAACAGAGCCATTACCGATTTTTATGAGCCGGGGTCCACCTTTAAAATCGTCACGGCCGCGGCGGCCCTCGAAGAGCGGCTGATCGGACCCGATGACTTGATCGATTGCGAAGAGGGCGCCTATGCAGTTAAGGGAACCATCATTCATGACCATGATGCGATCGGCACCATTCCTTTTCGCCAGGTGATCGCCAAATCGAGCAATATCGGTACGATCAAAGTAGCCGAGATACTGGGGACGGACCGTTTGGAGCGCTATGTCCATGCCTTCGGCTTCGGATCGCGGCTGGGGGTTGATTTGCTTGGAGAATCGCCGGGCTTGTTGCGGGGGCGAAAAAAATGGTCCGGGCGTTCTCTGGCCTCGATCGCCATCGGTCAGGAGGTCGGCGTGACGCCTTTACAAATGGTGACGGCCACTTCGGTTTTGGCGAATGGCGGCTGGCTAATGTCTCCCCGTATTGTAAGAGAAATAAAGGGTGCGGGGAGACATCAGCGAAGACCGTCTCCAACGATCGGCAGGGTTGTGTCCGAGGAAACGACCGAGAAAATGGTCCAAATTTTAAAGGGCGTGGTTTCCACGGCCGGGACGGCGTCCCGTGCGGCGATTCCCGGTTACTCCGTGGCGGGAAAGACGGGCACCGCGCAAAAAATCGATCCCGCGACCGGGCGATATGCCAAGGATAAATTTGTCAGTTCTTTTGTCGGTTTTGTGCCGGCGGACAATCCGGTGATTTCCATATTGGTCATGGTGGACGAGCCGAAGGGCCATGCCTGGGGAGGGGAGGTTGCCGCTCCCGTTTTTGCATCGATCTCAAAAGATGTCTTGCATTACCTGAAGGTGCCCCCGCAATCCGGTGCGCCGGAGACTATTCAGCCGGTTCCGGAGTTGGATTTTCGGAAAAAAACCTTAAAGCGCGTTGCAGCGCAAGACGCCAAAGCGGTGCACGCGAGTGTGATGATCGGTCCCGCTCCATGAAACTGGGCGCCTGGGTCGATGCCTTTATGTCTGCTGCAAAAGGAAACGAGAAGGTGGTGATCGAATTGCACGGAATCGGCGATGGGGAGATCGATAGCATCGCGGACGATTCGCGGGAGGTCTCTCCCGGCAGTCTCTTTATCGCTCGAAAAGGGGCACAGCGGGATGGCCACCAATTTATCGGCTCGGCCATTCAGCGAGGGGCTTCGGCCGTCGTATTGGAACAACCGATTCCCGAAGACCGCGAATCCGGACCGGCCGCCTATGTCCGTGTGGCCGATTCCAGAGCGGCCCTCTCGCATCTCGCACCCTATTTCTATGGAGATCCCGCCTCGGCGCTTCGATTGGTCGGCCTGACGGGGACGAACGGAAAGACAACGACGGCTTATTTAATCGATGCCATGCTCCGGGAGGCGGAATTGCATTGCGGTTTGTTGAGCTCCGTCATTTACCGTCTGGGGAAGGAGGCGGTTGTTCCTCGAAATACGACACCCGGTTTACTGGAGTTACAGGGCTGTTTTGCAAAGATGCGCAAATCAAAAGTGACGCATGTCACGATGGAAGTGTCGTCTCATTCCCTTCATCAAGGCCGGGTGGAAGGATGCACATTCGAAACCGCTGTGTTTACGAATTTAACAGAGGATCACCTTGACTATCATCGAACGATGGAAGCCTACTACGCTGCCAAGAAAAAGCTATTCGATCAAACAAAGGGGCGGTGTGTGATTAATGGCGACGATCCCTGGGGAAAACGGCTCTTGAAGGAAGTCGAAGCGCCCTGTTGGTCTTACGGGATCGCTCGGAAAGGAGCGATCCATCCGGAATGGTATCGATCGGATGTCAATGGAATCGCTATGACGGTCCAAACCCCTGCCGGGAAGATCGATGTTGCCTCCCCCTTATGCGGGGTTCATAATATATATAACCTGCTGGCGGCGATCGGTGCCGGGCTTTCGCTTGGCCTTGGCAAGAGCAGCATCGCATCCGCCATTCGGTCGATGCGGTCGGTGCCGGGCCGTTTCGAGAAAATCGACGAAGGTCAGAATTTTAACGTGATTGTCGATTATGCCCATACGGAGGATGCCCTGAGGCGACTCTTGCGGGCGGTGTCGGACCTTTCTCCGAAGCGGATCATTACGGTGTTCGGTTGCGGCGGAGACCGGGACAAGGGAAAACGCCCCAAAATGGCGGCGGTGGCAGCAGCATTCAGCCAGGTTGTGATACTGACATCCGACAACCCCAGAACCGAGCGGCCGGAGGAAATTATCCGGGAAATCGAAACGGGTTTCCCGCGTGGCGATGCCGAAAGCGGGGAGCGGTCGCACCGTTTTGAAAAACATCTCGATCGCCGTAAAGCCATTCGGCGGGCCGTCTTCTTGGCAGAACCGGGGGATGCCGTCGTCATCGCGGGGAAGGGGCATGAAGCGGTTCAGCAGATTGGGAATCAACGACTTCCCTTCGATGATCGCGCGGAAGCGCGCCGTGCGCTTACAGAGTGCCGGTCATGATCTGAGCATTTGGCTCGGGCGATAACCACATGTGGACAGTGTCGGATCTTCTAGAGGGATGTCATGGAAAAAGAGGCGAAAAAACGCCCTTGGCGGGCGAAGTTTCCGGTTTTTCCATCGATAGCAGAACGATCCAGCCGAACGCGATGTTCATTGCCCTGGACGGACCCCGCTTCGATGGACACGACTTCGTCGAGGAGGCCCTTCGAAAGGGTGGAGCTGGCGCGATTGTTTCCGCAGCGGCCTTTCAGGAGAGAGAGAAACAATGGCGTCCCTATTTCGCTTCCCATTATTTTGTGCGGGTCGAGGATCCACTGAAGGCGCTCCAGGCATTGGCCGCATGGCACAGGCGCCGGTTTCGATGTCCCCTGATCGGCATTACCGGCAGCAATGGAAAAACGACGACAAAAGAAATAACGGCAGCGATCTTGGGGCAAAGCGGGCCGGTTTTGAAAACGAAGGGAAATTTAAACAATCATATCGGTCTTCCGTTGACGCTTTTGGGTTTAAATAAAGACCACGGCGCCGCCGTGCTCGAGATGGGAATCAGTCAAAAAGGAGAAATGAGACGGCTTTGCGACATTGCCGCGCCGACCGTCGGTTTAATCACCAATATTGGATCGGCGCATTTGGAGGGTTTGGACGATTTGGAAGGCGTGGGGCGAGAAAAAGGAGTGCTTTTTGAGTCCCTCGGACCGGGAGGAACGGCCGTGATCAACCGGGACGATCGGTTTTTAAACAGATGGATGCAAGGTCTTTCGCGGAAATGGACCTTCGGCTTAGATCCGGAATCGGATATCACGGCGGAAAATATCGATGCGGGTCGGGAAGGGGTTCGCTTCAGACTCTTGAGGAAACGAAATGGTAACGCCGCTGAAGAGATTCGGCTCCCGATGCCGGGCAAGCACCAGATCGTCAATGCACTGGGGGCCGCGGCCGTCGCCGCTTCGCTGGGCTGCGGCATCCAAGAGACCGCGGCAGGATTGGCCGCGTTTCGACCCATGCCTCGGCGTATGGAGATTTTTAAAACGAAAGGCTTGACCCTGCTTTTCGATGCTTACAATGCGAATCCCGATTCGGTCTATGCGGCCTTACAGTTGCTTTCGTCCTATCCCAAAGCATCGGGTGCGCGCATCGCCGTTTTAGGCGAGATGTTGGAGCTGGGACGCTTTAGGGAATCGGCCCATTTTCAAGTCGGAATGCAAGCAGCCGGTTTCGGCATCGACCGCCTCTTCTGTCTTGGGGCGTCGGCGGAACGGACGGCGGATGGGGCGCGGCAAGGAGGCATGACCCCGGATGTGGTTTCGGTACACCCGGACCTCGAATCACTGGCTGCAAGCCTGAAAAAGGTCTTGGCAAAGGGAGACACACTGTTACTAAAGGGATCCCGGGCCATACGGATGGAACACTTGTTGCCCGATCTGGGTATTGGAGCAAAGTCCAATGTTTTATAACCTGCTTTATCCGCTTCATACGGCTTATTCTTTCTTAAATATTTTCCGCTACATTACGTTTAGAACGATCTATGCGGTGGTCACCGCCTTGGTCATTTCATTTTTGATCGGCCACCGGATTACTGCGCTGCTAAAACGACTCCAGATCGGGCAGACCGTCCGGGAGGACGGCCCGAAATCGCACCTCGAGAAATCGGGAACGCCGACAATGGGGGGCTTGATGATCCTCATTGCCGTCTTGGTGGCCACGCTCCTTTGGGCGGATTTAACGAACAGCTATATTTGGCTGGTGCTCTTTTCAACAACCGGGTTCGGCCTCATCGGTTTTTGGGATGACTACCTCAAGTGCATCAAAAAAGACCCGAAAGGCCTCTTGCCCCGATATAAATTCGGCCTCCAGGTCTTGTTGGCCCTCTTGACAGCGCTCGGTCTTTACGGTTCTTCCGCCTATTCCACGATCCTGTCCGTTCCCTTCTTTAAAAATATTACACCCGATCTCGGGGTTTTTTACATTCCCTTTGCCGTACTGGTGATCGTCGGGGCCTCCAACGCCGTCAACCTCACCGATGGATTGGACGGCCTGGCCGTTGGCCCGATCATGGTCACCGCCGTGGCCTACATGATCGTATCCTACGTCAGCGGTCACATCGATTTTTCCGAGTATTTAATCATTCCCTACATTAAAGGAGCGGGTGAACTGTCCGTATTTTGCGGGGCCATCCTCGGCGCGGCCCTTGGATTTCTCTGGTTCAATACCTATCCGGCGACGATCTTTATGGGGGATATCGGCTCCCTTCCCTTGGGAGGCGCCCTTGGTACCGTGGCGGTGATTTCGAAACATGAACTTCTATTGGCCTTGGTCGGCGGCATCTTCGTTGTGGAAGCCCTCTCGGTGATCTTTCAAGTCGTCTCCTTCAAGTCCCGTGGAAAGCGGGTTTTTTTGATGGCGCCCATCCATCATCACTTTGAGTTAAAAGGCTGGGAAGAGCCCAAGGTGGTGGTGCGGTTTTGGATCATTGCCATCATTCTGGGCTTGATCAGTTTGAGCACCTTGAAATTGCGTTGAAGGAAAAGAATCGAATGAAAAACAACCGTGTAGAGTCCCGCCCCCGACCCCTCCCCCGTTCTACGAAGGAGTTTCCTCTCATCCGCTTTAACGAACGGGAGGGGGGTCGGATGGGGATGTTTGAGGGATGAAACGCCAACTCAATAAAAAGCATGTGTCCGTTGTCGGGATGGGGAAAAGCGGCATGGCTGCGGCCGCCTTGCTTTCGAGGCAAGGGGCGGATGTCCTGGTTGTCGATGACCGGGATAGAATGATCGATGGGGCCCTGCCGGAATCGTTTCGATGCCGCCTGGGGGGATGGCGTGAGGAGGATCTGACCTCCGCCGACTTGGTTGTGTTAAGCCCGGGCGTCTCCTTGGATCGGCTGCCGGTGGCCCGTCTGAAGGCCTTGGGGGTTCCCTTAATCGGCGAAGTGGAGTTGGCTGCGGGCTTGCTCTCCGCACCCATGATCGGCATCACGGGGTCGAATGGCAAGAGCACCACAACGACCTTGGCGGGAGAGATTCTCCGGGACTGGGGATGGGCCGTTTTTGTGGGTGGAAATTTAGGTCCCCCGCTCTCCGAAGCGGTTTCCACACATTCGGATTTTATCGTTGCCGAACTGAGTTCTTTCCAGCTGGAGACGGTTTCGGATCTTCGCCCGAGGATTGCCGCCTTATTAAACATCACGCCGGATCACCTGGACCGCTATCCCGATATTTCGGCCTACCGGCAGGCAAAATGGCGAATATTTGAAAACCAGACCTCAGACGATCATGCGGTGCTCAATTTCGACGATCCCGCATCCCATCCCCCTTTCCTTCAGGCCAATCCTATTTATTTCAGTCGCCATCGGTCTGTGCGCCGTGGGGTGTACCTGCAAGAAGGAGCGATTGTCTCGACCATCCGTGGGGAACCCGAGGCGATTTGCCGGTTGGATTCCCTCCCCGCAGCGCAGGCTTGCCATGAGGAAAACATCCTGGCTGCCGTTGCGATTACCTTGTTGTGCGGGTGTTCCGTCGAGGGAATCGCGCGGACCCTTCAGCGCTTTAAGGGCTTGCCCCACCGAATGGAATTTGTGAGGGAGCGGCGGGGTGTTCGGTATTTGAACGATTCCAAGGGCACGAATGTCGGCGCCGTGACCGGGTCGTTAGAGCGTCTAAGGGCGCCGGTGACGCTGATCGCGGGTGGAAGAGATAAGGATGCCGACTTTCGCCCGCTGGCGGCCCTCGTCCGCGAAAAAGTGAAACACATGATTCTGCTGGGGGAATCGAAGGAAAAGATGGCGCGGGTCTTCTCGGGATTGACACGGATCGAAACGGCTGAGTCCATGGAAGAGGCGCTCGCATTGGCATCCGACCGATCCCGGCCTGGAGACATGGTGCTCTTATCGCCCGGCTGTGCCAGCTACGATCTGTTTAGGGACTACCGGCATCGTGGAGAGGTGTTTAAGAAACTCGTCATGGATTTGCCCGAATGAAAAGGCGCGGAAGCCGATCCAGGCGTTTAAAAAATTCCATGCAGATCGTCCTCCCGTTTGGCCCGGGTGGTATTGTGCGGAACAAGGAGAAACGCCATCCGCCACCGCCGCTGCCTTCCGGAGATTGGGTGCTCCTGACAACCGTGGTCGTCCTGTGCCTGTTTGGTCTGCTCATGGTGTACAACGCCAGCAGTATCCGCGCGGAGCGGACCTACCTCGATTCGTTTTATTTTATCAAGAAACAAATACAATGGAGTCTCGTCGGCGTGGCGGCCTTTGCCGCCGCTTCCAGGTTCGATGCGGATCGCCTCCGCGATTGGATGGTTCCCATTGCCGTGCTGGTCATGATGGCGCTTGCCTCGGCGCTGATTTTTGGAAAAGACATCAACGGATCCCGCCGATGGATCAGTCTGGGACCCATCTCGCTACAACCGTCGGAAATCGCAAAACTCTTTACCGTGTTCTATTTGTCTCACTATATCGCCAAGAAGGGAGAACGTTTAAGAAATTTTTTGGACGGCGCCGCGCCTCCCCTGATTGTGATCGGCTTGATGATTTTTTTAATTCTCCTGGAACCCGACCTTGGAACAACGGTCGTCATCCTCTGTTTGTCATCCGCCCTCCTGTTTCTCGGCGGGGTGCCCTTGAAACAAATGGCGATGTTGAGCGGGATGCTTGTGCCGGTTTTTCTGTATTGGGCCGTATCGGCCCCCTATCGGCTCAAGCGATTGTTGACCTTTTTAAATCCTTGGAAGGACCCCTATGGAAGCGGCTTTCAGATTATTCAGTCTCATATCGCGCTCGGCAGCGGTGGGCTGGCCGGTAAAGGGCTTACGGAGGGCAAGCAAATCATGTTTTTTCTCCCGGAACCTTATACCGATTTTATATTTGCCGTCATTGGGGAAACCTTCGGCTTGGTGGGGACGACCCTGATCCTTTCTCTCTTTGCGGTCATTCTATGGCGGGGAACAAGAATTGCGCTCAAAACGGAAAGCCCTTTCAGTCGGATGATGGCTTCGGGGATGACCCTGTTGATTGTCTTGCCCGCCTTATTGAATATGGCCGTGGTCACCGCGCTGCTCCCGACAACGGGCCTGCCCTTGCCGTTTTTGAGCTACGGCGGGTCCGCGATGTTGATTAATTGCACGGCGGTTGGCGTGCTCTATAATATCTCCCGGCAAGTACAGGACAGAACTTTCGGCTATGCAACAAAAGGAAATTCGATATGGGAGGGGCTTCAGTGAGGGTGGTGATCGCGGGCGGGGGTACGGGCGGACATCTTTTTCCGGGTATTGCATTGGCGGATGCCTTTCGGCAAATAGCGGCGGATGTGAGCATTCTCTTCGTCGGCACATCGAAAGGCCTTGGAGACGCCCCGCTGTTGGGTCGGCACCATCGGTTTGAGACGGTTTCGGCGGCCGGTTTTATCGGAAAAGGGTTCATCGGACGGATGAAATCCCTCCTTTCGATCCCCATTGCCTTATATCAATCCATTCGAATATTAAGACGTTTTTCACCTCAGTTGGTGATCGGTATGGGCGGATATGCCGCCGGTCCGGTCCTCCTGGCCTCGGTGTTGCTTCGTTTAAAACGGGTGATTCTGGAACCCAATGTCGTGCCGGGTTTATCCAACCGTCTCATTGCGCCATTTTGTCATATCGTCTTTACGGCTTTCGAAGAAACGCGGCACAGGTTGAGGGCGCATACGATCCAACGTCTCGGCATGCCGGTCCGGCCTGAAATCGTGGATGCAAAACCGGCGCAAAACAGGCAAGCGGGACACACCCTCTTGGTGCTGGGCGGGAGCCAGGGGGCGCATTCGATCAATGGGGCGATGATGACCGCGCTGCCTTCATTGGAAGCGCTCAATGAAAGTTTGTTCATCATCCATCAAACCGGTGAAAAAGACCAAGCGGCGGTTCGATCGGCTTACCAAGCGGCGGGGTTTGCCGCGGAAGTCACCGCCTTTATCGACGATATGGCTGCCGCTTACATGGCATCGGATCTGGTGGTGAGCCGAGCCGGCGCCGGAACCCTTTCGGAGTTGGCCGTGCTGGGCAAGGCGTCGCTTCTCATCCCCTTTCCGTATGCGGCGGGCCACCAAGAGGAAAATGCGGCGGCCTTTGTCGCCGCCGGAGCGGCCGTGATGCTCTACGACCGCGCCTTAAGCGGTTCCCGTACGGCGCTCGAAATTCGAAACCTGCTATCCGATGCCAAGCGGAGGCGGGAGATGGAAACGGCGGCAAAACAGCAGGGGAATGTCAACGCCGCGGAGGCGATCGTCAACGCATGCCTGGGATTGTTGCAGGAATAAGGGAACATAAAGGCGGCCCTTTGGATTTAGAGGGTGTGCCGTTCAGCTATGCGCCCGCTGAAGCGATCGTCAAAACCGAAGCGATTGTTGAAGCCAAAGAAGAAGGCAGAATGTTTCGAAAAGTACAGTATATCCACTTCGTCGGCATCGGGGGCGCCGGAATGAGCGGGATCGCGGAGATTTTGCTGAATATGAAATTCCAGGTCAGCGGTTCGGACTGCTTAAGCACGGAGCGGACGAAACATCTTGAAGCGAGTGGAGGGAAAATTTACATCGGACATGATCCACGATTTATCGAGGGCGCACAAGTGGTCGTTTATTCCTCTGCGGTTTCCGATGACAATGTCGAAATCGTCGCCGCGAAAGAGAAAAAAATCCCAGTCATTCCGCGAGCGGAGATGCTTGCCGAGCTGATGCGGCTTCGATATGGGATTGCCGTCGCGGGGGCGCATGGGAAGACGACCACCACCACCATGATTGCCACGGTATTGGCGGAAGGCGGGCTGGATCCGACAGCCGTCATCGGGGGGAAGGTGAATCAGTACGGAGGCCCTGCGCAGAAAGGAGAAGGAGAATTCCTGGTCGCCGAAGCGGACGAAAGCGACGGCTCTTTTTTGAAGTTAAGTCCGACCATCGCCGTGGTCACGGGCCTCGATCATGAGCATCTCGATTACTACAAAACATTCGATGCCATCGAATCGACTTTTCTCGATTTTATGAACAAGGTCCCATTTTACGGTCTGGCCATTCTCTGCGGAGACGATCCGGTGCTGACCCGGATGATTCATCGGACGGAAAAACGCCTATTGAGATATGGAACTTCACAGGCCGTTCAGTTGCGTGCCGAGGAGATGCGGTATCAGCCCTGGAAAACCGAGTTCGAGGTGGTGTTCCAAGGGAATAAATTGGGGCAATTTGTGCTCCCCGCACCTGGGCGCCATAATGTACTCAATGCCCTGGCGGCGATTGCGGTGGGTCTTGAGTTGGATCTGCCGACGACAACCATCAAAAAAGGCATCCTCGCCTATCGTGGCGTAGAGAGGCGTTTCCAACTCCGGGGAGAAACGAGAGGTGTTGTGGTCATTGACGATTACGCCCATCATCCCACGGAGATCCAAGCGGCTGTGGCCGCAGCGAAAGGCGGATGGGGCCGGCCGCTGGCGGTTGTATTTCAGCCGCACCGATATTCCCGAACCCGAGATTGCCTCGAATCCCTTGCGAAGTCGTTTCAAGACGTCGATTATTTGTATCTGACGGACATTTATCCTGCGGGGGAAGCGCCGATCCCCGGAATAGACGGAGAGCGGCTGTATTGTGAGGTGTGTCGTTACCGTAAAGAGCATACGTATTTCATGAAAGAGTCGGCAGAAATCGTTTCCGCGCTTCAAAACATCGCACAAACCGGTACGATGCTCATGACCCTCGGTGCGGGGGATGTATGGAAGGTGGGGAAGGCTTTTTTATCCGGGGGAGCGCATGCGTCTTAAAAGTCGCCCTCGGTATCTTGGCTTGAATGATGAGGTCTTGCTGTTCTCGGATTTATTGCTTCGGTGCGATTTCGAATGGCCATCGTCGAATCGGAGATAAAAAAACGGACGCTGCGATTTTGAAAGAAGCCTTGGAGGAATATCCGGGGGAAACGCGATGGGACGAATCACTGGCCCCCTATACTTCGCTGAAAGTTGGCGGTCGCGCGGATGCCCTGGTGTTTCCGGGCTCGGTTGAGATGCTTATGGAATTGATGAAAGGGATCTCGAAGGCCGGTGTGCCCTATTTCGTTTTGGGAAACGGGACAAACGTGCTTGTGAAGGAAGGGGGCATCCGAGGTTTGGTCTTGAATTTAAAAAACCTCAACCGGATCGAATTGATCGGCTTCGACGTGATCTTTGCGGAAGCCGGAAGCGCCTATCCGAAGGTAGCGACCTTTGCGATGGAGCATCATTTGGGAGGCATTGAATACGCCGCCGGCATTCCCGGCACGGTCGGGGGGGCGGTGGCGATGAACGCCGGCATTCCGAATTGCGATACGGGATCCTCCTTGCTGAATATTGGCCTGGTCGATGAAGCCGGAACGCTCCGCGATCTCTCTCCGCAGGAGATCGATTTCGGATACCGCAGCACCTCGCTTCCGCAAGGAGTGGTGGTCTCCGCCGCTTTCCGACTGACACCCACTCCGGAGGAGGAGGTTGAGGCGTCCTTAAAAGCGTACTTAAAAACCCGGAGGACGCGCCAACCCTTGGATTTATCCAATTGCGGCTCGGTCTTTAAAAACCCGCCGGATGGATTTGCGGGAGATTTAATTGAACAAGCCGGTTTAAAAGGCTGTCGTGTCGGAGATGCGCAGGTCTCGACGAAACATGGGAATTTCATCGTCAATCTGGGTTCGGCGAGGGCCGACGATGTGCTGGCGCTCATCGAAAAAATGCACGAGGCGATCGTCGCGCGCTTCGGGATTTCCCTCGAGTTGGAGGTGAAAGTGGTCGGAAGCGATAAATAGGGCGTTTGGAAATGATGACCTCAAAGACCTCATTGGAGAATTGATTGAATCGGTCTCGCTTTATCGGGAAAAAAATCGGTGTATTGATGGGGGGTCTCTCTGCGGAGCGGGAGGTGTCTTTGAAGACGGGAGCGGCGGTGACCGCCGCGCTCGAACGCCGAGGCTGCCAGGTTATCCCCATAATCGTCGATGCCGAAATTCCAAAGGTGCTCGGCAGGGAAAAGATCGATGTGGCCTTTATCGCCCTGCACGGGCGTTTTGGGGAAGACGGCGCGATCCAAGGACTTCTTGAAATCATGCGGATTCCGTATACCGGGTCCGGAATCGCCGCGAGCAGCCTTGCCATGAACAAAATCTCGTCGCGCGATATTTTTCATGCCCACCGGCTTCCCACGCCGCCTTCACAGGCGTTCTTTAAATCGGAAGCGGAAGCGCCCCATCCGGATCGATTGCCCTTCGGGCTTCCGGCGGTGGTCAAACCCGTTTCGGAAGGGTCTAGTGTTGGCGTGAGACTCGTCGCGACGCCCGAAGAATTCGAAAATGCCGTTCAGGGCGCCTTTTATTTCGGACCCAGCATCCTTGTGGAAAAGTATATCGCCGGCAAGGAAGTTCATGTCGGCATTCTCAACGAAAAAGCCTTGGGCGCGATTGAAATTCGACCGAAGGGGGCATTCTATGACTATTCAGCAAAATATATTCCCGGCCAGTCGAGGCACATTTTTCCTGCGCCGCTGCCAGCGGAAGTCTACGAAACGGTGTGCGATTTGGGCATGCGTGCCCATCGGGCATTGGGCTGTAGGAACTATAGCCGGGTCGATCTCCTGCTGGACAAGGAAAATCATCCCTGTCTTCTCGAGGTCAACTCCCTCCCCGGCATGACCGAGACCAGCTTGATGCCGGAAATCGCACAGGGTGTCGGAATGTCCTTCGACGATTTGGTGGAGGCGATATTGGAAACCGCTTCGAGCAGTAACGAGAGGATATAAATGCAGCGCAAACGCGATCGGAGACGGCAAAGGAAAAAGCAAAAGAAAGGATTGTCCGGAAGTGGGATGAAAGGGATGTTTCGTATTGTCGCGACCGCGGTCGTTTTTGGGACTTTGCTCTTTGCCGTCGCACTCGGACTCGAACGTATTGCCGTGTCTCCGGTTTTTCGCGTCGAGAAGATTTTATGGGTGGGACTTCAGCATCTCCAAGAAAAAGAGATGAAAACCCGGTTTCAGTCGGTGGTGGGGAGAAATATATTTCAGGTCGATATACAAGAGATCCATCGTCGACTGATATCCGACAAGTGGATTAAGGAGGCTGTCGTCAAGAAGGATTTTCCGAATCGCCTCGTGATCCGTGTGGTTGAAAGAAAACCGGCCTCGGTCGAGTATCGTCTCAAGGATTTTGAAGAGCGCGTGGTGGATCGATCGGTCGCCCCGGTCGTCCTCGATACGGAGGGCATGGTTTTACAAAAAGGGGGCGCATTGCCGACGGGTTTGGCCCCTCTGATTCATGTCAATCGGGAGGCCTACGATCGCGCCTTGGATTTGTGGGACTTGGTCGGAGATCGTTCGGACATCTACATCGATCTTTCGAACCCCAAGGACCTGCAGGTCTATATTACGACAAGGGATGGCGAACGTCGGCTCGGTGTGATCCATTTTGGAGAAGAAATCACCGAAGACAGTTGGGATCGTTATGTGTCGATCGAAACGGATCTAAGAGAACGCGGTGTTTCCCCATGGGAAGTCGACCTGCGCTTCGATGGACAGGCTGTCATGAGATCGGGCCGGGAGCGAGATGACCCGGCGTCCGAAAAACCTTCCGCGGCAATGTATTTCTAAAGGAGTCCCTATGACGAACGGAGAAGACATTTTAGTCGGTCTCGATGTCGGCACCACAAAGATATGCACCATTGTGGCGGAAATTATCGATAACAAACGGGTCGATATCATCGGGGTCGGAAGCCATCCTTCGACCGGTCTTAAAAAAGGCATGGTCGTGAATATCGAAAGCACGGTGAATGCAATCAAACGCTCTGTGGAAGAAGCCGAATTGATGGCGGGGATCGACATCGATTCCGTCTACACGGGGATCGCGGGCGGTCATATCAAAGGTTTCAACAGCCGGGGGGTGCTTGCCGTCAAGGATCGGGAAGTCAGCCGTGCGGATATCGAAAAGGTGCTGGAAGCCGCCAGGGCCCAGGCCATTCCGCTCGACCGTGAGATTCTGCACGTATTGCCGCAAGAATTCATCGTCGACAGCCAAGACGGCATTAAAGACCCCCTCGGAATGTCGGGTGTGCGTCTCGAAGTGCTCGTGCATATTATTACAGGGGCCGTCACGGCCGCACAGAATATCGAAAAGTCCATACAAAGAGCGGGATTGAGCGTTCGGGAGATGATCCTTCAGCCCTTGGCGTCGAGCGAAGCCATCCTGACGCAGGAAGAGAAGGAACTCGGGGTCGGTGTCGTCGATATCGGGGGCGGAACGACCGATATTGCCACCTTTGTCGACGGCGGCATCCGGCATACGGCGGTCTTGCCGATTGGAGGCAACCATTTTACGAATGATATCGCGATCGGCCTCAGAACCCCGCGGTCGGAAGCGGAACGGATCAAAATTTCACATGGTTGCGCCTCGGTGGAGAGCATGGAAGAAGAGATCAAGGTCGATGTGCCCAGTGTCGGAGGCCGTCCGCATCGGAATCTATCGGGTCGTCTTCTTGCCGAGATCATCGAAGCGCGCGCCGAGGAACTTTTTTCGCTCGTGGCGCAGGAGATTGAAAAGATGAAAGACGAAGACCGTATCGCCTCCGGCATGGTGCTGACCGGTGGCGCCTCTTCGTTTAAGGGCATGGTGGAGGTGGCCGAACGTGTGCTTGGCCTCCCCGTTCGGACCGGCAATCCCTCCGGAATCGACGGCTTGGTCGATGTGGTCAATGCACCGGGATTCGCAACCGGCATCGGATTGACATTGTACGCTTTTAGAAACAGAGACGAGAAAGAGGTTCGTCGAAATGGAAAACGACGGATGTTTTACCGAATGAAGGAATGGGTCAAGGATTTTTTTTAGTGTCAGATGATTGAATGCCAATAGATAAGGAGGAGGTATGTTTCTATTCGATGAAGATGGGCAAAACTTAAAGCCGGCGCGTATCAAGGTGATCGGCATCGGCGGCGGCGGATCCAATGCCGTCAATAATATGATTTGCTGCAATGTGGAGGGTGTCGATTTTATCGCGGCCAATACGGACAGCCAGGCATTGAAGTTATCGAAGTCGCCGCAGATGATTCAGTTGGGCATGAAACTGACGCGCGGACTGGGCGCGGGCGGAAGACCCCAGATCGGCCGGGAATCCGCCTTGGAAACGATCGATCATATCCGTGAAATGTTGACGGACGTGGACATGGTGTTCGTTACCGCTGGTATGGGTGGCGGAACCGGCACGGGCGCGGCCCCTGTGGTGGCCAACATCGCCAAGGAAATGGGCATATTAACCGTCGGGGTCGTGACGAAACCCTTCGATTTCGAAGGCCCGAAACGCATGAGACAAGCGGAGGAAGGCATACAAGAGCTGAAGAAGGGCTGCCATTCAGTCATCATCATCCCCAACCAGAAGCTCCTGAGTGTGGTGGAAAAAGGAACGCCCATGGTGGAGGCGTTTTTCGTTGTGGACGATGTCTTAAGACAGGCCGTTCAAGGCATTTCCGCACTGATTACGACACCGGGTCTGATGAATGTCGATTTTGCCGATGTTCGCGCGGTCATGTCGCATATGGGACGGTCCGTCATGGGAATGGGGCTTGCGAAAGGGGAAAATCGGGCCATGATTGCAGCGGAAGCCGCCATTTCAAGCCCGCTTTTGGAGGAGAGCTCCATCGAAGGCGCCCGCGGTGTCTTATTGAACGTCACCGGGGGGAAGGACCTTTCGCTTCATGAGGTCAGCGAGGCCTCCTCGGTGATTCAAAAGGCAGTGGACCCCGAAGCGAATATCATCTTTGGGGCCGTCATCTCGGAGCATATGACGGATTCGGTTCAAGTCACCGTCATCGCGACGGGATTCGAAGAGTTGACCCTCAGAAACGAAGCACGAAAAGAAGAGATACGACCCGTTCGACCCGTCATAAAACCGCCGGTCAAAGAACGGGAGCAGGGGATTGTGATCCATAAGGTACCATTGGACGAACGGCAGGCGCAGTCGCACTTCGGAGAAGATGAGTGGGACATTCCCACCTTTCTAAGGAATCAAAGCAACGGATGATGCAACAAGAAGTGCTTCAAACCTACCACTGGGTGGAGAACAATGGGCATGGATATCTTCAACTCCCTTTGCTCCACCACAGCTCTCTTTTTCACTTTTTCGGAACGCGTCTCTTGTCGTCGATCTCCCCCAAAAACGGCAGCGATCCGGTCGCTTTGAAACAAGTTCACGAAGACCGTATTTGCCATGTCGGCGGAGCGACAGGCGTTTCCCAAGACGCGTTTGCGGGTTTAGAAGGGGACGCATTGGCGACCGATACCCCGAATCTGCTGTTGACGGTTTCAACGGCGGATTGTCTTCCGGTGCTTTTGTTCGATCCGCAACGGAAGGTGGTGTCCGCTATTCATGCCGGGTGGCGTGGAAGTGTGTTGAATATTGCTGGAAAAGCGGTTGCCGAGATGGCCTCGACCTACGGTTCGAACCCCCGGGACCTGCTTGCCGGCATCGGCCCATCGATCGGGCGCTGTTGTTTTATTGTAAAAGAAGATGTCGTGACGGCCATCGAAACGAAGTGCCTTCATAAAGACCGGGTTTTGTTTAGGAATGGGGGAGGCCGTTGGCGGGTCGATTTAACGGTCCTCAACCGGCTTCAACTGATCGATGCCGGCCTTACATCCGAGCGGATTGCATCCACCGGGCTCTGCACATCGTGTCTGTCCAATCTCTTTTATTCCTACCGGAGGGAAAAAAAGAAAACCGGCGGCATGTTGAGCGGAATTATGTTAGTCTAGAGTGCCGGGAGATTTAGGCCGAGAGGCTTGAGGGCGAGAGATTTGGGGTATGGACGATGATCGTCAACCGACGATTTCGGAAAATCTGAACAGGGTAAAAGACGCGATCCACAGGGCGGCGGAGCGGTCCGGCAGAACCTCGGATCGGATCATGCTTGTTGCGGTATCCAAATACGTCCCGTTGGCGCAATTGAAAGAAGCGGCCCGATGGGGAATTTCGGTATTTGGCGAGAGTCGGGTTCAGGAAGGGGTCGCAAAATTTTTGGATTCGGGTTTCATTAAGGAAATCGATGCCCTGCATTTTATCGGCCCGCTTCAGACCAACAAGGTCAACAAAGCCGTCGGTTTATTCGATGTCATTCATTCCGTCGATTCCATGCATTTGGCCGAACGAATTTCGCGGGAAGCCGGCCGGCGCGGCATCCGCCAATCGATTTTAATCGAAGTGAATATCGGTGGAGAAAAGAGCAAGCACGGAACCTCCCCTCGGGAGACACCCACGTTGGTAGACGCCATTCGAAGGCTCCCGAATCTTTCGCTGCTCGGACTCATGACTGTCCCGCCGCCGAGCCCTCATCCGGAGGGGTCGCGGCCGTATTTTGCGGCCCTTCGGACCTTGGGACAGCGCATGGACCTGCATCGTTTTTCCATGGGCATGTCTTCGGATTTTGAAGTGGCGATCGAAGAAGGAGCCACCTGGGTGCGGGTCGGGACGGCCCTTTTCGGTAAACGAGACGCATGAAGAGCAAAAAGACAAGCAAAAAGAAAAGTGCCCGTATCGCCTTTCTGGGCTCTGGCAATATGTCGGAGGCGATCATCAAAGGTGTGTTGGGCGCTGGCTTGTTTAAGCCGGCCGATTTGCTGGCATCCGATGTTTCCAAAAAGCGGCTCGCATGGCTGGAGCAAACCTATGGCCTTCGGACGACCCAGTCGAACCGGGAGGCCGTTCGTGAAGGAGAAACCATCGTCCTCGGCGTCAAGCCCATCATGGTCGAAGCGGTGCTGGCGGAGATTAAATCGGAACTGGCGGAGAAGATCATTGTTTCGATTGCTGCCGGGGTTCCGCTCGTGAAGCTTGCCGCCGGTCTCATGCGGGAGGCGAGAATCATACGGGCGATGCCGAATGCCCCGGCGCAAGTCCAGTCGGGCGCGACCGTACTGAGCCCGGGAAAGGGCGTGGAGACAAGACAGCTGTCCCAAGTGCTCAAGATCTTCGACGTAATCGGTAAAACCTGGGTCTTGGAAGAACGGTACATGGATGCGGTTACCGGACTGTCGGGAAGCGGTCCGGCCTTTGTCTTTATCATGATCGAAGCCTTGGCCGACGGTGGCGTCAAGGAGGGGCTTCCCAGGCAGGTTGCACTGTCTCTTGCGGCCCAAACGGTCTTGGGCGCGGCCGAGATGGTGATTCAGACGAGAGAACATCCGGCCCGATTGAAAGACTTTGTCGCCTCGCCCTCGGGCACCACGATTTCAGGCCTTCACAAGCTCGAAGCGGGGAACTGCCGCGCCGCGTTTATCGCCGCGGTGGAAGCAGCGACCCAGCGGTCCCAAGAGCTGGGAAAAGAATAGTCTTTTTGCTCGGTTCAATATAAAATAGCAATACGTGTTTGAGTATTTTCGGTGGCTTTTCGGAGATGACGCAAGGCATAAAATATCCTGGCGTTATTCACACAAGCACCGCGACACCCACACCTTCATCGGAGAAACAGCATGTTCATCGCGGCAAACTTCATATCGGCAACGGCCACCGTGATCGATATGATCCTTCAATTTTATATGTGGGTCATTATCGCACGCGCGGTCATTTCATGGGTGAATCCGGATCCATACAATCCCATCGTTCAGTTTCTGTACAAGATCACCGAACCGGTCCTCTATCCCATACGAATGCGGATGGCCAGTTATAGCAGCGGCATCGACTTATCTCCGATGATCCTGATCCTGATCATCATTTTTTTAAAGCAGTTTTTGGTCGGTTCGCTCGTCGCCTTGTCTCATCGGCTCCGCTAAGGACCGGAAAGAGTTGAAGATCAATTTATTTCAGGTCAACCAGTAAAAAAATAAAGGGAAACACCATGGAGAGTGAGGTTTAAGATGAAATTGACACCGCTGGAAATTCGTCAAATGACGTTTGGAAAAAGTTTTAGAGGATATAATTGTACAGAAGTCGATGACTTTGTCGAAACACTATCCGATGATTTGGATGACTTGGTCAAAGAAATCGCGTCTTACAAAGAACAATTGGAAAAACAAGACAATACGATCTCGGAATTGGAAAAAGCGGAAGGGGCCATGACCGATACGCTCTTGATGGCCCAAAAGGCGATGGAAAATGTCAAGGCGAATGCTCAGAAAGAGGGAGAATTGATCATCCGTCAAGCGGAGATTCGCGCGGAAGAAATCACCGGGGCCGCGATTAAGCACGAGACGCAGCTGAAGGGAGAAATCATCAACCTAAAACATCGGAAAGTCGAATTGATCGAAAAGATAAAGTCGCTGCTTCGAGGGGTTGCGCGGGAATTGCAATGGGCCGCGGAAGACAAATCGAAGACCTTCTCCGAGGCGTCCAAGGAAGCCGAAATAGAACAGGAATAAAGGGCCCGGACATGGCGGCGAACCGCTTGCAGTCGAGGAAAACCCTTGCGGGAAAAACCCCGAAATAAAAAGGATTTTTTGGAAATGGTGGTTGTTGGGGGAAGCGCTCCCTTGAAATTGGACCGACGGATCTTCCCACCGGAAACGCCAAAAATGTCTCTCGCGTTTCCGTTTTTCATCTTATGCATCTTGGTCCTACTGCCTGCGGGGTCTTGGGCCAGGAGCGAGCGTTGGGGGGATTCGTACGAAAAGACACCCTTATACCTAGAAGAGGGCGCGATCCGATTTCGGGATTTCAGGCCGGAGCTGAAACATGCGGAAGAAGGACGGTATGTATCCCGTTTCGAAGACGGTCCGACCCTGACCTATACCATCGCAATTCCCCTCCAAACCCATGTAAAGACATATTTTGAAAGGTACAAGGTGCCCTATGGCGCTTTTGTCGCCATCGATCCGAAATCCGGAAAGATCCTCGCCTTGGTCGACCATTCGACAAGAGAGCCCCGATCAAAAGGGCTGGTGTTCCGTGCGAGCTATCCTGCCGCATCGATCTTTAAGCTCGTGACGGCGGCGGCGGCCATCGAAAAGGAGCAAGTGACGCCCGAAACGACGATTTCCTATCGCGGAGAATTTAACCGCCTCAAACCTGCCTATTGGAGGGACAACCCGGAGAAGGATATCTTGAAGACAACCCTGGCGGATGCCTTGGCGAGTTCGAACAATGTAGTTTTTGCCAAGGTGGGTGCAAGATGGCTCGATTTTCAGACCTTATCTCAATTTGGGAAAAAATTTCTATTTAATCGGCGCATCCCCTTTGAAAGCCCCATTGAAATCAGCCGAATGGAGATCGATGACTCCGAAGCCAGCCTGGCGAAAACCGCCGCCGGGTTCGGCGAAGTGGGTCTTTCTCCGATGCATGCGGCATTGCTGGGTGCGGCCATTGCGAATGACGGTGTCATGATGAGGCCATATATGGTCGATTTCATCAACAGCCGGACCGGCGAGAAGATTTATGAATGCGATCCAAAACCCTTGATGACAACGGTCTTGCCTGAAACCGCCGCCATGCTTCGAGATATGATGGGTTTGACGGTTCTAAAAGGAACGGTTCAAGAGGTCTTTCAAACGCCACGGCTGGAGCGTAGCCTCCGAGGCATCGAAATCGGAGGAAAGACCGGTTCCTTAAGGGGTAAAACACCCCGAGGAAGGGTGACCTGGTTTGTCGCGATGGCGCCCCTCGACGATCCGGAGATTGTCGTCTCCGCGATGATCGTCAACGATCCCGTCTGGCACATCATCGCGCCTCAAGTGGCGAAAACCGCATTGGCTTTTTATTTCGAGTCGCGGAATGCAAGGGCGCCTTAGCCGGAGTTGAAACCAGGCCGGGTTTTTTTGTGGTGAAGATTCCCGCCTGCCTTAGGGAACCCGCATGGTTAAAGCGACACTTGTAGACACATACAGCGCACTATGCCATACGCTTTGCGGCGCCCCAGAGGGCTTCCTCGATCGCCGCCAAAAGCGGTGTAAAGCTACCCGCTTCTAAAGCGGAAAGACCGATGGCCTCATAGCGTGTACAAAGACCTTTGGTCGTTTCTTGATCGATCCGATCGATTTTATTAAAAACAAGAAGCTGCGGGACCTCCGAGAGCCCAAGCTCCGAGAGGACTTTTCGAACGGTGTCGATCTGCTGTTCGAATCTTGGGCTGCTGATGTCGACCAAATGGATCAGCAGATGGGCATCCTGTAGTTCGTCTAACGTAGACTGGAAGGCGCCAAGCAGGTCTTTCGGAAGCGACTGGATAAAACCGACGGTATCCGTGATGATCACTTCGCGTTCCCTCGGAAAACGGAGCCGACGTGTAGAGGTATCGAGTGTTGCAAAGAGGAGGTCCTTGGTTTCGACGCGACTTTTTGTGAGCCGGTTCAGCAGCGTGGACTTGCCCGCGTTAGTGTAGCCGACGATCGAGAGGATGGGCAAGCGGTTTGCTGTCCGTTTCTTGCGCCGCCGCTTGCGAGCGGCGGCCAAGTGTTTCAGTTCCCGTTCCAATCGCGCGATCCGGTCCCAGGCTCGGCGGCGGTCGATTTCCAACCGGGTTTCTCCCGGTCCGCGGCCCCCAATGCCTCCCGTCAGCCGCGAAAGCGCGGTGCTCCGGGCCGCCAGGCGGGGAAGACGATAACGAAGTTGCGCCAGCTCCACCTGGACTTTCGCCTCACGGCTGTGCGCCCTTTGCGCGAAGATATCCAGGATCAACTGCGTGCGGTCCAATACCTTCATTTCGGTGACTTCCCCTATCGTCTTGACTTGGAGTGGAGAGAGGTTTTGGTCGAAAACAAGCAACTCGGCTTGCTGCTGAAGCGCCTTCATCACGACCTCTTTAAGCTTGCCCTCGCCCAAAAGATATTTGGGATGGAGCGCCTTCGGGCGCTGGATAATGCGTGCGATGGGGACGAGGCGGGCGGAATGGGCGAGCTCGGCGAGTTCGTCCATCGCATTTTCTTGATCGATTCGTGGTTTGAGAGAAGCGCTGATGAGAATGGCACGACCCGCGTTGCCGGTGGCCTGGGTCTTTGTTTTTTGTCGGATAAATTCGGTTTCCAGATCGCTGAGAAAGGGCGTGAGCGACAACTTGAGCTGGTGAATGGGTCGTGGGACGTGGACTTCGTACAGAGCCCCTTTGGGATTGGGCGGCAGCAAGTGCGCCAGATAGACGCGGCCCGGCATGCCGTCGGCCAAGATGCTGAGGGCCGCGATGATATCGAGGCGAAGCAAGGCCAGATCACTGAGGTCTTCTGTGCTGAGCGGTTCGTTTCTCAGATGGGTATGGATCAGCCGTAGTCCTCGAAGCGGACGTTTGCCAAAACGGAACTCGGACAAATCGGGGATGAGAACCTGGCGCTGATTTCCGACCAAGACAAAATGGATGACACCGTCTCTGGCCACAAGTATCCCGATTTGGCGGTTGATTTCAAGCGAAATGGAGGTCAGGAGTCGGGCCACTTCAAAGGTGACGACTTGGTCATCCTTTATTTTTCGGTGGCCGATTCGCTCCAGGCGTTTGATTTGAAGGGGCTTTAAGCCGCTGAGGGTTCCAAAAATATGCGTAACGGCAGACTCCTTTCATGAATATCTTAGCATCTTAGGATCTGAAAATCGAATACATATTGTATTTCCTTCTCGAGGGTGTTAAGATAACAAACTCGCTACATCTTTAAAAATTAAAGGGTTTTTAAGGTATGTTTTTCAGTCTGAAATGGCGCCGCTTCGGTTTTATCGCCGTGTGCACCATGCTCCTTTCCCCTGCTCTAAACGCGGCCACCCCGGAAGAGATCGCGGAATCGCATTTTGAGGAGGCGGTGTCTTTCAATAAACAGCGCCAATTTAACGATGCAATCATCGAATTGGCCCAAGCCGTCAAGCTGAGCATCGACAACCACAAGTATCATCGAGCCCTCCACCGAACCTATCTGGCAACACGCCGTGGGCGGCAAGGCATCCTTTTCTATAAGGGATTGGTTCGAGAACACCCGAAAAATCCAACGGTCCATTATTGGCTGGGTCGTTTTTATCTGGCCGACAAATCCTTGGATGCCGCGGCGAGAGAATTTCAAAGGGTGACCCTCTTGGCGCCGAAGGACGAGCACGGTTACATTTCCCTAGGCCACGTCTACATTCGAATGGGAAAGCCGGAGAAAGCCTTGGAAGCTTACCTGAAAGCCGATGTCTTGGTGCCCGATATCCCGGTTGTAAAAGTGGGAATAGGAAATATCTATTACGCTTTTGAGGACTACGACAAAGCGCAAGAGGCATACGAAGTCGCTCTTGAAAAGGACTCCAGCTATTTGGAGGCCCGCTACAATCTCGGACTGATTTATGAAATAAAAGGAGAGTTCGGAGAGGCGGCTGAGCAGTGGAAACTGATGATCGAGACAGACCCGAACGAATCGGATGCTCGGGAGCGGCTGGCAAACCTCTATTTTCGCGCGAAGCTTTATATGGATGCCGTGAGAGAATATGCCACCCTGTCTTTGGTTCGACTGGAAGATCCGAAAATTTTTTTCGCGCTCGGCGAGGCGCAAATTTTATTGGCGTCCGAGCTGACCAATCAAAAAGATCGAGATACGCTAAAAATGCGGGCCCGCGAAAGTTTTAGCCGGGTTTTGGAATTGGAACCCAACCACAAAGCGGCCAAAAGGTACCTCAAACGTTTAAAATCGATTGCATCCACGCAAGGGAAGAAATGACCCCGTGGAAAGCCTGTTAATCAGCTTGAAGCCCCACATTTTGAGGCCCCACAAGGAGCGCTTGGTTTGATAAAATTTAAAAAGGGATTTCGTTTTGTTTTACCGGCCGTTTTCTTTCTCGTCTTTGGCGTCGGGGATGCTTACGGCCGTGCGGAAAAAAAGACCTACGATTGTAATGCGGTGGAAAACAAGGCGATCCGAACGACCATTGACATGAAATTGGCCAAAAAATGGAAGAAGAAAAAGAAAGAAATCAAGAACGATGTGATCGATAACAACGATTTACTGAAGGTTCGCTTAAGTTTTTTTCCTTTCTTGGATCCGCCCATGAATCTGGGGGTTGGAAAATGCGTTTCGGCTGAAGATGGCCGAATCGCCATTAAAAAGGCATTGGAGTACAACCGTGGGATCGGATTTGTTGTCATGCAGGAACTCTTGCCCCATCACTGGATCAGAATTGGTTTGACCGATCTGGCCGAATTGGCGTGGATCCCTGTGACCCCGAAAGACATATCCCGTTTGGCGGATCCAAGCTTGACCACAGACCAATTTCAATCGGTTTATAGAGAACTGGCCACTTTAAAGGAGCGGAAGCTTCCCTTTGGGATGGGGACCAAGGAAATAGAGGTCCCGCCTGAAGAATGAATGTTCGATTTGACAAGATACACTTCCAGCGCGATCGAGTTCATTTCCTCCTTTTTCTTATTTCGATGATTTTTGCCATGCTCATTCGTCCGGCCCTTGGGACCGCCTTGGACCGGGACGCCTCCGAAATAGAAATACTGGATCATGCATGGCGTCCCGATGAAGTGTGGGAGAGAATCGGCAAAACGAAGTTCGTCTGGAATGCGACTGTTCGCAACAATTCGGACATTCGAAAACGGGTGTATCTTTACTATGATCTGCTGGATGAACGCGATGTGCCGGTGGCTCGAAATGTCACCAATCGATACGTCGCTGCGCATGAAACCCTCAAGATTATCGCGGATTCTTATATCATGACCTTCGATCTCCCCCGAGTCAGACGAAGTCGGGTGACGGTCAAGGTGGGGGTACCTCACTAAGAGCGCTCGAAGATCGGTCCTGATCCCTTACCGAGCGCGATACGGTTCCATTAAATCCGTCCAAGCCCTTAAACGTAATGATGGGGCCGTGAACCGTTTTTTATCCAACAAAAAATTGAACGACTTGATTCTTGGCCGATCCGGTGCAACAATAGTATAATTCAATGAATATGATTCAATGAAGCTAATGCAAGATCAAGAGAAAACGCGAGGCCCCCATGAAAAAGCTTGAGCACTTTTGGCGCGATGGAAGACGGCGAAGGCGGGTGTTCATCGGTGTGGGTCTGTGGCTGGTTTTTTATCTGGCCATATCCGTATCCGATATAATGGCCGAAACACCTTTTATCCAAGAAAAGTCGGTATTAAAAGGGCATATCGATATCGTTCGATCCGTTGCCTTTTCCCCGGATGGCACGCTGTTGGTGACGGGGAGCTACGATAAAACCGTTCGGGTGTGGGATTTAGAAGCGGGTCGCATGCGTTATATGATGACGAATCCAAATATCGTCAGGGCAGTGGCTTTTTCTCCGAATGGGAAAATGATTGCCTCTGGCAACTATAATAAGACGGCGGAACTTTGGGATGTCGAAACAGGGAAAAGAAGAGCCGTGCTCGGGCACGTCAAGTTGGTCCGAACCGTGGCCTTCTCCCCGGACGGGAAACTCTTGGCGACCGGCAGCACGGATTTTAAGGTCCGCCTGTGGTCGATTCGAACCGGAAGGGAAAAGAAGGTGTTATCCGGACACCGCAAGGCCGTGAACGCCGTGGCCTTCTCCCCGGATGGCAAGATAGTGGCTTCGGGGAGCACGGACCGCAGCATTCGTTTATGGGACAAAGATTCGGGAAAGGAAGTGGCTGTGTTATTGGGGCATGATAAACCCATCTTCTCGCTCTCCTTTTCCCCGGACGGCGCGACTTTGGCCTCCGGAGGGAGCGATAAGACCATTCGACTTTGGGATATGGCGGATTATACCGAAAAAAGCCGGCTGATCGGGCATACGGATGCCGTCAATACGGTGGACTATTCCCCCGACGGCAAAATATTGGTGTCCGGCGGCGCCGATCAGACCCTCCGGTTTTGGGACATCGAAACTGGAGACGAAAAGACCCGGTTGGAAGAAGGCCATTCCCTCTATGTCGCCTCCGCCACCTTTTCTCCGGACGGCACGATGTTGGCTTCCGGAGGCGGTGACCGCTCTATTCGAGTCTATACGGTCACGCCTTGATAATATTGTTGTCCTAAATTTTCCGATTCAAACTTCTTTATCCGACCCAAACTTCGAAGCCCTTTAATCATTCACAAATAAAGGAGCTGATACCTGTTTTTACAGGCGGAAGCCCATTATAATACGAAAATTTGTCCCCTTTGGCGCTTTCTGCGCCCTTGATTCCACTGGGCCCACCTTAGACTCAGCCTCGTCTAATCACGTGGTTCTGCACATGGGGGAGATGCAAAGAAATGGTCCCCCTGTATCAAATCCCGTTTTCTTTATATAAAACATAGTTTTGTGTGTATTTTTTTTTGAGTAATCTTTAATAAAAAGGCGTAAAGATCTGTAAAAATATTTTGACATGTATTTTGACATGTAAAAAGTGCTTGACACTTTTTTTTTCGCGTGCTAGATTTGCCAATCTTTTGATCATCCAGTTGATTCAATATTACTCCAGAGAGGTGAGTCGAAACCCTTTCCATGTGGATACCCGGTGAAAGAAACACATATCGTAAGGTGGGTGTCATTCTTAAACAAACAATTCTTCAAAATTCCCATAGCTTAAAAACCCCTGTAACTAGATGAATATGAAGGAGAATATTATGAAGACCAAAAGAAGAAATGCATTGAGATTATTCTTCGCGTTCATGCTGATTCTTTCTGTTCCGGGAATGTCTTTTGCCGGGGAGGATAATCATGATCATTCACATGACGCCCAACCCCAGGTGCTTGCCGCTGCGGAGTCGAGCGACTGGAAAGCGAAACTAAAGGCTCAAATTAAACAGGAAGAACAAGCGGAAGGCCGGAGCGGGCGCAAAGAGCAGGTTGATGCGGCTATGAAGGCCTTGATGGATGACGTGATGCAGGGCACCCGAAAATTGGCCGAGAGGGGAGAGGGCGCTTCCGGAGGTTTTAACGACTTGGGGGCCATGCAGCAGATGGACCGGAGTTTCTTTTTAGGACCGAGCGGAGCCTCCGAAACGGTAACCGGCGGCGGCCGATGCCCGAAAAATGCGCCCTTGAAGGAATTCGACATCGCAGCAATCAATGTCGAAATCACCTTAAATCAGTGGCTCGATTTCCATCCGGGTTATATGTATGTATTAACGGAAGATCTTGAAGCTGTTCGTAAGGAAGAACGAATCAATGCAGAGGCCCGCGAGAAGGAAGGCTACGATCCCGGCGCGGTTTCAAACGGCTTGCAAGGCGACAAGATCCAACCCCTAGTGATCCGTGCCAACCAAGGGGATTGCGTGAACATTACCCTTCACAATCAGTTGGATGGAGAAGAGGTCAGCCTGCATATCCACGGATCGAGCACGATTATCAAAAAGACCGGAATGGCGGCGACCATTTCCAACCCCGATTCGACCATCATCGACCAGGATGCCAGCCAGGTTTTCGAGTGGTACATCCTTCCGGACGAGCAGGAGGGTGCCCATACTTTTCACAGCCATGTCGGGCGTGAGCAGGCCAGCCTCGGCATGATCGGGACGTTTATCGTCGAGCCGATGGGCTCTACTTATATCGATCCGCTGACCGGAAAACCTGGAAAGAGCGGTTGGCAAATGATGATCGCCAGCGATAAAAATCTGCATCCGTCTTCGAGGGATTTTCGTGAGTTTGTCCTCATCTATCACGAAATCGGCGACGAATCTTTCCGTCCCTTAAACCGTTTCGGTGAGATGATTCCGCAGCGCGATCCCAATACCGATGCTTACCGGCCCTCGGCGCGCGCCTTGAATTTTAGGAGCGAACCTTTTGGCGTGAACAACCTGGCCGTCCAGGAAAAATATTTTCACTTCGAAGACGAGTCGCAGGGCTACAGCGCCTATACCTTCGGCGACCCGCCCACCACGATACCGCGCTCTTACATGGGGGACCCAGCCAAGTATCGCTTGGTTCACGGCGGCGGCGAGGTCTTCCATTCTCACCATCCCCACGGTGGCACTATTCGTTGGCTACGACAGCCGAAGGCGGATGGCAAGGCGGAATTCCTCTTGACAGCTGCCGAAAACGGTCCGGTGAAATTCCCAGAGGTACGAACCACCTCCGACCGAGTCGATGTGCAGGTGATTGGGCCTTCCGAAGTCTTGGATCTGCAAACCGAGTGTGGATCGGGTCTGTGCCAACAGCTGGCAGGAGACTTCCTTTTCCACTGCCATGTGGCCCACCATTATGTGGCCGGCATGTGGGGATATTGGCGAGTCTACAACACCCTCCAGGGTGGAGACTATCCGATGATGAGCACCGATGTCATGCCCCCGCTGCATGAGCTTCCGGACAGAAAAGGCAGAATCAAACCGGCGGTGACCTCCGACAAGCTCGTCGGCAATACCATGGACTGGTTCGATAAAAAATGGAAGATCACCAAGGCCAAGAGTGACTGGTCGAAACCGATTCCGGATGTGTCCATCAAGGATTGGGTCAAAATGATGCTTCCTCCTGCCGGCGAACCCGGTCACACCGCCGATGAAAAAGGCCAAATTGCGGCTTACGATGCAACCGTCTGGGATTGGACCTGGAGCGGTTTAAAGGCCATGGGTGAAAAGGAGGCTACCGGTAAATTTGCCTTCCCGAAATATAAATCGCCGATGCCGGGAAAACGGCCGCCGATTCTCTTCGACGCCAAGACCGGGAAGCTGGCCTGGCCGCACTTTAAACCACATTTCGGCAAACGGCCGCCTTTTGCACGCCATCATGGTGGTGCGCCGTGGCTGGAGCCGATTCACATGGATAAGGATACCGGTGCACCCGATTCAGACCCCGGGAGTGTCGGTGCGCCGGGTGAGGAAACCACGCTTCCTCCACGACCGGGTGAACAAGGCCGTTGGAGTCTGTGCCCGGAAAATGCCGGTCGGAAGCAGTACACTATCCACTTCATCGAGACACCCATTCAGTTGAGCAAGAAACTGGGCGATGCCAAGCCAGTGGTCGATGAAGGCGGTTTGATCTATGTCTTGCACGAAGAGGAAGAGGAAGTCCGCGCCAATCCGGGCGGAGACAAAGCGATTCCATTGATCTATCGATCCAGTGTTTACGACTGTGTCGATGTTTTGTTGAAAAGCGAGTGGCTGGACAACGATGTAACCAATTTTCAAATGTCCAAAATCAATATTCACATTCACTTCATCCAGTTCGACAATCAGGCCTCCGACGGGGTCATCAGCGGTTTTTCCTACGATCAGTCGGTTCGCCCCTTCACGCAATTTAAGAAGGAAAAGCACAAAGGGCTCCCGGTGCCGATGAACGCCCATTTGATGGCGGATGCCAAAGCGGGTTCCGATCGCATTAAGTTTAAGATGCCCGAGGAGGCCACCAAATTTCATGTCGGCACCGACATCTTGATTGGCATGGATCAGGTCAAAACGGGCGAAGTCCGATGGATCAAGGACATCAAGGGTGACACCATGATCCTGTCCGAGCCTCTGAAACATGACCATAAAAAAGGCGAGATCGCTTCGGTGGAATGGATCCGTTATCGTTACTGGGTCGATGCCGACACCGGTGCGGTGTTCTGGCATGACCATGCATTCGGTGCCACCACCTGGGCCCACGGCGGTGTGGGCGCCATGATCGTGGAGCCGGCCGGCGCCACCTATCACGATCCAAAAACGGGAGATCCAATCCGAAGTGGTGTCGTCGCCGATATCCGCTCGACAGAACCCATCGGTTACGGGATCAACGGCAGTTTCCGCGAGATCGTGGTTATGCCGCATGACACCGTGCCGACCACAGCACAAGTGGTGACGGAGGGGAACCCACCCGGACAATCGGTGCAAGTCGCGATCGATGCCGGTCAGACGCTTTCCTTTCAAATGCCCTACGATTTGGATATGGTTGCCGTAAAGATGCTCAACGGGGGCACACATACGACCGGTGGGGGATTTAACTTCCGCGCCGAATCGGTGGCCCGTCGTTTGAAAATCAACCCGGATCCGACCTTGATCTTTTCGAGCAGGGCGCACCAAGATCCGAGCACGATCATGGTTCGCGCTTACTTGGGCGATATCATCACCGTCCGTTTGCTCCACAGCTTGATGAACGAGAGTCATGTCTGGAAAGTGGCCGGTCATGCCTTTAGGACGGAGCGTTTCGCTGAGCATTCCGATCTTAGAAATGCCCATCATGTGGGGATTGCAGAACGCTACGATCTGGTCTTTAAAGCGGGCGGACCCCAGATGATTGCCGGTGACTACCTTCATTACAACGGTCGGGCTTCCCATCTCTCCGAAGGATCGTGGGGGATTATCCGTGTGCTCGATAAGGAAATCGGTGATTTGCAGAAGCTTCCAGGTACGGGTAACGGTACCGGGGTGATTCCGGTGTCGGCAAAATCCGTTTGTCCGTCGGATGCGCCTGTGAAGATGTTCAATGTGATCGCGGCAGACAGGGCCTTGAAATTCAATCCGAATGCCCCCGATGTCATCGAGGTCGATTTCGACCGTAAGCTGCAAATTTCCAATCCCGAGGGCAAGATCTTCATGCTCGAAGGAGACAAGGCAAAAGTGGCGACGGGTGATCAGCCTCATCCCTTGGTCCTCCATGTCAACTCCGGGGATTGCGTTAAAGTGAAGCTGAAAAATGCCTTGAAGAAAGGGCATGCATCCTTCAGCTCCGATATGATGTCTTTCGATCCCAGGGATTCACATGGGGTCAATGTCGGAAACAACCCAGGCGACCAAACGGTGCCACCGGGAAAGAGCCGTACATACACCTTCTATGCCCATCCCAGTCATGGTGAATTTGCCTCATTGGTGTGGGACTGGGGTAATTTTATCAACAATGTCAGGGACGGTTTGTTTGGCGCGATCGTTGTCGGGCCGAAGGGATCCAAATACCGTGATCCGGTGACCGGAGAAGATGTATCGATGAAGAATGCCTGGTCCGCGGATGTGATCCTCGATCGCTCCTTGCCCGAGAACGAAGGCCGCTCCGATTACAGATCCGTGTCTCTTTTCTTTCAAGACGAGGACAATATCATCGGCACCTCTTTTATGCCGTATATCCAGCAGATTGCCGGTTTGGCCGGTGTAAATTACAGGAGTGAGCCATGGATGTATCGTGAAGAAAATGGTTGTGAGCTGGCCACCATGTTCACGCCTTGCGTGGCCGATGCCAAAGGCTTGGTGACGCCAACCATCATGGCGCACGCCGGCGATCCCGTTCGCATCCATGTATTTGGTGCTTTCAGCGAGCAAAACCAGATCTTCAGCATTGAAGGTCATGAGTGGCCGTTTAAACCCAATATGGAAGGATCCGATATGCTGAGCAGCCTTCAGTTCGGCGGCGGTGAATACCTGGATGTCTATATCAAACAAGGTGCGGGCGGACCCTTCGGTCTTGTCGGGGATTATGTTTGGCAAAACCATCGTCTCCCTTATGCCGCCGCAGGTCAATGGGGGTACTTCAGGGTACTGCCCGCGGGTGACCAGCGTATTCTGCCGCTGAACCGTGGTGCGGAGATGGGTGGAAGGACGGCAGGTATTCCTCAAGCTGAAGTACCGGAGGTGTTGTCTGAGTTGGAAGAATCGCCCGGTCCGATATCGATGCTTGAAAAGTAAACAAAAAATGTTCTAAACAAATCTGGGCGAGGGTGGGTGAAAACTCGCCTTCGCCCCGATTTGTTTAGTAAGCAAGGAGGAACCCATGAAAAAAAGGAACGTTTTTCAGCGAGGAATAATCCTCATCATGCTTGTCGGATTTTTATGGTATCCCAACGTATACGCATATGAAGAAGTCGATGTCAGCCAGGGTGGATCCATATCCGGAAAGATCACACTGCGTGGGGAAAAACCGTCGGTTCGTGTATTTGCACTTGTCCTTTATCCTTTTGGGCCTTTTTGTAAAAAAATATCGGATGGGGAGGGAAATGTCCGTCTGAAAGAGTTTATCGTGGCAAAGGATGGCGGCTTGTGGGAAGCGGTTGTCGCCGTAAAAAATGTAAAAAACGGGAAGCCTTATCGACCGCAAATCGCCGATTTTGTAGCGACCGACTGTATGTTTCATCCGGCCGATGTGGCGGATAACGAGATGTTCTTAATCGATGAGGAAGGACAGCTGCGTCATGAACATCCGAATGTGGCGATCCTTCATAATCACCAAAAAATGAATATGATCAATCGAGACCCCATCATTCATAACATACAGGTATTCCAAAATGAAAAGGGAAACATTATCTTAAACACTCCCCTCCCCCCTGCAAAAAAAGTAAAACCCGACGTGGAACCCGTCGCTTATACGCCTCGTGGAGGCGTGCTTCATTTTAAAAGAGGAAAGCGGATTTCACAGATGATTTGCGGCATGCACGAGTTCATGCAAAGTTGGGGTTTTGTGGTGGATAATCCATATTATGCAAAGACGGCGAAGGATGGGACTTATACGATCGATGGGTTATTGCCCGGAACCTACACAGTGGGTATTTGGCATCCCCAATTTAAGGTATTCGAAAAAGAGGTGACGGTCGAGGCCGGTAAAATAGCGAGGCTCGACTTTGCCTTTAACGCAGATTTGGTAAGACGACCGGAGTACGAAAAGCAAAAACAGTTTCGAATCAGCCCGGCGACACCCGAAGACCACAAGCTCCACGAGGGAGAAGACCGTATTATTATCGATTAGGAATGGTGTTCGTTTCCTTATTTAAAGACCTTGAGCTAGGTCGCAGGCAAGGGCTTTCCTCATCATTGTGTCTGTCAAACCCATAGAAGCATATGAAACCCTTAATCCGCTTTGGGGGCGCGGCGAACTTGACGCGTCGGCCGCCTTCCTTATATCTTAATGTAAGAAGAAGGAAAGATATAAAGATATAAGGAGGGTCCGTAGATGAAGCGTCATTCATTTTATGTTGTCCTGATGTTTATTGTCCTTTTCTCAGAGATGGATTTGGAAACCGCTTTTGGCTATGAGGATGTCGATGTGAGCCAAGGGGGATCAATTGTGGGAAGGATTACCTTGAGGGGACCCATACCCGAACCGCGCGTATTTGCTCTGGTTCTCTATCCCTTCGGTCCTTTTTGCAAGAAAATATCCGATGGAAAGGGCAATGTTTTATTAAAGGAGTTTATCGTATCGGAAGATCGCGGTTTGTGGGAAACCGTGATCGCGGTGCAAGGGGTGACGAAAGGAAAGGCATTTCCCGTCATACAAACGGAATTCGTTGCGGTCGACTGCATGTTTCACCCGGCCGATGTGGCGGCCAACGAACAATTCTTTATCGATGAAAACGGGCAAATGCATCATGAACATCCCAATGTGGCGATATTGGAAAATCACCAGCCAATCTCCATGATCAACAAGGATCCCATCATCCACAACATCCAGGTTTTTCAAAACGAGAAGGGGAATATCATTTTGAACGAACCACTTCCCGTATCCGACAAACCGAGGGGCGGTGGCCTACATTTTGATAAGGGCAAGCGGATCTCGCAAATGATTTGCGGTATGCACGAATTTATGCAAAGCTGGGGTTTTATTGTCGACAACCCCTATTATGCGAAAACGGCAAAAGACGGCAGCTACACTATTGAGGGTTTGCTGCCTGGCACTTACACTGTGAGTATTTGGCATCCGCATTATAAGGTCATTGAAAAAGAGGTCACAGTGCGGTCCAACGAACGGACCCGATTGGACTACGAGTTCGATGGTGCCAAGGTGAAGCGGCCGCTGTATGAGACGCAAAAACAGTTTCGAATCAGCCCTGCAACGCCCGAGGATCACAAACTTCACGAAGGAGAAGAGCGCATTATTATCGATTGACGCATTCTTTTTACGTCGGGTGGCTTCCATAAACACAATCACGAAGATCGTCATAAATTGCGCAAACGCGTACTTTGCAGTATTATTTTTTAAAATGGTTTGAGATGGAGACCTGTGAATGAGAGGAAGAATTTTTGTCGCAATTTTTTTGGTTTTATCGATGGGGTGCAGTCAATCCCTTGCTTGGGCCTATGAAGAAGGACCCGTGCAGAAGGGGGGCGCCTTGACGGGCCGGGTTTTTTTAAAAGGTCCCACACCGCCGACGCGAATCTTTCATCTCATCTTTTCCCCCAATATCGATTTTTGCATGGCCATCTCGGATGGCCAAGGAAACCGTCTATTGAAGGAGTTCCGGGTCTCCGAGGATGGCGGCCTGGAGAACGCCGTCGTCTCAATCGTCGGTGTCAAAAAAGGGAAACCCTTCGATTTTACGCCGAAGATTGATATCAAGCATTGCCAAATTCAACCTTTTGTAACGCCGGTGCGTCACAACCATCCCATTGCGATTAAGAATGAGGATCCTGTCGCCCACGACATTCAGGCCTATACGATGAAGGGCGAATATACCTTTCCGATGTTTAACAAGCCCATGATCCCGCATGCCGAGGCGCCTCGAAAAGTGCGTTTCCGAAAAGGTCATTATCTTTTCAGAACGCAATGCGGCGTCCACGACTTTATGCAGTCGTGGGGTTTGGCAGTGGGAAATCCTTACTTCACTGTCACGGATGCCGAAGGCCGTTTCGAGATTGCCGATGTGCCGCCAGGGACTTACTTTATTATCGCCTGGCATCCGCATATGAAACTCCAGGCCCAGAAGGTAACCATCAATCCAGAAAAAACCGTTGCCGTCGAATACACCTTCGATGCCCAACAAGTCAAAATCCCACCGCATGACCTTCAGTTAAGTTATCGTCTTCAAACCCCGCTCAGGCCGCATCATTTTAGTGCGCCCGCTGTTGAACTTCAGGTGCCATAGCCTGTCGGTCGAACGCCGTCCGTCATCGCGAAAATTCGTCTCGGTCACCGCGCTTCAGTGGCTCGTCGTTCCGCTCCGTCATCCGATTGAATGGGTCCGATACGATTAATTCGCTTGTTTGCATCCATATCTTGTTATAAAATCTAATAGAAGATCGTTTTATAGTCAGGAATCTGGAGATAAGATATCTCATGGTACTCCCGCTCATCGTCGGCATCATTAGCGGCGCCATCGTCGGCGTCATCGCAGAACAGAAGAATCGGCCATTCTTTCCATGGGCGGTTTATGGTTTCTTGTTCTTTTTTATTGCCATCATCCATTTGGCGGCCGTTGGGGACCGTAAATACGAGGAGAGAGAATTAGAGGCTTTTGGCTTTATCAAATGTGCCGCATGCGGTCGCATGGTCACAACCGAGGGCGGGGAATGCCGGTATTGTAAAGCCCCTCTCCAAAGGCGCGCCGCGACAGCCTCACAAAAGGGAGACGCCGGTCCCGAGGGTTTTTCAGGTGAAAAGAAGTTCTGTCGTTGGTGTAAAGAACCCTTTAAGCCGGAATACGGCAACAAGTGTCCGTCTTGTGGCGGACTGCAGATCCATTTTTTAAAAGACAATCCGCTTCTCATCGTCCTGATTCTTAGTTTGGCCAGTGCGTTTATGGCCTTATTTTCGCAAATCGGAGAGGAATCCCTGCCGATTCCTTCACAGCACGAGCAGACCACGGAGTTTTAAACCGCCCGGCACAAGTGACTTTCTAGATGAACGGTGCTCTTCAAGTCATCCGAATCCTCATTTTTTTTTCGATTTTATTAAATATAAAAGCCGGGTCCGCTGAAATGATGATCGATATTCCGGCCGGATCCTTCCTCATGGGCGCGCCCGATGTCACGCCAAGCCGTTCACGGAGAGAAGTCTTCCTAAAACGTTTTTCGATCGACCGGTTTGAAGTCACGAATGCGGAATTTCAAGCAGTCTTCCCGGAAAATACCTATCCTGCAGGAAAGGATCGGCATCCCGTGAGTTTCATTACATGGGCGGAGGCCAGCGCATATTGTAAAGCGGTCGGTAAGCGGCTTCCCACGGCGGCCGAGTGGGAAAAAGCCGCGCGCGGGACGGATGGCAGGGCCTATCCTTGGGGTGAAAATCGGAACCGGAAAAGACCGCACCCTGCCTATTCCGGCATGGTTAAACGGGTCGTCGGCTTCAATAAAAAAGACACCTCGCCTTACGGCGTACGCGACATGGCCGCCTCCGTTTGGGAATGGACTGTGGATGAGGCCGATGACAAAAAAATAGCCCGAGGCGGGGTGTGGAATCACCATTTGGACTTCGAATACAGCACCACCTATGATCACATTGAGATCGCACCGGAGCGGCGCTTTATCTTCTTGGGTTTTCGATGCGTCCGTTAGAAGCCATGGGAAGAAGAGGATTCATGCGGCGTGTCTTTCTCGGCATGACGGCACTTGGACCTTCTTGGCTCCATCCGAAATCCCTAAACGCAGCATTGAATTTTTGGCGTGCTTCGGACTACGTCGGAAAAACCAGAGAAGGCCAGTACAAAGCATTCTACATCCAATACCACAAATCTTTTAAAAGAATAAACCTCCAGTCGTGGCGTTTGAATGTATTGGGCACCTGCGAAAACCCGCGTCGCCTGACCCTGGAAATCCTGAAGGGGATGCCCCGGAAAAAACAGGTTTCGCGTTTAAAATGTGTCGAATGCTGGTCGGCCAAAGCCGAATGGGAGGGCTTTACAATGACCGAACTCGATAACATCGTCCGGCCCCGGCCCGAGGCCGTCGGTGTTCTTTTCCGCTGTGCCGACAACTATGTCGAATACCTTTCTTTGGCGGACCTTCGCCATGCGCGCACGCTCTTGGTGCACACCATGAACGGGACGCGTCTCAGTGACGAACACGGCTTTCCTTTGCGGATGATCGTGCCGTTTAAATATGGTTACAAAAGCCCGAAGGCCATCCTCGAAATGGAGTATGTGACCCGATCCAACCGCGGCACCTGGAATCGCATCGGTCCGTATTCGGTGGATGGAACCATCTTGCCGGGTTACGATCACCCGCTTGATCGGGGGAAGAAACGCCGCCGGATATTTGGGGGCGAGATTTTTGATTAAGTTCTTTTCGTTCTTATAATTAAGAGGAGTTTATCGTGAGTCTGCATGTGTATCTGTCCGGTGAGATCCACACCGATTGGCGTTCTGAGGTCGTTGCGGCTTGTACCGAAGCAAAGCTGCCCATTTCTTTTTTGTCTCCCACCTTGGATCATGCGCTTTCCGATACAGTCGGCGCGCGCATACTGGGTGAGGAGGTGAATCCTTTTTGGCGCGACCATCAATCGGCCAAGATCAATGCGATCCGCATCCGGTATTTAATCGATCGGGCCGAGATCGTCGTCGTGAAATTCGGCGAGAAATACCGCCAATGGAACGCAGCCTTCGATGCCGGTTATGCCGTCGCCAAGGGAAAATCGCTGATCGTCTTGCATTCGGATGCGCTGACCCATCCCCTCAAAGAGATCGACGCGGCCGCCATGGCCGTTGCCAAAAAGCCGGATCAGGTGGTGTCCATATTGCGACATGTTGTCCTGGAAGAGGATGTGCCGAGCGCTTAGTTTAACTTCCAATCATGCCCGAAACCCAAACCTCTCGGCAGAGAAAAGGTGGATCTTGTGGCCATGCCAACATTGTTTTGACCGAAGGCTGCATCCTCTTCCCTGTTCGAAAGATCGAACATTAAAATACCTCCCAATTTTTCTCCTTTCATTCGTCCTCTGAAAAATTCATCTCTTGAAAAATGCAAACCCAAACTGAATCCGTGGCGCCGTAAAGAACTGCATTGTGTCTGAATGCATGTGGTTTGTCATGAAAATCCCTTCTTTCCCCGCCGCAAAAATTGATAAGCTCATAAAAATTGTGCCGGAAAAGGTTAAAGTTTCAAAAAGCCAAACCGATGTATGGCATAGGAGCGATTTTTTAAAGAAGGAAGTCCTACGGTACAAATAATGTTACATTTTTCATAAATAGCGGAGCGGTCTTCGTTCCATCGATGCCAAAAAGCCATCTAGGAGGTGT
>JBHHXH010000003.1:0-62749 GCA_046756925.1 Nitrospiria bacterium
AGTTAGCCGTGGCTTCTTCTCCCGGTACCGTCAGACCCTAAGATTATTTACCTTAAGGTGTTTCTTTCCGGTCGAAAGGGGTTTACAGCCCGAGAGCCTTCATCCCCCACGCGGCGTCGCTGCGTCAGGCTTTCGCCCATTGCGCAATATTCCTCACTGCTGCCTCCCGTAGGAGTCTGGCCCGTATTTCAGTGCCAGTGTGACTGGTCGTCCTCTCAGACCAGCTACCCATCGTCGCCTTGGTCAGCCGTTACCCAACCAACAAGCTAATGGGATGTGAGCCCCTCAAAGGGCGATAGCTTATAAATAGAGGCCACCTTTAATCTCTCGGCTTTGACTTCGAGATACCATGCGGTATTAGCCCCGCTTTCGCGGAGTTATCCCCCGCCCCTCGGCAGGTTACTCACATATTACTCACCCGTGCGCCACTTTACTATCCCTCCGAAGAGAGAATTCTCGTTCGACTTGCATGTGTTAAGCACGCCGCCAGCGTTCGTTCTGAGCCAGGATCAAACTCTCCGAATAAAGGTTTGAACCTTTTGATCTGCTTTTGTTTCTTACATTTGTTACTTACAGTAGACCCGCTACATGTCAATACACACTATTTAGTTTTCAAAGAACGAAAAAAAACCGCAAAGACCCACTTCATTTCGCGGCTTTTTCTATAGGGATATTGTACGCCACTGAGATCTCAAAATACAAGCTCAGCTATGAATAGATCCATCTTTTAACACAGCCCAATCTGGGTTGTCAATCCCCTCGAAGGAGACAATATCGCTTTTTCTTCCCTATTTTAATATCGCAACGATCTTCTTCTTTCAGGATGAGTACAAAATTGGGATCGATTATTTTGTTGCCGTTGATTTCGACAGCACCCTGTTGAATCAGTCTCCTGGCTTCGCCCTTACTCGAGGCCCATCTTTGTTCGAACAACAGATTGAATAATTTATGCGCTTCACAACCGACAACAATCTCAAGATCCGTTTTCGACCGCGTCTCCCTGCCCACGGTTCGATCAAATTGACCCCTTGCCCTCTCCGCGGCCTTGCCCCCATGAAACCTGGCCACAAGCCCATGCGCCAATCGCAATTTGGCTTCCATGGGATGCATTTTTTTTACCTCATTCAATTTTTCATCGGTTAAGAGTTCGAAATAACGCCACATCAGCTCATCTCGAATGGACATGGTTTTTCCAAACATATCGACAGGCGCATCTTCCAAGGCAATGTCGTTCCCATAACTCTTGCTCATTTTCCGAATACCGTCCGTGCCTTCCAGCAAGGGCATTGTCAGCACAACCTGTTGGGCCTGACCGTAGGCCTTTTGGAGGGTCCGACCCACCAATAAGTTAAATTTTTGATCCGTGCCGCCCAACTCCACATCCGCCCTAAGGGCAACCGAATCGTATCCTTGTATGAGCGGATATAAAAATTCGTGAACACCGATCGGATGGGACGCCTGGTAACGCTTTTGAAAATCATCTCTTTCGAGGATCCGCGCCACGGTGTATTCGGATGCCAGTTGGATCAACATCTCGGATTTCATGGAATCCATCCACTCACTGTTATATCGGATGATCGTTCGTTCCGGATCGAGGATCTTGAAGATTTGTGTTTGATAGGATTCCGCATTTTTCAAAACCGCTTCACGCGTCAGCGGTTGCCGAATTTCGGAACGGCCGCTCGGATCGCCGATCATCCCGGTAAAATCCCCGACCAGCACGACAACCGCATGCCCAAAATCTTGAAACTGTTTCAGCTTTTGAAAAAGAACCACATGACCGAGGTGGAGATTCGGAGCCGTCGGATCGATACCGAGCTTTACAATTAAGGGTTTTCCGAGACGTCGTGATTGCTCCAGTTTTTCCACCAGTTCAGCACGTTGGATGATGTCGATTACACCCCGCGTGAGCACTTCGGCCATCGCCTCGACATCATCCAACACAGCGCGATCCGTTTTTATATCCATGACGCAAATACGTCCAGTCGCCCCATCCACTGGGGGACATCGTTTTGAGATGATTGAATGTGCAACCCTTATTTATCTTCATGCTGCATTCGGCCAGGTGAGGCCGGAGGAACGAAAATCGAAGAGGCATTAACAATACTGAATGGAACGAGTATCGATCGATCGGTCCGTTCGAAGTACGGTGGCAAAGCCCTTATTGCGAGGGCGATTCAAATCGAAGAAACGGCATCATCTTTTCGAGTTTCTTTTCGCCGATACCTTTGATCCGGAGGAGATCCTTCGGCTCTAAAAAAGGTCCGTCATCCTCTCGTGATTTCAAAATGGCCTCGGCTAATTTCGGACCGATTCCTGGAAGCGCAACCAGGGCTTGCAAGGACGCCGAATTCACATCCAAGGTCCCTTCCAAAGGGTTTCCTAATTTTTCATCGGCCGCCGATTGTGCGGACGAAACGGACACCCCCACCGGAAATCTCAACGCGTACTGCCGATCCGCCCAGTTCCGAAAGTAGAACACGGCGGCCAGCATGAACACTGAAAAAATAAATTTGCCAAATGCCGAAACGATCCGGGTCATCGCTGCTTTACGGCCAGCTTTATTGATTGGTTTCATTTTCCAAGAACGCCCGATATTCGTTCGCCGCCATCAACTGATCGATTTCATTCGGTTGATCCATCTCGATCACGACGATCCACCCTTCTCCATAGACATCCGCGTTGATCAACTCAGGTGTTTCTTCCAATGCAGCATTGACCGCCACAATCTTGCCACCCACTGGCGCATAAAGCATGGAAGTCGTTTTTGTGGATTCGATTTCTGTAATTTCCTCACCTTTTTTTACGGATCTTCCAAGGTCCGGAATTTCGAGAAAAACGATATCTCCCAACGCGTCTTGTGCGAAATCCGATATTCCAATGGTGGCTTTCGTACCGTCCACTCGAACCCACTCATGTTCTTGATGATAACGAAGATCCTCTTGAATCACGCCAATCCCTCCGCCACGAAAATGAACGCCATAGGTATATCCGAAACCACGCGATGCTGTCAAGCAAACTGGGTGAATAATCCCCTATAAATGCTTCCTTTTCAAAATCTTGCAATGCAACCCCAATGAAACCCTAAATAAAGAACGTGCTAAATCGACGCATAAAGAATAGACCGAATATTTAATGACCCCAAGTACGAAGGCCCAAGAGTCACCTGAAAACATGACGTCATACAAGAAAACACACCAAGACCGTCTTGAAAGACGCGCGCCAAAGCTTGACAAAAGAGGCTGCAATGCTTTAGGCATAGACCATGTCGACAAACGCAAGGGGTCCCGCCAGGTTGTTAAAGCTTCTACAAACACTCTCTTTTCGGGAAAGTTCTGAAACCGCCTTTCGGCTCACTTCCGGAAAAAAAACCGCTTACTATATCGATTGCAAAAAGGTTTCCCTGCATCCGGAAGGTGCCTACCTGATTGCTTCCGAAATATTTAATCGGATCAAAGACTTGCCCGTAGACGGGGTTGGCGGCATGACCCTGGGCGCCGATCCGATCGCGACCGCGGTATCGGTCATCAGCCATATCAACAAGCAGCCGATCCCCGCATTCATCGTCAGGAAGGAGGCGAAAGGACATGGTAGCCGACAACAAATAGAAGGATATTTAAAACCCGGTGCCAGTGTGGTGGTGGTCGAAGATGTGGTCACCACGGGTGGGTCAACCCTGCGCACATTGGCGGTTTTAAAAAAGGAAGGTTATTCGATTTTGAAGGTGATCGCCTTGGTCGATCGTAAAGAAGGAGGCGCCGAAGCCATTATTTCGTCGGGCACATCCTTCGAAAGCATGTTTACGCTGGATGATTTTACTCAAAAACATCCAAAATAAAGACAAGCTTGTTTTCCATCGGCCTGTCTTCCTTACTGTTTAGAGAATACAAATATCTGAAACCCCTCATTGGCCCCCAACCTGGTGTGCAGAGCCGGACCTCGAAAATTGGACAAGGTCTTTAAGTGTGATCTGCTGGGTTTGAATTCCTCTCATCATGCCGCTTTCGGCAGATTGAAGCGTTCTAAAAACGCCATTCGCCGAGGATCCAGCGCCTCTTGGGAGACCTTACTTCCACAGATAACCTTGCCCAGATTCCGGAGATCGAGATGGACAAACCTTCCCTATGCATGAAGTCTACCCGCTTTTCCAATACAAGAAAAAACGTTTTGGGCAGCTTACGTTGGCCAGGCTCACGGAAGCAGCGGAGCGATTTCTCGTCGTTCTGCCGCATGACCAGCGCATAGAGTGACCCAGCCGACAGATTTCTGAAGGGATCCTCGGGAGATTTCTCAAGGAGGCAATCATCTTTGCCTCCCGATGAATCAGCAATCGTCCTATGGTCGCAGGAAGTAACCATGACTTTGAATAAAACCCTTTGACAACCATCCTTCGGCCATCACCGGAAGTAAAGATCCCCGCCCTTCCGGACGGGGCTTGAAGTGGACCCAATCGACTTGTGTTTTAAGTGTTCTGCCGACCCGTAAGATATTTCCATACATCAATCATATCGATCGCCAAAGATATAGCGATACAAGTCGATAAGACAATCAGGTAACTTTTAAAAGAACCCGCCCTCCCTGGAATTTTCATCAGCACATAGATGAGCAATGGGATCCATAGTATGTGTCCCAGACCCAGTATTTTTTCAAACCCGAAAAGAGAATAAAGTGTCATCATCAACATTGCGGAAATGATGAATACCGTGAAGATAAGCTTTGCCAAGGGGGCAGGCCAATAAACGGCACTGACGAGATTAATCAGCGTTAAGAAAAACACCCAGACGGAAATCCATACCGGCTGTTTCATTAATTCGGCGAAGAATTTGAACGGATTTCTCATATTTTAAGGCTTTCCCGAAACAAAGGGATGGTCGCATGTCGTACAATGGGCAACATAGAAACATTGCCGGGAGGGCAGTTCACAGCGCATATCCAGTTCGCATCTTGATCTCGAAAACCCCGGACAAACCGATGTCGGATAGTCTTTTTGCCCTTTTTCCAAAACACAGCGCTCTGTGGAAACCTCGTAAAGTGTTCCACACGTTATACAAGTGGCCACTGCGAGGCACTCTCCGTACCCTAGATCGCATCTCAATGTGACATCAATGGTTGCATAGTGACATTCAGGACACGATACTTTATTTAGTTTATGCTGAATTTCTGTGAGATTTAATGTCATAATTGGTTCTCCTTTTCTTCGGGGTTGCACCCTTGACTAATACGATTCATGACGCTTTAAGATAAGGAAACGTCCTGTGTGGAAATTCCAAATCCCATTAAAAGACCGTAAGGAATGACAGACCCTATCGTTTTCTATTGTTTTTATACCAAGCCCATAGATAGCACTATTTTTGTAAGTCAGGATGTGGTCTGGATTACATAAGAATATCCATTATGAAAATAATATGTGTCTGTGCAAGCCTGCCTACAGCGTGCTTCGGTTGAGGCCGTTTAATATGACAATCGTGAGATCAAGGAAGGTTATAATCACTGGGCAACACACAAAAAAACACATCATGAAACATATTAAGATTCGTGTTCTTGAAAGGAGGGGAAATGTTCGGCCTTGATCTTCTTGGGCTTCTTAAGATTGCGTCGAGTCGATACTTGAACAAGCAGAATATCGCAACACTCAACCTGCTGGCGAATGTCATCGAAAGCCGGGACCCCTATACGGCGGGACATACCTGGCGTGTTGCCAAGTATGCCACTGCCATGGCGCGGCGTCTCGGTTGGTCGTCCAAACGGGTAGTCGGCATTGAAATAGGGAGCTTTCTTCACGATCTTGGAAAGATATCGACCGAGGATCGCGTCTTAAAGAAAGCGGGCAAGCTGACGGCTGAAGAATACGAGCAAATCAAGGCGCACCCAGCCGAGGGAAAAAGATTGCTTCAAGGGATTGCATTCCTCCAACCGGCCGTTCAAGGCATCTATTCCCACCATGAGCACTATGATGGGAGCGGTTATCCGGAGGGCTTACAAGGGGAAGCCATCTCCAAGGAGGGTCGTCTTATGGCCGTTGCCGATGTCTTCGATGCTCTTACAAGTAATCGCTCTTATCGAAGGCCCATCAGCGCAGAAGAAGGCCTTTCCTACCTTCAAGGACAAAAGGGGACGCTTTTTGATCCAAAATTAGTGGATCTGTTTACATCCATCTGGGACGAAGGGAAACTAGAGAAGACCGTACTCCATAGTGAGGGACATATCCCGCTTCTCTCATGCCCTCATGACGGCCCGACCATTGCTGTTCAATCGGGTAGCTCGGAAGGAGACAGCATTTTTTGTCCTGTCTGTAAAACCCGCTTCGTTCTTGTCAATAGAAACGGAGATTGGCAACCGCAACTCACGCATTGATGATATTTGAAAGGGAACATACCGACGGGTTTAATCAGCGGGTTGTTGTTTAAAGAATTTTTAACAAAGACTGTTCTGGATTCATACAGATTGTGCGCCATAGGATCGGGCAATGGTTCTCTCCTCTCGATAAGCATCTTGAAGTACTTTCATCCGGCAGGCAATGAGTCCCTGTAACTCCTTGTTCATCAGAAGAATCCCTTCGATCTGTTCAGCCTTTCGACCCAGCTCACGAGGACCGGATGATGCCCGCCCGTCCGACTCTTCCAGGCGCCGGCAGAGTGCTTGATGCTTGTTTTCGTCTAATTTTATATCCTCCCACTGGCCCGCCTTCGCCGCTTTCAACATCTTCTCCGAAACGGCATAGAGCGCCTCATAAAGATGCATCTCTGTTTGAGTACCATCGGTATTTGTTAGCGCTTCCGTCTCCAGCATATTACGATCTCCTTTTTTATCGAGGCGCGCCGGTTTGCGGTTTCAGTGCGTCCTCCGGAAGATTGGCCAGCTCAACCCAGGCCTCTCTGAGCCCAGAGAGTAGCTTCTCGACCTCTTCAATGGGGGCGGTGTCGTTCTTCAAGTTGCCTTCGACCAACCTTTTCGTCATATACCCGTAAAGGGCCTCAAGATTGGTCGAAATGTCTCCCCCCACTTCATGATTGAGGCAAGCGTTTAGTTCTTCAATAATGGCAATCGTTTTGGCGATCGCCTCAGCTTTACCCGAAATATTTTGCTGCTTCATGTGGGCTCGTGCCGCCCGGATCGATTTGAGCGCACCCTCATATAATATTTGAATGAGCCGAAGCGGCGTTGCGGTGGCGACACTGGTCGAAAGGTCGACTTGCGCATAAGTATGATAACGGTCATTCGGGATCACCTGTACTCCTTCAAGTTTTTTTATTGATATTTGAAATCGCCGAGAGCTGTTGGGTTAGAAAATCGCCGCCAGCCTGGAGTGTCGACAGCGTTTCTTCCAAAGCGGAAAACTGTCTTCTAAACGTCTCTTCCTTGGTAATGAGTCTTCTCCCAAGACTTTCGATGCGATCCTTGGTCCGATCGACCGAACTATTCAAACCATTCACCCGGGCGGGGATGAGGGTCTTAACATAGTCGTCGAGGGTATCCTCCAAGGACTCGGCCATGGCGTCGAAGGTGTCGATAACCCCCTGGAGATCATTATCGATGGCCTTATCAAGCACCGCGCTGTCGAGTGAAAGGACGCCTTCCTTGCTATGACTGAGCCCAAAACTTGCGGGGATATTGCCTTTGAAAGATGTTGTGATCACCGATCGCAAGCTCGTCACAATTCCTCTTGCCGTACTGTCGCCGGTTAAAAGAAGATCCTTGCCATCCGATAAACTCCTTCCGAGACCGGACGCCCGATTATAGGCCCCGACAAAGGCATCGATATTGTCGGCAATACTCGCAAGGTCTTTCGAAAGCGTCAGCGTGACGGTCGGCTTGGTCGTCGGCGCGCTGACCAAATCGAGGGTTACATCCGTAATGATATCCGAAATGGTATTCGAACTCCGGGTGATCGTCAGGCCGTTGACATCGAGGGATGCATCGATCGATGCTTGCGATTGCGTCAAGTTCCTCGTGCCGCCGGTCGCAGCGCCCGCCGAATCGTAAGTGGCCTTGAAGGCCAATTTCGAAAGCCCCGTCGTATCAGTTTCCGAAGTGGCTTCCTCAAAGACCCCGTCATTGTCCTCATCGACGGTCAGGACGATTCGATTGGCCGTCCCCGTTGCATCGGCGGAGAGCACCAGTCGCACCCCGTCCACACCGTTGTCACTGGTCACCGAAGCGCCGACCGCGACGGAAGCGTGATCTGTCGTGTTAAAACCGAGAATCCCTTCCGACGTCGTTGAGGCATTTTCGAACAAAAAATCGACGGCGTTGGCGTTTCCCGTGTCGTTCGCAATCTTAAATTTTTTCGTGGACGCGTCGTAGGTCACCGTATAGGTATCGCTGCCGGCATTCGCCGCCTCCAGCGCCGTTTTTATTTCCGTCGCAAGCGCATCGCCCGTATAGGTCCCGGCGGTGAGTGTTGCCGTGCGATTCGAACCATCGTTAAACACAAGGGTATTATTCGTACTGTCGATCACGAAACCGACATTCACCAGCGAGGCCGTCGCACCCGCGTTGGCGGCATTGATCGCATCCTTAATACCGGCAACGGTGTTATTGGTCGAATCGATTGTAATCGTTTTCGCCGTAGCGCTGCCCACCTGTATCTTCAGCTTTTGAGTGGCCACGCTGGAAAGGTCTGCAACCGCGGAAGTCGAAGACGAAAAGATTTCCGAATAAAGACTCTGCGAGGTCGCCAACTGGTTCACCACAATACTGTAGTTACCCACGGAAGCCGTTGATTTTGCAGAGGCTGTTAGGATACTCGTGTCGGAGGGCTTTGCAGACATTGCAAAGATGGTATCTTTTTTTAAGGACCCTAAATTGGTCTTGAGTGTCGAAACCGCACTTTTTAATCCGCCGAAGGCGCTGATCTTCGCTTCGAAAGCCGCCTGCGTCTTGTTAAGCGAAGCAAGGGGCTGCTGTTCGACGGCCATGAGCTGTTCAATCAGCTGTGCCGTTTCGATACCCGAAAAAATCCCGCTTGAAACCGTAACGCCCATCGCTGTTTACGCCTCCAGATCTAGAATATTGCCAAAGCTCTCCTTGAGCGCTTCCGCTGCTTTCAGGAATTGTTCGGGGGGAATCTGCTTGACAAGTTCGCCCTCTTGATCCAGCACTTTTATCACAACATTTCCCAGGTCATCCATCGAGAATAAGGCCTTGTAAGCCACAATATTTTTGGGCATTTCCGGCGAAGGATCGTTCGATCCTTCTATTGGAACAGACGCATTCCTCTCGATGGAGGCCGTACCCTTTTGTATGGGCTTAACCTCTTTTTGCGAAGGATTCTCAAAAGGTTTTTGAGCCGGAGGCGAGATTAGACTGATCGTTTTTATCTCCATCATCTCTTCCCTTCAAGCCCATCAACTTCTATTCCTTATATACCGATTTAAAAAACCACCAAACAGCTTTTACCGTCCTTCTTAATTTCAGCTCAAATCGATGGGCTTTCGTTGGAATCGGGTCGGGAAAAATCTTTTGCCCCCCCCGATTCCGTTATTGTTACGAAAATACGTCTTACTGTAACAAGGCCAACACGTTCTGCGTGGTCGAGTTCGCCTGCGAAAGCACGGAAATACCCGCCTGCTGAAGGATCAAGGCCTTGGTCAAATTCGCAGTCTCTTGTGCAAAGTCCGCATCCAAGATTCTTGAACGTGATGCGGTGATATTCTCCCGCACGTTTTCCAGGTTGGCAATCGTCCCTTCCAATCTGTTCATCATCGCACCCAGGGTCGCCCGCTCACTATTGACGGCGTCGAGCCCTTCCTTAACGGCAAGGATGGTCAAATTGGCATTTCCGACCGTGGTCACGCTGACATCATTGATCGACTGGGACTGTCCGAGCGTCACCGACGTGGTGCCGGAGGCAATCCCCAAGGCAAGACTGTCGCTGCCTGCATTTATGGCGCGGGAAGTCGTCCCCAAGGGCGTGCTGAATATGATCTGTCCGTTTGAACCGGCCCCAGCGCTTCCGCCGGAAGTACCGAAGAAAGCCGCGAACTGACTCGCCACCCCCGCATTGGCCGTGGCGACCGAAACGGATATCGCAGCACCCGACGTATCGACAAGGGCAACGCTATAGGAACTCGCAGCACCCGAATCGGCGCTTCCCAAAAGCACCGCAGTCACACCGGTATTGGCCGTCTGGGCATTGATGGCGGTGACCATCCCCGAGGACAACTCGGCAATACTCGTGCCGACGGCGGCGGAAGAACCGATCGAAATACCATTGATCGTTAAATACCCGGCATTCACCGCCAAATCCGTCGCGCCGGCGGCTTGGGCAACAGGCGCCGTCCCAACAAACGCGTTGCCGAAGGAAAAGGCCGTGGTGTTGTGGGTTGCCGTTTTTTCGTTGACCCGGTTGATGACGTTCAGGCTGTTGTTGACGACATTGCTGGTCAAGATCGACGCGCCGAGGTCGACGGTGGCGATGGTGGCGCCATCCGAAAGACCGGCGCTCCGAAGCGACATCGCAGCAAGGGAGCTCGCCAGGCTGTTCCGGTTGGCAGCCGTGTCGTCAAAATTGGTTTGACTTGCCTGCACACCGAATGAATCCGGTGAAACATTGGCCGTGCTGACCGTGATGGTTTCGTTCACCTCGGTCCCCACCTGCATTGTCACACTCTTCGGTTGGTTCAAAAACGTTTCACCATTGAATCGTGTCTGACCGACAATACGGTTTAGCTCTGCAATCAGCTCCTGGACCTCGTTGTCCATTGAGCCCCGGTCACTCGATGTATTATTACTGGCCGACTGGACGGCCAGTTCGTTGATCCGCTGCATCGAATTGAGCATCTCGGCCATCGCCCCTTCCGCCGTCTGCGCAAAAGAAATACCGTCATTGGCATTACGGATATTGACGCTCAGACCCTTGATTTGCCGGGTCTGTCTGGTGGCAATGGCAAGACCTGCAGCATCGTCACTGGCCGAGTTGATTCTCAGGCCGGATGAGAGCCGCGACATCGCTTTCTGAAGCGGCTGATTGGTTTTCCTTAAATTTCTCTGTGCATTTAGAGAGAATAGGTTTGTATTGATTCCAAGTGCCATAATTTACCTCCTTGTAAGTGTCCTTGTTCATGGACAACATCCGGTTATCCATCAATTCACAAGATATCAGTGAATGGGTAAGATTACTTTGTTGCACGTTCGACCCCATTCGGTCTCGACCTTTTCCGGTCTTGCAGATCTTATCGGAGGTTTTTTTAAAAACTTGAGTAAAAGGACGGAAAATCAATCGCAGAAAAATTGAAGGAAAATCGTCTTCTCCACAAAATAAAAAGGGGTGGCCACCCCCAAAGAAGACAATTTTTATAGGAAATTCCAGTGCTTGTAACGGACCCTGAAGATATCTAGAAAATTTGAAACTATTAACCTAAACATTCAATAATTCTTTTGCAAATTCAATAAAATTTTCGTCTCTTGGAAGCGCACCGACCCATTTGGCATAGAACCGCATCCGTCGTTTCCAGTTCTCCTCGGACAGATCCGCTCCAAAGAAACACGCTTTATATTGAACCGCTAAATCATCGGAACAATATTTTATCGGGATATCGTTCCGCCGGGCAGTGAGGGAAAAATCCGGTTCGATCAGATGATTCGCCAAACCCTCGTCAAATCGTTCGAGTTTCTCATAAGTTTCCCTTTTCATCGCGATCACCCCCCCTCCAACCGCCTCTACCTGTTTGGACGTAGCGCGAATATAATAAGGAGAAGCGTTGAAGTCGAAACCGATCCCGAGGCAAACCGGCTTCATTTCCGCATCTTTTATCGGAACACCCGCAATCCCTTTTTGGATACCTTCAAGCATCTGCTCCCCCCTGATATACAATGTCCCCGGCGTCATGAAAATAAGGGCATCGCCTGTGGCGGCTTCCACACCTTGATTATAAAGACACCCGAGCTCATCGCCCGATGCATCAACAACATGAAGATCCCCCGAAAACCCGGGAATCATTTCCCGAACCGGCTCATGGTGGACAACAAGCACCACTTCCCAATCCGGGTAGGATACATTCTGAGAAAGAGACATCAAGGTTGCCGCCAGGGTTTCGGGTTCCTCTCCTGAGGGAACAATGAAGCTGATTCGGCCGGGGATCACCGTCGACTCTTCAATCGACTTCGCCCTTCGTTTCATCACTCCGCACTGACCGACTTCTTTCCTCACCGCGAAGATATAGCTCATGCGATCTATCGCCCTTTCGACGGACCGGCCATCCAGCTTGTAGAAATACGCTTCAAGATGCCGTTTGACACTCGTTTGGATCTCCGGAGGAACCCCATCTTTCATTGTGTGAATAAGCTTTGACCAGTTTCCCGGCGGAAAAACGGTCTGCGCCACGCCGATCTTCACGTAATAGTCCTCCAAGGTGTCGGAAGTGGGAAGGGCAAAAAGGGGTTTGCCAAATGCGAGGGCTTCGATGGCCAGGGTTGTTTTTCCAAGGGTCACGCAATAATCCGAGGCGGCGATCAGCTTGTAAGGGTCATAGTCGTATAACAAAATGGCGGAGGGATAGAGTTTCTTGAACAATTTTCTAACATCCTCATAGGCCCCCTTCAAAACACTGGGATGCCACTTGAAAATCAGAACGGCTTCTTCATCCAGCTGATCCAGACCCGTCAAAAACTGCTTCCACACCGTCTCCCTGCCGATCGCGCCGTACTTGATATCGACAAGAAAGAGGACGACCCGTTTATCGGGCGGCAGCCCCAGCGCCTGCTTCGTCTCGGCAATCTTCTTGGATCCGCCGTACGATTGAATCGCCGACTCGATATGTGTGTTCCCGATCAAAAACATTTTGTCGGTGGAACAGCGGTAGTCGTTTAACCGACGCCGGGTTTGCTCTCCCCACAACAGATCGGCGATCGAATATTCGGTATGCACAACAAATCCGATATAGTCGTTGTAGTAATCCCCCTCCTGAAAGGTGACAAAGGGGATTTCATGACGATCTGTGAGATGCCCAATCACCTGCCCCCAGCGGTTACATTCGTGATGCGCGATGAACATGTCGGGCTTCTCAACCTGAATGAAGCGCTCCACGCAAAAATATTCCTCAACCACGGACTCGAAAAACCAGCTCTGCTTGAACAAGGGCCAGCGGCTGAATCCGTCCCACTTAAAGCAGGTTTCCGACCATTGATCGATCAAGGACATCGTCGCCTCATGGATCTTTTTTCTGACATCATCCGTCATATAGTCACGAAAATACCGAAAGGACAGATTTCGTCTCATGAGGTCCAACTCGTAGGGATAGTCCGCCAAGGTCACGATAAAGATCAATTCGCCACCCTGTTTTTTGATCTCTTCCCGCATCTTGATAAAAAACCGCGAATGGTGCGGGAGGGCCAGGAAGCAGGCGATTTTTTTGCCCTTCAATTTCATCTTCATTGCATGATCCGGTGCAGAATGTCCTTGATTCCGATGGCAGATTGCTTCTCTTGATATGCCGCGTTCAATGCCGCCCCGAGCGCATCCGGGTGGTTGATAAACCGGACACCGTTGACATTGGGCCGGGCCGCGGCGCAGGGGTTATAAACCCAGGCCGCTTTCTGATATTTCGAAGCGAACTCCAATGGAGAAATGAAGGTCGGCGAAATGACCACGTCGGCGATCATCGTCATCGGCACGAGGCTTTTGTTCTCCACAAGGTAGAAACGGCATCCCGTCTTTTTGATCTCATCAAGATAGGTGTCGTTGATAATCTCCTGTTCATCCACGTCTTTCACAACAAACTCCCGCTTGATCAGGCAGATGACAATCTGCTTTTTCGTCCGCCGGATCACCTGAAAAATCTCCCTGATCTGGGGGCGCAGCTTGGAATGATTGAGTACGGCAACGCACAAGGCCTCCCGTCCGATCTCGATCTGATCGTTGTACATGTGATTCTTATAATTTTCTTCGATGGTCGATAAGGCATAGATATCCCGTTGATCGCCCAGTAAAAAAAGCCTGTCTTCCGGGATGCCCATTTCGAGATAGTACTGCCGCTCGTATGCCTCCCTCACGATGATCCCGTCCAGCAATTTCGGCATCAATTTAAACCCGTTGAATACGGGATAGAGCTGATAGCCGCAAACCGGCGTTCCGGTCTCCTTGGCGGTAAAGGCGATGGAGGTGTAGAGGACGTCCGTTTCCTCCGTTGGGATATCCTCGTAAGACAAAAGCGGCAGGAGCACCAGATCGGCATCGATGGTTTTCATGGTCGGGAAGGAGCAGCCGGAGATATGTCCCCAAAAATCGTCGAAGGCGGCGGTTTTCCACATCTTCAAACCGGTGGATGGAATGCAGAGATCCTCGGTATATTTTATAAAGATCTTGGCAAGGTTGTCGCGATAGCTGAAGGAGAGGGGAAGAAAGGTGGTTTCCAGATGCTTCGCGATGACATTGGGGGATTCACCTAATTTGACTTGAATATCCTCGTACACGGTTTTGGAGGTCGTGACGACCTCGACCATAAAATCGGCGGCCATCGACTTGACCAGCAGCGCCAATCGACTCTGGACACATTGATATTCCTTTTCGCTGATCGGAAACAGTATCTTTTGCATCAGTGCTCCCGTTCGCTCCTGCAGCCGTCGAGGTCCGACATCACTTCATACGCCTTTTGGAGCCCTCGATTTCCCGTCTTTTGTGCGAGGCTTTCGACCACATTCCGGATCGACGCCGCTTGGAAAGCCCCTTTGTAGGCGGTTGGGAGCAGATTTTCGTACAGCTCCTTCAAGGCGCCTGGGTGCGCATATTGATAATGGCAGTCCTCCGCATCCCCCTCCTCCAAGGCCAACAAATAGTGCACGATCCCTTCCATCATTTCATCGTAGCGCATTTCATCCATCAAAAGGAGGGCATTCAGATACAACAGGTCGGCGTGGTTGCGTTTCACCTTCAGCCCTTCATCGACAAAATTCTTTGCTGTCTCTTTATCGGAGGCCTCCAGGGCAAGGACGGCAAGGTGGGACAAGATGCTGAAATAAACGGCGTTATTCGGGTTTTTTTGTTCCCCCGTCAACTGGGAATAAGCCCTGTTAAAACAATCGAGCGCTTCGTCTTTCATGGCAAGTTTCAAGAAGGACAGACCCGATTGGTAATTCGCATCGTAACTCTCGGCAGTCATTGCACGACTCCTTCTACATGATGCCAGTGCAAGGGCGTCCCTTTGTTCATATCGATCTTGGATTTTTTACCCAAAACTTTCGGCCAATATTTCGGATGCAGTCCGAAGCCCGGCCGGACCGACCGTATATTTTTTTCCGTAAAGGGCTCGCCGGCCTGGATATTTTCGACGACAAACAAAGAACGGGCAAACTGTCTGTTTTTCGTGGCCGCCTCGCCAAGCGCATAGGAGACTTCTCCCAAGGCCGCTTCAACCTCCCTCACACCCTGGACCATCGCACGAAAGACCTCCGGTTCCATCGAAAATGCCGCATCGGCCCCGCCAAGCGCGCGATCCAGAATAAGATGCTTCTCAATGATTTTGGAACCAAGCGCAACGGAAGCCAGCGGAACGCTCCTACCAAGCGTATGGTCTGAAAGACCCATCACAGCGTCAAAGGTGTCTTTCATGTCTGCAAGCGTCTTTAAGTTCACCTCTCTCAAAGGCGTCGGGTAAGCCGATGTGCATTTTAATAAGGCGATCTGCTGGTTGCCCATTCGCTTGCAAGCATCGATCGCCTCTACGATATCCTCGCGCGAAGCGATGCCGGTGGAGATCAACACGGGCTTTCCCTTCTCGGCAATGTACTCAATGAGCGGAATGTCCGTAATCTCGAAGGAGGCGATTTTGTAGGCGGGCATGGCGATCGTTTCGAGAAAATCAACGGCACTTCGATCGAAGGGCGACGAAAAACAGATCAGCCCGAGATCTTCCGCAATCTTCTTGAGTTTCGGCTGCCACTCCCAAGGGGTATAGGCCTCCCGATAGAGTTGATGGAGCGAAAGTCCGTCCCAGGGGGTCCCCCCCTTGATTTGAAAACAGTCCCGGTCGGAATCGATGGTGAGGGTATCCGGTGTGTAGGTCTGCAGTTTGACCGCATCCGCGCCGATCGCCTTCGCCGTTTCGATCGTCTTGACGGCCGTTTCGTACTGTTGTCCGTGATTCGCCGACAGCTCCGCAATAATAAAGACAGGCTGCCCTTCGCCGATCCATCTGTCTGCGATGCGAAACTTCATCATGCCCCTTGTCTCAACCGGACGGCATAGGTCTTGGCCTTCTGCTTTGAAACCGTCGTTTCTTGAACATATTCAAAACCGAAGCGCTCAAAGAAGCGAGTCGACCCTTTATTCTCACCTTTAATATGGGCCAATACGGTATCGACCTCCGGCCGCCCTCTTTTCAAGGAATCGATCCCCTTGTTGAGCAGCCATGCGCCGACCCCGCATCCCCGTCCGATTTGGTGAATGCTGATACTGACCACCGCGACAGGATCCTTGAGATCAAACCGCACTTGTCCGACCAAATCGGACCCGGCCTCCGCCACATAAAACAGGCAATGGGGATCCCTTAATCGATCGCCATACCAGGAACGATGTGATGCCAGGCCAATCGGGTCCGGATGAAACGACGCCGCGCGCACCATAGGATCGTTCGACAAGGCGAATACATCCATTAAGTCGTTGTGCCGGGCCTTTCTGAAAACCAGCAATTCCGTAAAGTAGGACTTGAGACATTCGCGGACGATGCGTTCCGCACCGGCACCATCGACGGCCTCCCTGCCCTGCCGGGACATATTGAGCCTGCATTGCCTGTCCCTCAACAATTCGATCTTCCCCAATACGGCATCGGCCCAATCATCGCGTTTCCAACTACTGGCAGATTCGAGAAGTCCGGCCTGTTGTCCTCCCCTTACATTCGCACCCTGATTCCCGGCAACTGCGACCCCAATCACCGGCACGCCTACCCGGGCGCACTCATAAAGGGTTTGGCCGCCTGCAGAAACGACAATGTCCGCAGACAGCATCGCGGTCTTCATGCCCTCGGCATCCGGTGAAAAAACCGGTTTTGTATTGTGATCGCACGCGGCCTCAATGTCGTCGACATTTCGAAAATCTTTTCCAACCACAACCGTTTTTCGCCAATCCGGATAACATTCGGAAACCGCCCTTAATAGCTTCGGCGTCAGGTTTCGAAAATCCCCCCCGCCGAAGGTGATCATGACGTGATCGACATCCGTCTTGATTTCCTTCAAAGGAACCGTCCGAAAGGCCGCCCGCAGCGCGATGTATCGAGGACCCAGAAGATAATGCAGGCCAGGTTTTTTCGGATAATCAATCTCGTCTGCTGCAATCGCCCCGTTGACAACCATCCCTTTAGGAAAGTGACGCCGATTTCCGTCATCCATATAAACGGCATACTCGGACGATGCGGCAATCGATTCATAAACACCGGTGTCGGCAAGATAGGAATCGACAAGAGTAATATCCGATCCCGCGATGGCCTCGCGCAACTTCCCTGGGTCTTTATGCCAATCAACGATTTGGGACTGTCTCCCGGTCAGAATATCCGGAACAGGTTCCTCTGTATGCAGAACGAACATCGGATCGATACCCCTCGCCTCGAAGGCCTGGGACAAGGACAGACACCGCATGAGATGGCCGTATCCGATATCGGCCCCATATTCCGTGATAAAGTTCACCTTCACCCGTCAACCCTTGTCGGCAAATACCCGGAGCCGAAGATATTTTTGCGTGCTGTCCCTTGCGATATCGTAATAGCTGCGATAGCTGCCGTCGGATTGAATCGCATAAAAGGTCGGGAATCCACCGGTCTCGAAATACAAACCACCTTCCTTACTGCTGGCTGGCCTCGTCTGAAAGAAATCCCGGCGTTGTTGATGCAAGGCCGCAATCTGTTCCATGTTTCTAAAATTTTGAGGATAGACATCCATCACGGTCTTGAGCTCGAATGTCATCGATAGCGGATACAGCATCGGCAGATCGACGGGATGAATATTCCAGATGCCTTCGACATCCAAGAGCGCCATCTTAAACCTCGCACAGGATTCGATCGCCGTTTTGATGGGTTCCGTGGACCGGGCCGTATCCGAGTCCCAAACCAGACGGCAATCCTCTTTAAGGACCCAGCGATGTGCTTTATATCGCATTTTAGACATATACATTCCCGCGCCACTGCTGGGCGTATAACTGCAAAACAGATGACCGATATTGGTGTAACAGAAAGACATCGCCGGATGCGGCGGCTGCCCCGGTTCGTAAGCAACGTGCGCTGTTTCGGTCTTCCCGAAAAAGCAGTCACCCTGGATCACCACATGGGGCAGGTTGTAGGTCTCGATATGCTCCGGGCTGTTTGAGGGGATGGCGTCATCCGGCACCATGTAGGTGCGCAGCGAGGCGCCGTCGATGAGTTTTTCTATGATCTCTTTATCCGTCATTTAATAAGCGAAATGAGCCCCTTTTCTTCATACTTTTGGATGTATCGATACAAGCGGTCGTATTCGATCTCATGTTTTTCGGCGATATCAAAAATGCTCGTCTCCCCGTCGAAGTACCGGATAAGGCAGTTCATGAGGTGATTCCATTTCTTTTGGTCTTCCGGCACCGTCGGCCGGATGCTTGGGTCAAAAGTCGAAATATAGAGATCGTATTTGGGGTTGCTCAAGGCAACAAGCCCCTTGAAGTGCCGCTTCATTGTTGTATTGGTTTCGAGGATGCTGAGGATGCCCACAACGGCGTCGACGGCCTCTTCCAATTTTTCTTCGAAGATGATGTTTTCGGTATCCAGGCTCGAATGGTATTCGGGGTAAGGCATGCGCGAGAGGGAGATGCAGGGAATTTCATAGCCGGGGGCCTCCCAGACCGTCTCGTCGTTTCCAACGATTTTTCTAAAGGCATCCCCGTGGTAAGTGGAATGGCATCGCTTCAGATAGTGATGCGCGGCCCGATCGAGCAGCGTTTTGCCCGTGAAAGATTCCTGCAGGGCCAGGCGATTCTTGTTGCCCAGCATTTCGAGAAACATGGCGTATTTGAAGGTGCGGCATACCTTGTCGGAGAGACCGTTCAGATAGAAGATCGTCCCGAAGTGTTCCGGGGCGATAATGAGGCGGTAACTGAAGCGCCGTCTTTCCAGTTGCATCAATCGTTTCATCGCCTCCATGCCGACGACCATCCCGGCGATATCGTCGTTCGCCTGCGCCGGGTGGCAGTTATGCGCATTGAGGATGATCGTATCGTCCGTCTCTCCGGCCAGAAAATAGTCGAGGACCTTCATCGTACCGTCTTCAGTCACCGTTTCCAGTTCCACCTCGTAGTCCCCTTCGGGAAGGGATCGGTACAGATGGTAGGGCACGCAGAGCCCCCAGTCCTTGAGCCAGGGTTTGTAGTAATAATCGCAGTGATACACCAGGGCCTCGGCATAGTTTGGATGATAAAAGAGATGCTTTTTGAGTTCCGACAGGGGCACCGTCCCTTTGAAGGAGGGGGAATAGCCGGCGACGCCCAGGGGATGCTGCATACCGTCGTAGATCAACTTTCCATCCTTTCTTATTTCCGCCTTTACTGCCTTCCATTTCTGGGGCACCGTCCAGCCGTTGTGTTCCAGACCGGACCGGTACTCATGGACCTTAAAGGGAAGGACATTACACAGCATGGATGCCCCTTTATCAGCATCTTCAGACACCGGCGCCCATCGCAGGGGATAGAGCGTTTTAAGCAGATCAATCATGGTTGACCAGACCCTCCGTATCGTAGGAGGCTTGATAAGACATGGACGCTTCCAAATATTGAACCGGCGTGTGAAAACGCTGCCCGGCCTTCAGCTCCGGCACGAGGTCTTTTCCGTTTTCGGCCAAGATCCCTTCAACGACGATGCTGCCGGAACGCGTGGCGATCAATGCCGAAGGTCCGGACACCCTGTAGACGAGCCCGGATAGAAAGGGATGCGATGAAAAGTTGACGGGCGCGACTTGACACCTTTTCAAAAAGACCCTTTGGCCGCCGAGAAAGGTCGAAGCCCCTGGATAGGGATCGTCGAAGGCGCAGATAAAGCGCGCGATTTCATCCCGATGCCAAGACCAGTCGATAAAGGCCTGTTTTATGGTTGAAAGCCGAGGGAAATAGCTGCGGTTCGCTTCATTAAGCGGGACCGGGGCGAATGTTTTGTCCGACTGGATTTCGTCCATAAATTCGATAAACAATTTGAGCCCTTCCTCATGCGCCAGTTGAAAATAATCCTTTGGAATGCGGGCCCAACTCGGAATTCCATATTCCCGCGTCTTGATCAATTCCCCGGAATCGAACACGCCCGGCACCATTTCGTCGTTGATCACCTGTATATTCCAACATCCGACCTTGTCTTCTCTCAAGATCTGCCAAGTGAAATGCGCCCCGCCACGGTACTGCGGCAGCCGGATGACCATGAAGTCGAACAGCCTGCCTTGAAATCGCGCGATCGTCTCCTTGTCGAATCGATAGGTCTCTCCGAGGCCGATGCCCATCGTTTTTTCCGACACAAGCGATTGGAGTTCCGGTGAGACGTTGACATCCCTTGCATGAACCGTTGGGATCGACGCCACGTCGAGGGCTGCTTCGAGACACAGGCCATCCTCATTGCTCAGCTGTTCTTCAAGGTGTCTTTTCACGGCAAAAACCGTTGGTTGAATCCCTCTTTTAAGGGCTTCCTTGGCAAAGGCAACCATCAAAGGACCACCGCCGAAAAGTGCCAATTTTTCTATCGGACCAATCTTCATCATCGATGCCGTCCGCCTAATCCCGCAACTTTTCCACGAGCACCTCGTCCACATAGCCCCCCTTGTAAAAGCGGTGACATTTCATTCTGCCCGCCTCACGCCATCCCGCCTTGAGAAAGGCCTTGTGGCTTCCGATATTGTTGGCATAGAGTCCCGCCACGACCTTCTGAAGGTTGAGCTCCTTGAACGCATAAGTTGTCGCCATTTGAATGGCTTCAGTCCCGATCCCTTGTCCCCGCATCGATTGTTCTCCAATCAGGAGACCGATGTCCGCGAAGCGGTGAAGTGGAGCGATCCCGCCGATTTTGATGTTGCCGATCTGCCGGCCATCCTCCAATAAAAAAATGCCGAATAAATAAGCATTCGGATCCTCATTGAGGGTCTTTACGTAGGCCTTCAGCGCATCCAGTCCATAGACCGTCCATCGGCTCTCCAGAAACTGAATCACCGCTTCATCCTGCATCCAATCGATGTAAACCGGGGTCACATCATCAGGAGACAAGAGCTTTAAATAGATCCGTTTTCCCGTCACGCGCATATCCACTCCCTTCAGGCGTCCCGCACGGGCACCTTTTTCCCTGTTAGATAGGCCTTGATCCGCACGATATCGTAATCCCTTAAAAACAGCATCTTCCCGACGGCGGCCGCATCGCAGTCGCTCTGCTGAAAAAGCGACACCAGGTCGTCATAACAACCGGCGCCGCCCGATGCAATCAACGGGACATGGATAAAGGACCTCACATCTTGGTAAAGCGCATTGTCGTAACCGTTTAGGCTTCCCTCTCGATCGATGACCGTGAGCAGGACTTCGCCCGCCCCGTTTGAGATAAGCTGTTTGAGTACCGTCTCGAAATTGACATCGACCTTTTGTTTTCCAGAAAAGACATAAGGTGCGTAGTCGCCGTCCGCGGCCTTTTTCACATCCAATGAAACAACGACGGACTGCGCGCCGAATTCCGCCGCCAGTTCGCCGACCAGGGATGGATTGAGGACGGCATGGGTATTGACGACAATCTTGTCGGCCCCTGCTTCGAAACAGCGTCTGGCCTCTTTGACATTCCGGATGCCGCCACCCGCGGCAATCGGCAGGCGGCAGCGGCGGATCATGTGATCGATCACCTCCGTATTGACCACCCTCCCCTCTCGGGAGGCGTCGATATCGACCAGAATGATTTCGTCCGCGCCTTGTGCGTCATAAATCATCGCCTGGGAAAGCGGATCACCCACGTCGGACAATTCGCCGAACCGCCTTCCTTTCACCAGGCGGTTCCCCTTCAATAAAAATAGCGGGATGATTCTTTTCCGGATCACGCAAGGGTCTCCACGACATTCTTGAGAAACCGGAGACCGTCCCCCTGACTCTTCTCCGGGTGAAACTGCACGCCGACAATATGGTCCTTCCTGATACTTGAAACGATCGAGGAACTGCCATATTGGGTGGTCGCCGCAACGACCTCCGTTTCTTCCGGGATAAATCGATAGCTGTGCATAAAATAAAACGCGAGAGACCGAATCCCCCGGAACAAACCATCATTGATCGGCGCCACCGCGTTCCAACCCATGTGCGGAAGTCGAAGGGCCTCCCCTTGAATCTTTTCGACGCGTCCCTTGATCCACCCGAATCCGGCATTCTCGCCATCTTCATAACTGACATCGCCGAAGAGCTGCATACCCAGGCAGATGCCGAGCAGCGGTTTTTTCTTGATTTGGACCGATTCGTTCAAAGAATCCCAAAAATCGAGGGTCTTCAGCCGATGCACCGCCGTCGTGAAATTCCCAACGCCGGCCAATACAATCATGTCGACCGCATCCAATTCTTTCGGATGGCTCACCAGACGCACATCGTATCGATAAAACTGGAACGCACTGTAAACCGAACCAACATTTCCGATACTATAATTCACGATACCGACCTTCATGCCCGCTCCCGGTACCACAGTTCCTGATCCCACAACTTCGGCCCATCGGGCAGTGTGATCGGATCGATCCTTTTCGCCGGCGGGATCACATGTTTGAGGACAATGGCGTTGAAGGTCTCCTCCGTCATGTCGAGATATTCCAAAAAGACTTCCAGGCTCCTCGGTTTTCTCGGTTCGTATTTTTCAATCAGGGCCAGGGCTTCATCCCGCATCATGCGGCCATGTTTGATATCCAACGTGGTCAGATGCGTGATCCGTGAAAACCCCCGCTTTAGATATTTGATATAGTCCCGCATCCCTTGAAACATGCACTCGATCTTTTCATAGGTCGGGCCGGGCAGGGCGCTTTCTATTTCATCCTCCTCCCACCCCAGCTTCACCTTGTTGATCTCCACCTGTTTTTGAACATCCCATGGAATGAAATTACCGAGGGGCAGGCTCTTGACCCCCGCGGCATCCAGCTCCCTTTTCGTCGGATAGATATAGGGCTCCAGATCCCGCAACGCGCATCCGATAAAGCCGGCCATGTCTTCCGCACGCATCCCCATGATGATGCGGCGGTTGTATTTCCACTCGTTGGTTTCCTCCAGGTCCTGATATTTGAAGTAGGCCTCGTACTCCCCACCCCCTTCCCCCCAGATCACCAGCGGGATGCCGAGCTTAACGGCCATCTTCATCGGATAGGAAAAGATACCTGCATGGCAGTGCCAGCAAAAATCCCCCCGTCGGATCAGGGCCTCCAGCATCAAGCGCTTGACGATCTTCCAGTTCGGCGTGAAGGTCATCACATCGACGCCGAGGGTCCTGAAGGTCCGTGTGCGGTTCTCGATCGTCCTGGGACGATAAAATCCATGATCGAAGGAAACGACCAGGGGCTTCATGCCGTATTTTTTCACGATGGCCCACAGGGTATAGGTCGAGTCCTTTCCGCCGCTGAAGGGCAGGATGCAATCGTAAGGCGCATCCGTTCGTTTGGCTGCTTCGATGACCTTTAGGAGACCTCTTTCACGTTCCTGCCAGTCGATCTCTTTCTCTTTCGTTTCCCAGTTCCGGCAGATGTTGCAGACCCCTTCGTCATCGAAGTAAAGGGTTTCCCAGGTCACCGGCAGTGTGCAGCGAAGGCATCTCTCTATGGCCATCCGTTTTCTCCTTATACGCTCCGGAAGACCGGTTGCAATGTTTCTCCCTGAATCAAGTCATCGATCATCCGGTACGCGATGGCATAGCGGATGATGTCGAATACCTCTTCATAGACCGACAGGGTCATTTCAATCATGGACGCATCGTGCGGCAAAGCCAGGTTGTGAGCGCCTGTAAAGAGGATGCCTCGCCGCACACATTCTTGTTGAAACAAAGTCTTCACTTTTAGCGTGTCTTCTTCTTTTATATTTAAAAAAGACCGAACGGGATATCCTTCGATCGAAAAAGTGTGATGCATCTCTTTGGCGTCGATCAAATTCGATATGCCGGTTTTCAACATTTCACCCCTGGTCCAGAGCGTGTCGGTCACACTCTGCTCTTGGATATATTTTATGGTGGCAATCGCCGATGCGATCGAAGCGGTTTCTCCGCCAAAGGTCGTGGAGAAGAAGACTTCGTCAAAGCGTTCCATGATTTCCTTCTTTCCGACAAGCGCCGAAATGGGCAGACCGTTTCCCATGGCCTTGCCGAAACAAGCGAGGTCGGGAATGACACCGAAGTAAGTCTGACTGCCGCCCAGTGAAAACCGAAAACCGGTCACCACCTCATCATATATCAAGACGGCGCCGTGCTGATGCGCCAATGCCTTGACTTTTTCCAAAAAAGCGCCCTCAGGTGTTTCAAGGCTCACCGGCTCCATAATGACGCAAGCAATCTCTCCGGGATGTTCCAAAAACAGCTGTTCCAAAGTGTCAATCCGGTTATAGGAAAAACACAGGGTCAATGGTCGGATATCGGGAGGGATGCCTTCGTTGCGTGTCGTGGATGCAATATACCAATCCTGCCAGCCGTGGTAACCACAACAGGCAACCTTGTCTCTCCCGGTATAGGCCCGCGCGACCCTGATGGCGGCCGAAGTAACGTCGGATCCATTTTTCCCCAATCGCACCATCTCCGCACAAGGAATGATCTCGCATAGCATTTTCGATAATTCGTATTCCAGGCGGTGGGGCAAGGTATAACTGCAGCCGAGGTGCAGCTGTTCGACCGCCGCCGCCACAATCGGCTCAAAGGCGTAGCCAAGGATGCAGGCTCCCAATCCCATCGTAAAATCGATATAACGATTGCCGTCGAGGTCGTACAGCCACGCGCCTTCTCCCGCTTTAACATAAAGCGGGGCCGCCCCCTTGCTGAATTGGAGTGACGACTTGCTGAAGGTTTGAGATGCGCCGGGAATGATCTGCGTCACGGTCTGATGATGTTTCATCGTTTCATCGAGCTTCAAAGGCGGGGCAAGGCGAGATTGGATCCAACGCGCATCTTTCTCGGCTGAAGCCCTATTCCCGAATCCGACTTTTGAAGCCATGCCGGAATGGACCAGGTCGGGAGAACGCTTGATCAGAGCGGCAACGTCATCGTAGCTGAAATCGGATCGATTCAGGCGGCCCAGAATCCGTGCGATCGTCTCGGCATCCTCACGATCGTCGAGGCTGAGATGAACCCAAGACAAGTCTTCATCGCGATAGTCGGCGAAGACTTTCCTGAATCGTTTCGCCTTTTTAATCCATGGAGTCACATGCTCCCGCTCCGATGGCAAGGCTGCATGCCGGGCGGCCTCCAGAAGGGCTTCTCCGGAGATGACCTCGACATCGAATCCATCGATCATATGGGTAAAGGTAAAATAATCGACCGGGTCCTTGATGAACCGTTCGAGCGCATCGGACACCATGGCCCCGTCCGTCAAAAGACAATCGCCGGTAATCCGCACAACCGTGTCCAGTTTAAAGGACCTCACCGCGGTCGCAAAGCGGCTCAACACATCCTGAACATCCCCTCGAACAATATGCCATCCTTCCTTTTTCGCCGTATCGGCCAGGATGTCGTCTTCCGGTTCAACCGTGGTGGCAAGAATCCGATACTCGCAATCGATGGTTGCGCAGCGTGACAACACCCAGGCCAGCGCGGATCGCCCATGAAAACGATGCAGCATTTTTTGGGGGTAACGCCGCGATCCATTTCTTGCTTGGACAATGATGCCTCGCGTCATATCCATCTCAATGCGCCCAATGGTAGGGCAGCAGAATCCGCTCGTCGTCAATCGCAAACGTTTTCCATAAAGGTCCTATCCTTCGATAAGCGGCCCGGTATCGCTCCGAAAGACAGGCAATATTCCGATTAAAATGGGCCAGCGTATCGACACCGATAATGATGCCGTCTAAGAAACGATTGGACAGTCCGAATAAGAGGGGCAGACTTTCGAACGGCAAAGCTGCGGCTTCGGATATTTCTCTTAACCTGGCCAGTTTTTCTTTCACCTTCAAAAAAGGACCGACGAGCTTCGCGTCATCAAGAAAAAACAAGCCTTGCAAAAAAGCGGAACGTCCAAACAAGGTAAACCCATCTTTTTTAAGCCTTTCAAGCAGTGCTCCGGCAAGAAAACGTTGGTCAAACAGATTCACAGGAAACGCGAAGGCCATTTCCTCGTGGGCTTCATCGGCAATCTGCTTCATTTCTTCCGGATGATAAACGGACACGCCGTATTGTCCAATGACCTTCTTCCTTTTATAGCCCTGCAGAACGGGAAGTATTCGATCTCTATACTTCCGGTAGTCCTGAAAAGAATGCATCAAGAGGATATCAATCGACGGTATCTGCAATCGATGTAAAGATATTGCGATGGCTTCTTCCACCGCCTCGGGCGTGGAATAGTCCTGCTCGCGAAGTTTTGATATCACCTTAAAGACCTTTCCGTTTCGTTTTAAAAATCCTCCAATGCGTGCTTCGGCATCCCCATACGCTTGGGCCGTGTCTATCCCCCAAATCCCGCCCGCCTGGGCGGTGGTCAAAATCCGGTGGATCCGGCTGCGATCGAGCTGGCGGCCGTTTGCGATCCCATAATTCAATCCGAAATTTGCCGTTCCGAGCACCAGCTTATCCTTCATATATCCTCCGGAATCCGACTGACGGTGTCCATCACATACTCGACATCCTCCGGCCGCATGCCTGGATAAATCGGAAGGCTGATCTCCCGTGCGTAGAAATCTTCGGCATCCGGACACAAGCCTTTTCGGTAACCAAGGCCCCGATAATAAGGTTGGAGGTAGATCGGTATGTAATGGATTTGCACCTGGATACCGGCAGCCATCAAATACCGGACGATGGCCTGCTTCCGGGTTTTATAAAAATCCTTCAAGCGGATGGGATAGAGATGGTAAGCGGCATAGACGTGACGCCGTTCGACCGGGCAATCGAAAAGAGGATTGCCTTCGAAGGCGTCGTCATACAAACCGGCAATCTCCCGTCTTCGCTGGATAAAGCGTTCGCTCTTTTTCAGTTGAGAACAACCCAAGGCGGCTTGAATATCGGTCATTCGGTAGTTAAACCCGAGGGATTGCATTTCGTAATACCAAGGTCCATCCGGTTTGTTGAGAAATCCATCCCGAACCACGCCATGCTCCCTAAGTTGAATCAATCGATTGTAAAAACCCTTGTCGTTCGTCGTAATCGCGCCCCCTTCTCCAGTCGTAATCTGCTTCACGGGATGAAAGCTGAAAACCGTGAGATCGGAATACGACCCGATGCGTCTCCCCGACACCTCCGCGCCCAAGGCATGGCAGGCATCCTCGATCACAACCAACCGATGCTGGTCCGCAATTTTCGTAATTTCTTTCATGTCGCATGGAAACCCCGCAAAATGCACCGGAACAATCGCCTTGAGACGCTTGTTTTCGGATAGGGCGGACGTACAGATTTCCGCGATCCTCTCAGGTTGGATATTTCCGGATGTAGGGTCCACATCGGCAAACACGGGCCCGGCGCCGACATAGACGGCGGCATTGGCGGTCGCCAGAAAACTGATCGGACTCGTAATCACGGCCTCTCCCCTTCGAAGGCCGGCGGCAAGATAGGCCAAGTGAAGCGCTGCGGTCCCGGAAGAACAAGCGACGGCATACCTTGCACCGCAATACTCCGCAAAGGCCGCTTCGAAGCGGCCGACACGCGATCCTTGGGTGAGGCGGTCGGATTTCAGGACATCGACAACCGCCCTGACATCATCCTCTTCAATAGTTTGCCGCCCGTAGGGGATGCTCTGTATCCGTGATAGGGTCCGTGACATCTAATACACCCTTGATAATCTTAGTGATGGCCGTGCGGGAAAGACGTTGTTTGTTCGATCCACTGGAATACACGAATTTTTTTGAAACCGGCTTTCCGCCGTTGGTCCGCTTCTCCTCCGTCCACCAGGGAAACTGGGGTTGTATGACATAGTATTTTCCGCAGTCGAGCGTCAGCCGGCCGTCTTCTTCCGAAATCAATACTTCGTGCAGCTTCTCGCCCGGACGGATTCCGATCGTCTCGATCCGGCATTCCGGCGCGATGGCTTGCGCGATATTCAGAATCGAGGCGCTGGGTATCTTCGGCACGAAAATCTCGCCGCCGTGCATCTTCTCCAAGGCGCTAACCACAAAGTGGACCCCCTGGTCCAAGGTGATCCAAAACCGTGTCATTCTTCGGTCGGTCACGGGAAAAACACCTGTTTTCCGCAAGGAAAGGAAAAGTGGAATCACACTGCCTCTGCTCCCAACGACGTTGCCGTACCGCACCACGCTGAAGCGGGTTGCACTTTGACCGGCATAGGTGTTACCCGCCGTAAAGAGCTTGTCCGAACATAATTTTGTCGCGCCATAGAGGTTGATCGGGTTGCAGGCCTTGTCGGTGCTTAAAGCCACGACTTTTTTGATGCCGAGGTCGATCGCCACATCGATGATATTCTGTGCTCCGATGATATTGGTCTTGATACACTCGAAGGGATTGTATTCGGCCGTGGGAACCTGTTTGAGCGCTGCCGCGTGGACGACGTAGTCCACGCCCGCAAAGGCCCGCCGAAGCCGGGGTTTGTCTCGGACATCCCCGATAAAAAACCGAATGGCCTCATGACGCAAACGCTTTTGCATCTCATATTGTTTGAATTCATCCCGGCTGAAGACAATCAGTCGTTTGGGAGAATATTTTGAAAGCATAGTCTGAACAAAACGTTTTCCAAATGATCCAGTCCCGCCCGTAACCAAAATGGTTTTTCCAGCCAAGGTCATCAAAATTGTCCTCCCAAACGTTCCATAGGCTGACTAACTAGCAATAAACTTGCCGTCATTTCTTCGATATAAAAGCACCCTATACGGCGCAATTCCCTGATGGAACCGGCCATCGTCAGTTATTTGACTCTTCCCCCGCGTTCTCATGACGGCACAATCAAACAAAAAGAAGAGATCCAACGCAGGTAATCACTTATTGACCGAGAGGCGACTTGAAACCATTTCTTGTTTTTTCATTGGAAATTTTATGATCGGTTCGCGAATGGGGTATCCCGATTCATTCAAGACGATCTGTCTCCCTCTCCGCAATTGATAATTGATGACCAGCGGCGCCATCAGGTTGGCGGATAACTTTATCGGATCGTCTTTCGGGAGATTGACGATCGACAAGAAAACAAGGTCCTTGAGACCCTTCGCCTTAAGGTAAAGCAGATCGGGCGAAGCAATTTCAGGCCGGTATGCGGGTTTGACGATGAGCGGATCGATAACGACGAAACCCAAATCGTTATTCTCCACCGACTGAAGCCATAAAAGCGGGTGTCCTTTTTCGTACTCGATCAATAGGTATTTTTTTAAGCTCGGAAATCCGAGTATGCCGTCTGGAAACGTCATCAGCGAATCCTGATCGCACGTATTCGAACAATCACGCTGAACATGCTTCGTATCCTTCATCACTTTTTTGGCTTCTCCCTTCGTCCGGTTTCTTCCATCTTGAATTTATTGGCAAGCAAGTTCCGCAACTCCTGAATATTGGCGCCCGCAGCCGATCGGTTTTCGCGAATCGTTCTCGCAAGTACTTCTTCTCGATAAATGGCGATATTTCTGGGGGCCTCAACGCCCAACTTCACATAGGTTCCATGAATCCCAGTCACAACCACCGTAATATCGTTTCCGATCGAAATCTTTTCTCCCAACTTCCTTGTCAGGACCAGCATAGGACCTCATCACCTTAAAAAATCCATCAATGACATATTAAAAATCCGGGAAGCCAGCGAACGACTGATCTCCAGCGCATTCTCTTCGAAAACAAGCTCGGAAACGGCTGTCGCAATATCCACATCTTCCTGCTCGGATTTCAGTCTTATCGTGACGGACTTAAAATCTTCAAGCGCAGCAGTCGTCGTCGTCACCCTGTTCAACCTTGCCCCGAGCAACACCCGCTCGTTGCTGACCTGATCACTCGCGCCATTGAGACTGGACAGTGCCGTTTGTATACCGGCGGGTGCATTCGACTCCAATGCAAGCTGCAGTCCTGCGACCGCCGCCAAGACATCCGTTCCGCCAAAGGCGCCTTTGATCAGCCGATCCCCCGGTAGATTCTTAATGATCGTATGGTTCTGATCGATGGCGATACGCGCCTCACCCGAATCTCCCAAATAACTTCCCACCGCGCGGCTGGTGCCGGCAAGGGTTTCTATCGCAGCCCTGGCCGTTCCACCGGTAATATTGGCGCTGGAGCCACCGCCCACCGCGTTCGATTGAACCACCAAGTGCGCAGGTGCGGTCGTATCGAAAGTTACCGTTGCAGAAACACTCGCCGTTTGAAAAGTCGTATCCGCATTGATCACTGTTTGAATCATACCGGCGAGAGCGGCTCCGGTATTGTAAGTCCCCGGTGTTAAGGTGACCGTGGATGTGATTCCGTCTAAAGACAGGCTCAGCTGGTCATTCACTGCAGCCGTGATCGTAATCGGAAGCGCCGGAAGCGGGCCGGCGATATAGTCGCCCTTCTGGAGAAACGGCACCGTCCCGGTCTCGTTCCCGGCAAAAATATAGCGTCCCCCTTGGGAGGTGTTGGCCAAAGACACGATGTGATCGTAGATCTGTCGAACCTCCTTGGCGATATTGGCACGGTCAACGGCGCTGTTGGTATCGTTCGCTGCCAGAAGGGCCAACTCTCGGGTTCGAATCAGCTGGTCTTCCATGGTCTGCAAGACCGTTTCACTGAGCGAAAGCGATGCGTCGGCTTGATCGTTATTTCTGATGAATTGGTCAATTTCAGAAAGGGTCTTTTCACTACCAATGATCCCTGCTTGGTTCACCGGATCATCTGAAGGACGGTTGACCTTCTTTCCAGTTGAAATTTGCTCTTGAATACGGAAAATAGATTCCTGTTGCCGACGCATCCGGTCCGTAATGGCGCTAAAAATCATCTTGTCGGACACTCGCATGTGATACCCCTATAAAAAATAAAACAGCCCTGCGCTTTCCAGCAAGGATAACCCTCGGACTTTCAACATTGTCCTACACAGCAAAATCTTCATCGATAAATCCAATTCCCGCAGAAACCATTCCGCAATACCGTCTTATCTCATGATCCCCAACACAGTCTGTAAAAGCTCGTCTGCCATCGTAATGACCCTGGCGGAGGCTTCATAGGCTCGCTGGAAGCGAATGATATTCGTCATCTCTTCATCGAGCGAAACACCGGATACTTCTTCTCTCAAATTTTGGAGCTGAGATCGAATCGCTTCCTCTACCGCAGCGTTCCGCTGGGTCGCTTGGGAACGGACCCCGATGCGTCCCATAAAAGCGCTGTAATAGCCCTGGAGGCTGGACGACGATAGGGCGGTGATCTGCCTGTCTTGTATACCGGAGAGAAGAAGGGCATTGCCATTGTCGCCTGGAATGCCGGCCAGTGTCGATGAAGCGGCGACGCGATTTGGATCTGTTAGAGACACCGACATCAACCCGGATGCGCCCTTGTGGGCGCTGATTTGGAAAACATCTCCGGCCGCGGGTGTGCTGCTGATGGCCACATCGAGCCCTTCGAAGGTAACTGTGGTGGGATCGACATAAACCCCCGTGGTCGAAGCCCCTGTGTCCCGATTCGTCAGGGTATAGTTGCCTCCCGCAAAAGTCAGATCATATGCATCGAAGGTCAAAGCAGTCGGGTTTGAAATGGTCACAGCCACCACCGCAGATCCGGTATTCGCACTCAAGCCGGTCGATGAAGGGGTCAATGGAGAAAAAAAGTCCGTCGCGGTCGAACCGTCGAGCCCGAAACCGGCCCGATGTTGTTGATTGATTTCGTTGATGGTTGCCGCGGCGAGTTGGTCGAGCGTATTGAGGTAATCGGGAATGACCTGATCGCGCATGTCCAGCAAACCCTTCAGACGACCGCTGGAAATCAAAGCAGTGATATCGACTGCCGAACCGCTACCGACCTTAAAACCGACATTGACATATCCATTGTCCGCCGCATCGGCCATGCCTTCCAAAACGCCGGAAAGCTCTCCGTCGATTAAGGGTTTTCCGGAACCGACAAAAACCGTGGTTTGTCCAAAACCATCTTCTATCGTTGTAATATCGATCTTATCGGCCAAGTCGTTTAGATGGCGCTGCCGGACATCGCGAAGGTCGTTGGCATTCTGTCCCGTAAATTCGGCTTGTTTGATCTCCCCATTCAGCTTCGCAATCTGCCCGGCAAGCAGATTGATATCGCCAATGACCGCGACGGCATCTCTGTTGGCGTCATTTCTGATGTCCTGAAATTGCGTGTCGCTTTTATGAAAACGTTGTATGAGCGCCTCCCCTCGCTCAATCAGGGAAACCCGTGCTGAAAGATCGTGCGGATTGTTCGACACGTCGTTTAAGGATGCGAAAAAATCGTTTAAAGCTTGGTTGATCCCCGTCCCCTCCGCATCGCCGAAGGCCGACTCGATCCTGCGGAAGAGACTCTCCTCTATCTCAAGACGGCCGAAATTTGATTTGCTTGAGACAATCTGCGCTTCGACAAAGCGATCGACGATACGCCGAACCTCCTTGGTTTCCACACCCGTCCCGATCTGACCCGGCCGGCCGTTCTCGGGATTGGTCGCACTGAAAACGGCCTCTTGACGCGAGTAGCCGACGGTGCTGACATTGGCGATGTTTTGAGAGGTCGTCTGCAGGGCCTTTTGATTGGCCGAAAGGGAACGTCTCCCGATATTAAATACCAATGAGATCCCTGCCATCGATTAGACCTTTCCGATTGTTCTGCCATGTTTTGGCGGGTGGTGGATCACTCCCGTCTGCTGATAAACGGGCGTCTCCCGGCACATCTGTTTAAAAAGCCCCAGAAGGCTTGAAATTTGTCCCAAAACACGCTCAACGAGGATGCCGTTCATCTGGTTGATTTCATGAATACTGGCCGTCAAGGCTTCCAGCTTGGCTTGCACATCACGAAGTCTCCGGCGATGTTTCTCTGAACAACCGGGAAGCAGGGCATTGAGGGTCTGAGGCGGGTTCGGATGATTCAACTGTTGTAAGAGGTCGATCCGTTGTCGATTCAAACCATTCAAATCGTAGAGCACTTTTTCCTTATCGATGCTGCATTGGACCAGTTTTTCGACCGCCCCTTCAATGATATGCCGCTTTTCGTTTTGAAGCAGGGTAAGAAGTTGTTGATGGGATGGAATCATCTCTTCCAGAACCTTCAACAGTCTCATCAGTTCGGTCTCGGGGAGACCCTTAGAGCAAGGCGCAAAATTCATGGATTCAATCCTATTTAAGAAAGTTCATCTTAAGAAAGTTCATCCAGAAGGGACGATCGAATGATGCCTTCGGCGATTTTTTGAGCATCCGCGTTATATTCGCCCTGGGCAATCTTTTCTTCGATCTGTTTGATACGTTCCGGGCGCACTTCGGGGAGTTCCGTCGCAAGCTTGTTTAACTGTTGTATATGCTGCGCTTTTTCAGAAATATCGACCCGGTCTGCAGCCGGCGGAAGAGAGTTCTCAGTTTGGTTTGAGGCCTCTTTGTCCTTGGACCCATGGGAACCACGCGTTCCTAAGAGCGTCTTCTCGAGAACCAAATAAAGATTTTTATCTGGAATTTTCATGGTGTTCTCCTGTTCCTACACTGATCTTATCGGTCGATTTACCCAAAACCTTAAGATTTTTTGACAAGTTTTTTATTAAACTCCTTGCCAAACCCATCCCCCCCATCTCCGCGATTTCTTTTGAAATCGCCTCATCAAACATCGATTGGTAAAATGCTCCGCCATAACCGGATCCGCCTCCGGTAAAGCCGCTTTGGGCAAAACCGGATTGGGATTGTTGAATCGATTTTCGCATCTCTTTCAGGAGGGACTGCACAAAATAAGACTCGAAGGCCTTGGCTCCTTTTTCGAGTTCGGCCCGTCGCGCCGCGGGATCTTCAGGCTTCTTTTCCAAACGAGCGGCCGTACTCTGAAGAGATTTCGTATGATTCACGTCCCGAAAGACCTGCGCTCCCGCAGCTTGTGGATCGATTTTATGCATCACAATATCTCCAAATCGGCGTGCAGCGCTCCGGCCGCCTTGATCGCCTGTAGGATCGAGATGAGGTCCCGCGGCGTCACGCCAATGGTATTGAGTCCGCGGATCAAGTCTCCGATGGTCGTCCCCCCCTTCATGAATACAATTTTTGAATCTTCTTCGATGACCTCGGTGTCGCGCTTTGGCACAACGACCGTCTCGGAACCTTTCGGCGCCAATGGAGGCGGTTGAGACACCTGAAAATCCGTTCTCACGCGAATCGTTAAATTTCCATGGGCAATGGCAACATCGGCGATTCGAACCTGGTCTCCCATCACAATGGTCCCGGTCCGCTCATTGACAACCACCTTGGCAGGATAATCAACCGATACATCGATGCCCTCAATCAACGCCAACAAGGCCACTTCCCGACCTCGATAGGCCTCGGTAACACGCAGTTCGACCGTCCCCCCGTCGATAGGGTGGGCGACGGGATGGGCAATGGTCTGCGAAGACGCATCCGCATTAAACAAGCTATTAATCGCCTTGGCCATCCGCAAGGCGGTTGTAAAATCTTGTCGTCTTAACAGGATCTTAAACCGTTCGACTGCATCGAAACGGAACGCCACCTCCTTCTCCACCAAGGCCCCGCCGGCAACGCGTCCCGCCGTCGGATGGTTCTTCTGGCTGGTATCTCCCGAAGCCCCGCCGATAAATCCACCGATGGAAACCGCGCCCTGCGCCGTTGCGTACACGTTTTGATCCGGGCCTTTCAGAGGGGTCAAAAGCAGGGTGCCGCCTTGGAGACTGGTCGCATCCCCCAAGGACGAAACAGACACATCGAGCCGGCTTCCCTGTTTCGTGAAGGGCGGCAGCTTGGCCGTCACCATCACGGCCGCCACATTTTTAACCTTCACCGCATTCGAATCGACAGCGATACCCATTTTGTTCAGCATGCTGGACAAGGTTTGCACGGTAAAAAGGGTCCCGGTCTTGTCCCCCGTTCCATTCAGGCCGATCACCAAGCCGTATCCGATGAGGGAATTGTCGCGTACCCCCTCGATCGACGCGATGTCCTTAATCCGGGCCGCCTCGGTCTTAAGCGGAATTAGAAAAATCGCAATAGAAACCGCCACAATAGAAATGCGCCCCATCGATGCGATCCGCAAACTTCTCATCCTAAAACAATTCTCTCTCATCAAAATGGCCAGATAAAGTCGATGATCCGCATCAACCATCCCGGCCGTTGCTTGTCGTCAATGGCGCCGCTGCCGGAATATTCGATCTTTGCATCTGCGATCACGGTCGACAGCACGGTATTGCCCGGTCCGATATCCTCCGGGCGAATCACGCCGCTGACGGATAAATATTCTTTTTCATTATTAATCGACACCTCCCGCTCCCCCTTGATCTGCATATTGCCGTTCGGATACACGGCGGAAACCACGGCCGTCACATCCGCCGTGAGGCTTCCGCTACGGCTTGTCGAACCGTCTCCATCAAAGGCATTGGAAAACTCGGTGCCCGCTTCAAGGTTCGCCAGGGTATTGGCCGGTGTGCCGAAGAACGAGGGGGTCGACGCAGAGAGGCTTGAAGACCGCGCGGTTTTGGTCTTGGCGTCTTTCGAACCTTTGGCATTTTCGACGATGCGCACCGTGACGATGTCCCCTACAAACCCTGCCTTGGCATCTTGAAAGAAAAAGTTTCTTGATTGATCGGCCTTCCATAGCGATCCGGTCGAATGGCTTTTTTGCTTGGAGATCCGATTGGGGCTCACAATGGAAATTTTCACCGATTGCGGGCCTTTCCGGGACGCGTCTACGGACGAGACGCCGGATCGATCTGTCACATGAATCATGCCACATGCGTTGATCAGCGGCAAGGCCAACAAAACCAACAAGGTCCATGGCGCCGGCCCGGTTCTTTGAATCAACATGTTCAATGTCCTCCGTTCAAACCCGCAATGACATGACCTGCGGCAATGACCTTTGCAAAAATCACCTTCCTGGAGTCGATGTTCATCACCTTGATCACCTCGCCCAAGAACCCGTCTTCCTTGGCCTTCCCAAATGTCGATAGCCTCAGACCTTTTAAGGCAAGGGTGATCATGATGCGTTCTCCCCTCAGAATGACGGGCGCTTTTTCCACAAGGTCCGACCGAAGCGCTTCGCCCTTTCTCACCGAGCGCACCATTCTTTTTCCGATGAACACGTCTGGATTGTTTTCAAAAACCACGGCCTGCCGCCGGATGCGGACGCTTTGTGTTTCCAAGTCTTCAGGGCGGATGACATGATGCCGCCGCAGCACCCGCTTGGCAACGACCGCCTCCTGAAGGCGCGAGACCTCTCCAGACACCCATTGGACGATGGGCGGTTTCCCAGGCTGCCGCATTGTCACAATAAAAACGACCCGGCCAAGCAGTTTTCCGGGATTCGATGGTCGCAAATCCATAACATCGCCGGAAATAAGCGGCCCATGACCGTTGTTGATGGGAGCCAGCCGCGCCACTTCGATCTCGGGCAGGGTGACCGACAGGCGCTTGGCGACATAAGCCTGGATCCGACCGGAGATGCCGACCTCTATAGAACCAGCCAGGGCCGGTCCCGTGCCTTGGTAAGCCCAACCGATCATCGATATAAAAAGGGGTAAAATCGTCTGTTTCATCTCATTAACGCTTCAAATTATTGGCGACGGACAGCATTTCGTCCGTGGTTTGGATGGCCTTCGAATTAAGTTCGTATGCCCGCTGCGCCACAATCATATTCACCATTTCTTCAGCGATATTGACATTCGAACCTTCCAGAGACCCCTGTAAAAGCGATCCAAAACCGTCCAATCCCGGGGTTCCCGTGGTGCCCGTTCCCGATGCCGCCGTCTCTTGAAAGAGATTTTTACCCAAGCTGTTTAATCCGGCGGGATTGGCGAAGCGGGCCAGTTCAATGCTGCCGACCAGGGTCGGGTCGGCATTTCCAGGTGTGAGGGCAAAGACATCGCCATCGGGATCGATGGTCAAGGTCAAGACATTGGTCGGGATCGAAATATTAGGAAGAATCGGGTAGCCCTCCGCCGTCACCATATTCCCCTCGCTGTCCAATTGAAACGAACCGGTGCGCGTATAAGCCGTCGTACCGTCAGGCAGGGTCAACTGAAAAAAACCTTCTCCCTCGATCGCCAAATCGAAGGGGCTCTGTGTATCCTGAAAATCGCCCTGCTTAAAATTACGGTGCACCGCAACGGCCCGCACCCCGGACCCGATCTGGATACCGACCGGCGTGGTGCCGATATCGGTTGTCGTCCCGGGAACCTTTAATGTTTGGTACAATAGATCCTGAAAATCCCAATTGCTCTTTTTAAATCCCACCGTCGATACATTGGCCAAATTATTCGCAATCACCTCAACGGATAGCTGTTGCGCTGCCAGCCCCGTGCTGGCCACCGATAATGCCCTATTCATAGACCTTCCTCCAATCTTTCCCCTCAATGCCTTTCGAGAACGATCCAAGCGAGAACGTCTCAGACCGCTGCGATTTCATTGGACACCTTCCCCTGAATTTCATCCGCAGTCTGAATCGCCTTCTGAGAAGCCTCGTAGAGACGCATCACTTCGATCATCGCCACCATCTCTTCAACCGGATTGACGTTCGACCCTTCCAATGCCCCCTGCCGAAGTTGCCCATCCAATGACGGAACCGCCGTTTCGTTAACCGCCTCAAAAAAGTTTTTCCCGACCTTTTTCAGGTCACCCGGCGATGAAAATCGATAAATAGGCAGAAGATCGATCTCCACCGGCTCGGCGCCGGCCTCGACCCCTTTGACCGAAATCCTCCCATCCGCTTGGATAATAATGTCGCCTGGAGGCAGTGTGATCGGTCCGCCGGAACCCAACACCGGAAAGTCGCCCAAAGCGAGGAAACCCTCCGAATTGATGGTAAAATGCCCGTTCCGCGTATATCGAAGACCCTCCGGCGTTTGAACGGAAAAAAAGCCCTTACCTTCGATCGCGACATCGAGCGCCGCTGAGGTTGTCCGGATCACACCCGGAGAAAGATCGGTGACGACTTGTTTTAAAATACCGAAGGCCGCGACCGGATCAATCGGACCTTCCGCCGAAACACGCAAGGGATCGACAGAGGCCATCACCCCCTCGAATACCGGAACATCCTTTTTAAACCCGCTCGTGGCGGCATTGGCCAGATTATTCGCAATCACTTCCATCCGTTTTTCTTGTGCCAGGGCGCCGGAAAGAACCGGGTAAACAGACTCCATGCAAGCTCCTATTTATGTCAAAATCATCTCGTTAAAGGATTATAAGCAAGACCTATACCACGACAAGAGGGTCCAAAAAACCAGGCGTTCGCGCCCATAGAACCAGAAAAAGACGACCGGCCGGTGAATCTTGCCCATGCCGACCGGCAAAATTTTCCCGCACACCGTTGACGCCTTGACAGGGTCCATTCCAATGGTTTTGAATGAATTCACTTGAGCAGAGGTCTTTAACTTCGTCAACTGCCAAAAACCCATGTGGAGGAAAAACAATGGTTCAGGAAGATAAAACGACGCAGAAAGCCACCTTTGCGGGCGGCTGCTTTTGGTGCATGGAAGGCCCCTTTAAAGGCATCGACGGCGTGCTCAAAGTGGTTTCGGGATACATCGGGGGCACGGAAGCCGACGCCCACTACGAAGCCGTCTGCTCCGGAACAACCGATCACCTCGAAGCGGTGCAAGTAACCTATAACCCAGATCAAGTCGATTATGAGCGCTTGCTGGATACCTTCTGGCGGCAGATCGATCCGACGGACCCCGGCGGCGCCTTCGCCGATCGCGGCACCCAATACCATACCGCGATCTTCTATCATAATGGAGCACAGCAAAAAGCCGCCCGTGCCTCGAAGGAACAACTCGGACAAGGCGGCAAGTTCGATCGTCCCATTGCCACCGAAATTCTTGAGGCGACGCCCTTCTATCCGGCCGAAGATTACCACCAGGGCTATTCCGAAAAAAATTCCACGCACTACCGACTGTATCGAAGTGGCTCGGGACGCGAAACATTCATTCAGGAAAACTGGGGCGATGAAAAAAATGTGCGCCCATCCACCCCGTCATTCACAAAACCCTCCAAAGAAGAATTAAAAAGAAAACTCAGCCCGCTTCAATACAAGGTCACGCAGGAAGACGGGACGGAACCGCCCTTTCAAAACGATTTTTGGGACAACAAAGCGGAAGGCATCTACGTGGATATCGTCTCCGGCGAAGCCCTCTTTAGTTCACGTGACAAATACGACTCGAAAACCGGCTGGCCAAGCTTTTTCAAGCCCATCGAAGCCGATGGCATCGTCGAAAGAAAAGATCGCTCTCTCTTTATGGTAAGAACGGAGGTCCGAAGCAAAGCAGGCGACTCCCACCTTGGCCACCTTTTTGACGACGGTCCGCCGCCGTCCGGACTCCGCTATTGCATCAACTCGGCCTCGCTGCGTTTTATCCCGAAGGAAGATTTGAAAAATGAAGGTTATGGAAAATATAAGGCGCTGTTTGAGGCTTCAAATCGAATTGGTTATTTATATTTTTTCTAAATCCCCCTTATTCCGATATCGTTTCAGTTTTCTCTTTCCTTTCCCCCCTGACAAATATCCTAAATTTGGGATAATAATATTGGAAGATGATTAAAGCCCTTTATTGGATTGGAACAACACACGATGATTTAGAACCCCATGGACACCTAGAAGTTATGTTGTCGAAGCATCCTGAACTAATTGCCCATTTGGGGTTACGCAGCTAGTAGACATAGCGCCTAACAGTCGCTCAACCCAGCCGCGAATCTGTGTTATCAATTATAGGCCGTGTCGTCTTGCGGCGGCTCAGCATAGTTGTTCTATCTTTCTTCTGGAATTCGTTAATTTCTACAGTTTAAGAATTTATCGAGTTGTAAGATAAGTTTAATACCTTCAGGATTTTGAATTTTGAAGGGTTGCAGGTGAAGACGACGGGGAATGAAAGTAGGCGTTTTCGTAGTGCCGCGTGAGATCAGGTTTTAACGTAACTGCTTTAAGACCGCTTAAAAGCCACGACCGAATTTTTAACGGAGCGGTCGGCACGCCAGCCGCCGATGAGGTAGACAGTATCGTTCAAGATAACGATGCCCATGGCCGCGCGGTCGAAGGGCATCGGCGGGAGGGTGTGCCACTTTTTTTCTTTGAGATCATAAACCGCGCCGTGCTTTCCGATCCCGACGCCTTCTTGAAAGCCCCCAAAACAATAGAGTCGATCTTTGAGGAGGCAGCTCCCCTGCCCTGCCGATGAATAGGGCATCTTCACTTCGCTGCGATGCCAGGCGTTTTGTTTCGGATCGTAGACTTCGATGCGGTCGTATTCGTGGAAACCCTCGGGCGTGAAAGCCACGCCCCCCATTACCCAGATTTGGTCGTTGACGGCAACTGCGGATGACGCAAAGCGCGGTGTTGGCATCTCTGGGATCGCTTCCCACTGTGCGGCCTTGCCGTCCCAACGCTGTGAAAAGGCAAAGGCCGGGTCGGTCTGCGGTCCGCCCTCGGTGGCATCGGGATGATGCCCGCCAATGATATAGACCTGCCGGTCAAGCACGGCGGAAGCCGGATAATCGTGCGGCTGCAAGAGATCGGGCTTGGTCTCCCAGCGGTCTTCCTTCGGATAGTAGGCCTCGACCGCACGCAGAAACTTGAACTTCCCGTCCGGCTTTTTAAAACCGCCCCCCATCACCACAATCATCTTTCCCATGGCCGCGGCCATCGTCCCCGAGCGCGCCGTCGGCATCGGCGTAACGGGAGACCACTGATTCGTCACGGGATCGTAGACCTCGGAACAGTTCAAACTTTTAAAATTCGGTCCGCCCCCACCGAAGGCATAGATCTTCCCTTCGAAAACGGCCACGCCGGGATGCGAGCGCGCCGTCGACATCGGGCTTAGGGTTTGCCATGTGCCGGAAAAGATGGGAAGTGAAATCGTATGACCTCTAGTCTTTAGGAGTCGGATTTTAAGGGAAAGCGTTCGGGATGCTCAAGGGTTTCAAGACCCAGATCGATATCCAATTCCGGCCAATAAAAATGACCGGGAGAAAGTTCTTCCACTTTCAGAATCTTTCCCACCGGCGCATCTTTAAACCAGGGGAAGTCGTCATAAGCCATGAACAGCTCCTTATCGTTTGAAAGCAGCCAGAGGCCATGACATGATATATTCGTCACCTCAACTTTTGAAGTGTCTGTTCCATGCAGTTTCGAGCTCATTGCCATGCGCCTTTATAATTTGTTCGATCTTTTTCAACTGTCCGTTCGAAAACCGATAACTTTTCGCAAGCGCGATTCTCGGAAGCAACCAATACTTCGCCTCGCCGGTCCCACTCAATACATGCACATGCATGCGCGATTCTTCGCGCGAGAAGAAAAAGAACCGATAACCGCCTTCCTTAAATACCGTCGGGGACATTCGACTTTATTTTAACACATAAGCCGGTCATCCTAACTCGTGATCGCCCCTTCCGAAGCCGAGGACACGTGCCGGGCGTACTTCGCCATCACGCCGCTTTTGTAGCGGGGGACGGGTGCCTTCCAATCTTTTAAACGTGCTTGCAGTTCGGCCTCGCTGAGCTCGACATTCAAGGTCCGCTTTTCGATGTCGAATGTGATGGTGTCGCCGTCTCGCAATGCGGCGATGGGGCCGCCAACCGCCGCCTCGGGGGCAACGTGTCCGGCCATGAGGCCGCGTGTGGCGCCGGAGAAACGGCCGTCCGTCATCAGCGCGATGGAATCGCCCAGGCCCGCACCGACGATGGCCGCCGTCACGCCGAGCATCTCCCGCATCCCCGGTCCGCCCCTGGGCCCTTCGTAGCGTATCACGACGACATCCCCGGCTTGGATTTGGTTCCCCTTCACCGCGGCAAAGGCCGCCTCCTCGCAATCAAAGACCTTGGCGGGGCCTCGATGCTGTAAGCGTTCGTAACCCGCGACTTTAATCACGCAGCCCTCCGGCGCAAGATTGCCTTTTAAGATGACCAAACCCCCGGTTTTTTTGATGGGATCGGACAAGGAGTGCACCACCTGCTGGCCTTCCGTTTCTTTTGCGCTCTGCGCCTCCTCGCCGATGGCCTTGCCGCTCACCGTCATAACATCGGGGTGGAGGATGCCCGCGTCAAGCAGGCGCTTGGCAACGAGACGGATGCCGCCGGCTTGGTGCAGGTCGGAGGCCACGTACCTCCCGCCGGGTTTCAAGTCGGCAAGCAAAGGCGTCTGGCTGCTGATCCGGTCGAAGTCGTCCATGTTGAGTGGAATGCCCATCTCCCGGGCCACGGCAATAAGGTGTAGGACTGCATTGGTCGATCCACCCGTCACGGCCACGGCCGCGATGGCGTTTTCGATCGATTCTTTTGTGATCACCTGGGCGGGCCGGATGTCGTTTTCAAGCGCCGCCATCACCATCCGTCCGGACTCGAAGGCAACGGTGTCTTTGTCGGCATCTTCCGCCGGGACATCAGCGCTGCCCATGAAAGAAATCCCCATCACCTCGAAAGCGGTCGCCATCGTATTGGCCGTGAACTGCCCCCCGCAGGCACCCGGTCCCGGACAGGCGTGGTCTTCCAACACGGCCAACTCATCCGTCGTCATCGTCCCTTTGGCCACCGAACCAACGGCCTCGAAGACATCTTGAATCGTCACATCGTGATCTTTGTAACGACCCGGCGCAATGGAACCGCCATAGAGCATCAGCGAAGGGAGATTGAGCCGCGCCAGCGCCATCACTGCGCCGGGAATGGTTTTGTCGCAGCCCGACAAGGCGACCACGCCGTCGAAGAAATGCCCGCGCGCGACGAGTTCGATGGAGTCTGCCACGATCTCGCGGCTAATCAGCGAGGTCTTCATGCCCTCCGTGCCCATCGTAATGCCGTCCGAAATCGCGATCGTGTTGTACTCGATGGGCGTGCCGCCCGCCGCGCGGATGCCGTCCTTCACCTGCGCCGATAGCCGCCTCAGATGATAATTGCAGGGCATGGTTTCAATCCAGGTATTGGCGACGCCAATGATCGGTTTATGCAAATCTTCATCGATCAAACCAATGCCCTTCAACATCGCGCGGGCCGGAGCACGGTCCGTGCCGTCGAGAATGGTGTGGCTCTGCTTTCTCAAATCGGAACTCATTTTTTCTTTCTCCTTCATTGCATCAAATCGGTTTTACTGAACTTGTACCAAGGGTTGTTCATGGCAAGACGAGGCGTGCTTGAGGTCCAAGTCTTCGATCATGCGCAGATCGTCTTCCGGCTTGCGGCCCGAGGTGGTAAGATAGTTGCCGACGAGGGTATGGCTCGCGCCCGCCGTAAACATCCAGGACTGGAGATCGCGCAGATGCACTTCCCGCCCGCCCGCCGTCATAATGTCCTTGGACGGAAGCATCAAACGGAAGACTGCGATGACCTTGAGGATCTCCATCGGACGCAGCGGCTGCACATCCTCGAGCGGCGTGCTTTGTATGGCGTGCAGAAAATTGAGCGGCACCACATCCACATCCAAGTCCTGCAATGCCACCGCCAATTCGACGCGCTGATCGCGGCTTTCGCCCATGCCGAAGATCCCACCGGAACAGATGCCCATCCCCGCCTTTTTGCAATATTCGATAGTGCGGATGCGGTCCTCGTAAGTATGGGTCGTACAGATCTCCGGAAAATAAGACCGGGCGGTTTCCAGGTTGTGATTGTAATATGCGATTCCCGCGTTTCTGAGTTTATAGGCAATCTCTTGCGTGTCGATGATCCCCAGGGAGGCGTCGGTGCGCGTATGGCCGGCCGCCGCCAGCGCACGGATGCGTTCGAGCATGGCTTCGAGATCGGGTCCATCGCGCAAACCCCACCAAGCGGCAACCAGCCCGAAGGCCTCTGCCCGATTTCCAGCCGCTTCTTTTGCAGCATCCTCGAGGTTGTCAGAATCGAGCAACGGATAGGTCGTGACGTCTGTGCCGTGAAGGGAGGACTGGGCGCAAAAGCTGCAATTCTCCGAACAGGCCCCGGACTTGGCATTGACAATCGAACACAGATTAATTCGATCTCCGTAGTAATGCAACCGCACCCGGTTGGCCGAGGAAATGAGATCCATCACATCCGGCCCCTCGGCGGCGATCAGCTTGCAGCCTTCTTCATAGGACAGCCGCTCACCTTCGATGGCTTTCTCTTCCATTTCCCGAATAAAATCCCGCATACCTTCTCCTTAACTTATCAACTTATTTTTTCCGTCCGGTCCAGTAATCCGGTCTCCGATGTTGATGCACGATGGCGATCGCAAAAATATGATCTGCTTCGATCACATAGAGCTTCTTATATGGAAAGGTGTGAAGCAAACATTTTCTGATCTCGTTCCACTCAATCGACCAGGCCTTCGGATATGCCGTAATCCTGATGGCCGCCTTTTTAAACTCTTCCTTAAATTTCCGTCCAAGGCTTTGTACTCAAGCTCATAATACCGGACGGCATCATTCAATTCCCGCATTGCGTATTTCGAGAAAACGACCTTCAAAGGTCATCCTTGAACACTTCCTCCATGGACACGCCTTCTAGTTTTTCCTCGCGATAGGCCTTTAGCCTTTTCTCGGCCTCTTCCCCCCAAATTTCATCGATTTTTTATCCGGTTCGTCAGGGCTTTTCAATAAGCCCTCAACAACCGTGAAGCACTCTTCGGGCTTTAAATTTAATGCCTGTTTAAGAATATCCTTGCTTTCCATTGCGATCATCCTCATATTTGTCCGAAAGATAACACAGGCCGCTTTCGAAATCCATCTCGAAGCCACCTTGCATGACCAGCGTGGAAATCACGCGCCACCACGACTAAACGGCGGCGGCATGGACGACGGCGATGAAGACGCATGGGCCGCCTCGCGCAGCAGTCCCAAGAAAAATGGCCCATAGCTCGCGAGTTTTTTTGGACCGACCCCGTTGATCTCAAGAAATTGGGCTTCGGTCTGTGGCAATCTTGAGGCCATTTCGATCAGAGCCGCGTCGCTGAACACCAAGTAGGCTGGGATTTTTTTTTCGTCGGCCAGGCGCTTCCTGAGCTGTTTCAGGCGGGCGAGCAAGTTTTCGTCTATCGCGCTTTCAGTCCCCACAAAATCTGAGACCACGAATGCCCCCTTTCGCTTGGCACGTTTTTCCGCCTTTTCCAAGGGCCGGATCTCGGCCAGAATGTCGCGGCTCTGACAATGATCGCAGGCCTTTTCGCAATCGGCAATAACCTCGCCAAAATAGGCCACAAGCGCTCGATGACGACAGCCTTCCTTCTCGGCCAGCCGAAACATCTCACGGGTCTGTTGATAGATGCGTGTCTTGAGTGCCGGGTCCTCCAATTCGACCAAGAACTGTTCGTAACTGATCACCTCCGACCAGGAATAAAAAAGAATACAGTCGCTGCCAACACCGTCGCGCCCGGCCCGGCCGATCTCCTGATAATAGCCGTCGATGCTCTTGGGCATGTCGCGATGGATGACATAACGGATGTTGGGTTTGTCGATTCCCATCCCGAAGGCCACCGTCGCCACGATCACATCGATGTCGTCGCGGCGGAAGGACTCCTGGGCATCGGCCCGTCTTTCGTGATCCAGGCCTGCATGATAGGGCATGACACGAATGCCGTGCTCGCCCAAATAGGCCGCCATCTGTTCCACGGCCTTGCGGCTCAAGCAGTAGACGATGCCGGACTGTCCCTTGCGCGACTGAATCAGGCGTAGGATATCGCGCCGCGTGTTCCGCCCACCGCCCTTTTTGTAAGCATGAAGCCGGAGGTTCGGGCGAAAAAAGGAGCCCCGATATCGAAAGGGCGCGGACATGCCCATCTGCTCGGCGATGTCGTCGGCCACATGGCCGGTCGCCGTCGCCGTGAGCGCCAAGACGGGCACATGGCCAAATTGCTCTTTCAGACCGCTGAGATTCCGGTACGAAGGGCGAAAGTCGTGGCCCCACTGGCTGATGCAGTGGGCTTCGTCGATGGCGATCAGGTTGATCTCGCAGCGCGAAAGCAGCTCGAACAAGGTCCCGTCCAAGCCCTCCGGTGCGACATAGACCAAGTCGTAATGCCCGGCCATCAAGTGACCGATCCGTTCCCTACGCGCGTCCGCATCGAGGCTGGAATTGACAAAAGCGGCCCGGATGCCAACTTCGGTCAAGGCATCGACTTGATCCTTCATGAGGGAAATCAAGGGTGAGATGACGACGGAGGTGCCCTTTAAGATCCGGGCGGGGATCTGATAGGTGAGTGACTTGCCCGCCCCGGTCGGCATCACGCCCACGCAGTCGCGTCCGGCCAGCACGGCCTGAATAATCTCCTCCTGACCGGCGCGGAAGGCATCGTAGCCGAAAACCGATTCCAGTACCGATTGCGGCGAGTCCGCTGTCCTAGCCCCATCGGCCAATCTGCGGAGCCACTTCACCAAGGAAGGATCGAATAAAATGGGAGCGCCGCGATAAACCTCCCGGAGTTTTTCGATACGGGACCAATAACCGGCATCCCGTGCAACCGGCGCGTGTTGGGCAGCGATTTGGGCCAGGGCCGCCACCTCTTCCATCAGCGTTTCTTTTGACCAGGTTTCAGACATCAACGGGAAGTTTAAAAGAGAAGGACGAAAAAGGCAAGATCGATGACGATTCGAAGAACCGTCAACCTTAAATTTGGAATGCGCTATTTCCCCTGTAGATCGTCGACTGCCGTTTCATCGGATGTATGGAGTGATGCGCACACTTGGCGGACTCATAAAAACAGGACAAGCAAAGTGCCGGTTTTAAAAGGAACCCACCAAAAAGGACTTGGATGCCGCTGGTCTACAGCGCCGGTTCCCGACAAAAAGCAACACCATCTTTAATCCTCAAAAGAGGGTTCTTAGGCAAAAAAATGCGAAAAAGAGAGGCAAGTAAATCGTGAACGAATCAAAAAAAAGGTCTCAGTAACCGGACAAGGTAACGGCAGTTCAATCGTTTTTCTCGGCTTTTTTGCTTGTTTTCTTTTCTTTCTTTGGGTCTTTCTTCCCCGCTTTTTCATCCTTGGCCGATTCCACGGTTTCCGTCTTGGTCAGTTCGAGGATGGCCATCTGAGAGGCGTCTCCCTTTCGAATTCGGCTCTTGACCAAACGGGTATAGCCTCCGTTTTGGTCGGAAAAACGGGGAGCAATATCGGAAAATAGCAGAGTGGCGACGGATCGATCGAATAGATATGAGGCGGCCAGCCTTCTTGAATGCAGGTCGCCGCGTTTGCCTAACGAAATCATCCGCTCCGCAATAGGACGGATCTCCTTGGCCTTCGACTCGGTTGTTTCGATTCGCCCGTGTTCGAGAAAGGAGGTCACCAGATTCCGGAAAAGAGCCCGTCGATGAGAACTGTTCCGCCCCAAGGGACGGCCTGATTTACGATGACGCATAAAAAGTATTCCTTATGTCGTTTCGCCTTCCTGAACATCTTCAGGAAGCGCACCCTTATCCACATCCATGCCGAGCGAAAGCCCCATGTCAACAAGGATCTCTTTAATTTCGTTCAGCGATTTCCGGCCGAAGTTTTTCGTTCTCAACATTTCCGACTCCGAACGTTGAACCAGATCCCCAATGGTTCGAATACTCGCATTCTTCAGGCAATTGGCGGCGCGAACGGAGAGCTCAAGTTCATGGACATTTTTCAGTAGATTTTTATTGAATCCCTGGCTGTCTTCCTTGTCCTGCTCCATAGGCGGTACGGGTTCTTCAAAATTGATAAACAAATCCAAGTGGTCTTTGAGGATTTTTGCGGAAAACCCAAGCACATCATCCGGACGGACACTGCCATCGGTCCAAATTTCCATAATCAATTTGTCATAATCGGTGACACGGCCGACACGGGCATTTTCGACGGAAAAATTCACTTTTCGAATGGGTGAAAACACGGCGTCGATCGGAATCGTTCCGATCGCCATGTCCTCGTCTTTATTGCGTTCCGCTGGCACATAGCCACGGCCGATTTGAACAACCATCTCAATATCGATCTTGCCGTCTTTATCGAGGGTCGCAATATGCAAATCGGGAACAAGCACTTCGACATCCGGGTCCGGCGTAATATGTTTTGCCAACAATTTTCCGGCCCCCTTTTTCCTGAGCGTGAGGACTTTCGGTTGATTGGAATGAAGCTTCAAACGCAGATTCTTGATGTTCAAGATGATATCGGTGACATCTTCTTTCACGCCCGGAACCGTCGAAAATTCGTGAAGGGCACCCTCGATCTTTACGGAAGTCACCGCCGCGCCGGCAATGGACGAAAGCAGGATGCGCCTTAAAGAATTTCCGATGGTACTGCCATAACCGCGCTCGAAGGGTTCCGCCGTGAATTTTCCATAGGTATTGGACAGCGTTTCCTTATCCACTTCCAGCTTTTTAGGGATTTGAAAATCTTTTGTTCTAATGATCATAATGCCCTCATTTAATCGTTGGGTAAACGAACAGGTTGCAATATAATATGCGATCCTCGCCCATTCCCTGCATTATCTTGAATAAAGCTCGACCACAAGCTGTTCATTGACAGGCAGTCCAATCTCCTCCTTGGTCGGAAACGTTTTGACTTCCCCCCTAAAATGCGCTTGATCGAGTTCCAGCCACTCAGGTGTTCGACCTCCTGACACCTCAAGTGCGCTCTGAATAGGAAGGAGGCTCCGGCTCTTGTCCCTGACCTCGATGACGGTGCCGATCTTTACCAAGAATGAAGGAATATTGACAGTTCTCCCGTTGACTGCAAAATGATTTTGACGAACCAGCATCCGGCTTTGCTTACGAGATGCAGCAAAACCAAGACGGTATATCACGTTATCGAGACGAGACTCGAGCAAGACCAACAGGTTTTCCCCCGTCACCCCTTTTTTCCTGTCCGCCTTATAGAAGTAGTGTCTAAATTGCCGCTCCAGCAAGCCATAAATTCTTTTTAATTTCTGTTTTTCGCGCAATTGCGTGCGGTACTCCGACACCCGCGATCGCGCCTGGCCATGTTGTCCCGGCGGGTAACCTCGCCGGTCCACCGCGCATTTCTCGGAGAAACACCGCGTTCCTTTAAGAAAAAGTTTTGTCCCTTCGCGCCGACACAGCCGACAAGCCGGCCCAATATATCTTGCCAATCAATCCTCCTGTTTCATTTTGCGGACGATCCCCAAAACCCGCTGAATGGTTGCTGACCTTAAATCAGACAAGTACACTATACGCGCCTTTTCTTTGGGGGACGACAACCGTTATGCGGCACCGGCGTGACATCTTTTATAAGATTGACTTTCAGGCCGGCAGCCTGCAAGGCCCGAATCGCCGATTCCCGACCTGACCCCGGTCCTTTTACATACACATCCACCTGCTTCATGCCGTGATCGATGGCTTTCTTCGCCACGACCTCCGCCGCACGCTGCGCGGCAAAGGGGGTACTTTTTCGCGATCCCTTAAACCCGAGGCTGCCGGCACTTCCCCAAACAATCACGTTGCCGTTCATGTCCGCGATGGTGACGAGGGTATTGTTAAACGTCGCTTGAATATGGGCAACGCCGGTTTGAACATAGCGTTTTTCTTTTTTCTTCGTTCCTTTCTTTGCCACTCCTCATCCCTTTCTCTCGTGAAAAAGCATGATCGATCTTTTTATTTTTTCTTACCGCCCACCGCATGTTTCTTCGGACCTTTGCGGGTCCGGGCATTGGTTTGGGTTTGCTGCCCCCTCACCGGCAGTCCGCGGCGATGACGCAATCCCCGATAACACCCTATGTCCATTAAGCGTTTGATATTCATCGATACTTCACGCCGAAGATCCCCTTCCACCTTGTAGTCCCTCAATATGGCATCTCGCAAGCGAACCACTTCATCTTCGCTGAGATCCTTGATACGCGTATTCGGATCAATGGCGTTGTTTTTTAATATTTTATTGGACGAGGCCCGACCAATCCCCAGGATATAGGTCAAGCCAATCTCGGCCCGCTTGTTTTTTGGCAGGTCTACCCCTGCGATCCTCGCCATATGTGCTCCCTGTTCATGTTTATCCTTGCCGTTGTTTGTGCCGAGGATTCGGACAAATGACTCGGACAATCTGCTTTCGTCGGATCACCCTGCACTTGGCACAAATCGGTTTGACTGAAGCGCGTACTTTCATATCTATTCACACCACCATATTTATTTCGAAAATCGGTAAGTAATCCGTCCCCGCGTTAAATCATATGGAGAAAGTTTTACGGTCACCTTATCTCCCGGTAAAATCTTAATATAGTGCATCCGCATCTTTCCGGAAATATGGGCGAGAACACGGTAACCGTTCTCGAGTTCGACCCGAAACATTGCATTGGGAAGCGTCTCAATGATCGTCCCCTGCGCCTCTATCGATTCTTCCTTCATTAGAAAATAATGTTTCTCATCGCGGATACACTGCCCTTCGGCTATACCTTGCTCAAAATCGTCGGCCCGTCTTTCGTAATCGCAATCGTATGCTCAAAGTGGGCCGAAAGACTACCGTCCGTCGTCACGGCCGTCCAGCCATCGTCCTGAACGCTCACATGATGCTTGCCCATATTCACCATCGGTTCGATGGCAAAAACCATCCCTTCCCGCAGACGAGGCCCTTGCCCTTTCGGTCCGAAGTTCGGAATCTGCGGTTCCTCATGCAAAGACCGACCGATGCCATGCCCCACAAAATCGGTAACAATCGAGTAACCGTCTTTTTCAACACAGCTTTGGATGGCATGCGATATATCGGACAGCCGTCCACCCTCCCTTCCTTGATCGATGCCTGCGTACAAGGAGGCTTCGGTGACCCGAAGCAATCGAAGAATCTCTTCGGCCACCTCCCCGACAGGAACCGTGATGGCCGAATCACCATAGAAACCTTCATAGATGGCGCCAAGGTCGAGACCGACAATATCTCCGTCCTTGATGATTTTATCTGAAGGTATCCCGTGAACAACCTCTTCATTGATGGAAACACAAAGCGTGGCGGGGAAATCATGATATCCCTTAAAAGCCGGCATACCGCCTTGCTCTCGGATCCTTTCTTCGACGAAGGTGTCCAACATTTTAGTGGTCATACCCGGCTTCATATAAGCCTTTAATGCCTGCAAGGCATTGGCGACCATTCTGCTGGCAACTGCAATTTTCTCTACCTCTTCTTTGGACTTTAAAATGATCATCTTTTCTGGTGAACATAACCAAAACCGTCCGCCGGTCCGACGCCTGCGAGCGATCGCTTAGGATATACTTGCTCCGATCAGTGCTTCAACTTTCCCTCTGACCTCCTCCAAGCTCCCTGACGCATCCACCTCGGCCAACAAGTCCTTTTCCTTGTAATAAGCGATTAAAGGAGATGTCTCGTTCCGATATACCAGAAGACGTTCCTTGACGGTGTGCGGAACATCGTCTTTCCGTTGAATCAGTTTCGTGCCGCAATCGCAAACATCGTCGTTTTGAGGCCGGTTGAAAATAACATGATAGACCGATTGGCAAGCGGGGCAACTTCGCCTTCCGGAAATTCTCCGAACCAGATCCGATTCGTCCAAGGAAAAATAGATGACCCGGTCAATGTGACTTCCCTCCCGATCGAGGACCCCCTGAAGTGCATCCCCTTGACCCAGGGTCCTTGGAAACCCATCCAGAATAAAGCCCGATTTTGCATCTTCTTTGTTGAGGCGATCATGAACCAGCTCGATAACCAATGCATCGGGAACGAGTTTTCCGGAATCGATATACGATTTGGCTTGTAAACCGAGCGTCGTCCGATCCGACATGGATTTTCTTAAAATATCACCCGTCGCAATATGGGGAATGTCATATTTTTTGGAAAGTTTTCCGGCTTGGGTTCCTTTTCCGACACCCGGCGGCCCCAAAAATACAAGACGCATGTCTCTAAAACCCCTTGCCTTTCAGCTTGCCCTTCTTCATAAAGCCATCATAGTTCCGGGTCACCAAATGTGTTTCGATCTGCTGAGCCGTATCCATTCCGACACCGACAACAATGAGAAGAGAAGTCCCCCCGAAGGCAAAGGGCACACTAAAGCGATAGATAAGAATCTCGGGAATGATGGCGACAATAGCGAGATAAAGCGCGCCTGCAAAGGTCACACGGGTTAAAACTTTATATATAAAATCGGATGTTCTTTGTCCCGGCCGGACCCCGGGGATAAACCCACCGTATTTTTTCATATTGTCGGCCATGTCCACTGGGTTGAGCACGACTGCCGTATAGAAAAAAGCAAAAAAGATAATCAGCAATGCATAGAGCAGGGTGTAGAAAGTCGTCCCGGGAGCCAGGTTCCGGCTGAGAGATTGCACCCAGGGAACCGTAATAAATCCGGCAATAGTGGCGGGAAAAGCAATGATGGAGGACGCAAATATCGGCGGAATCACACCGGCGGTATTGATTTTAAGCGGAATATGCGTGCTCTGTCCGCCGTATATCTTCCGCCCCACAACCCGTTTTGCATATTGAACCGGAATCTTCCGCCGGCCGCTTTCCAAAAATACGATCGCGAGGATCACACCGATCATCATCAACACAAGCACCATGACGAAAATAAAACCGATCTGTCCGTTTTGAAATAGCTGTATGGTATTGATCACCGCCGCAGGCAATCGTACGACAATGCCGGCGAATATAATCAGCGAAATACCGTTTCCAATGCCCCGCTCTGTAATCTGCTCCCCCAACCACATCAAAAAGGCCGTGCCGGCCGTAATGGTAATAATCGCCATGAGCCGAAAACCCCAACCAGGTCTTTGAACAAAAGCGCCGCCTTCCATCCCCTCCAATCCGATCGCAATACCCAGAGCTTGCACAAGACCAATCCCGATCGTCGCGAAACGGGTATACTGCGTAATCTTCTTTCGGCCCATCTCCCCTTCTTTGGCAAGCTTCGACAAAGTGGGGATCACCACCGTCAGGAGCTGAATAATGATGGAAGCCGAAATATAGGGCATAATACCCAATGCAAAAATCGTCAGCCTCGAAAGTCCGCCGCCCGAAAACATGTCGAGAAAACCCATCAAGGCGCCTCCGCGTTCCGACAAAAACTGGCTGAGTTGTTCGTTGTTAATACCGGGCGTGGGAATATGGGCGCCCATGCGATAAACGAACAACATCATCGCAGTAAAAGCGATCCGTTGCCGGAGCTCCTCGATCTTTACAATATTTTTAATGCTGCTGACGAACCTGTCGAACAAGCCCGATCTCCCTTCTAAGAGAGGATTTCCGTTCGTCCACCGGCCGCCGTTATCTTTTCGGTGGCTTTTCGGCTAAACTGATGTGCCGAAACAACCAGCGGCTTGGTGAGAGCGCCATCGCTCAATATTTTGATCTGTCGCCTGGTGTTTTTAACCACGCCCGACTCTCGTAAGAGTTGTGGAGAAACGACCGTGTCGGAATCAAAACGCTCGAGCTGACCAATATTGACGAGTTGGTATGTTTTTTTGAAGATATTCTTAAATCCACGTTTTGGTACCCGGCGTGTCAAGGGCTGCTGCCCCCCTTCAAACCAAGGGGCTTTTGTACCCCCGGAACGGGCGGCCTGACCTTTATGACCCTTGCCGGCAGTTTTACCCTGTCCCGATCCCGGTCCCCGCCCGATCCTTCTGCGTTTTTTATTTGAACCGTCCGAAGGCGCAAGATCCGAAATCTTCATTCGACCTCCTCCACATGAATCATGTGGGAAACCTTTCGAACCATTCCCCTGATTTCAGGCGAATCGATACGAACGACCACCTGACGAATGCGTTTTAAGCCAAGACCCGAAATAACACGACGATGCTTTTCCGGTCTGCCGATGCAACTTTTCCGCAACTGAATCGATAATTTTTTAGCCATTTAAATATTCCGGACCCCAACACCACTCAACGTCTCATCTCCCTGATCCGGTCAGGATGCTTTAATTTCGAGAACCCGTCCAGCGTTGCACTGACCACGTTGATCGGGTTGCCGCCACCCAAACACTTGCTCAATATATTGGACACGCCTGCCATTTCCATCACGGCCCGGACGGGCCCGCCCGCAATAATGCCCGTCCCGTCCGAAGCCGGCTTCAACATCACCCGCTCCGCACCAAAGCGCCCGGTCACTTCGTAAGGGATGGTCGAACCTTTTAAAGGCACCCGTATAAGATGTTTTTTCGCATCCTCTATCGCCTTCCGGATCGCTTCCGGAACCTCCGAGGCCTTTCCTTTTCCCGCGCCGACATGACCCTCTCCATCACCCACCACGACGATCGCCGAAAAGGAAAACCGTTTCCCCCCCTTGACGACTTTTGCAACCCGATTGATAAAGACAACTTTATCTTTCAGGGTTAGGTCATTGGGATTGATTTTCTTCAAATATAAACTCCTTATCCAAGTGCTGCTTCAGAAGTACTGTTTCACAAGTACTGTTTTAGAAGATAAGACCGCCTTTTTTGGCTGCATCCGCAAAGGCCTTCACCCTCCCATGATAGAGGTTCCCCCCCCGGTCGAAGACCACTTTTTGAATCTTCGCAGCCATTGCTTTTTTCGCCAACTGCGCTCCGACCTTGGCGGCTTCTTCGATATTGCCTTTCAAACCTTGACCGAGGCTCGATGCAGAAAGAAGCGTTTTGCCAGTGACATCGTCGACGATCTGCCCGTAGATATGGTTTAAGCTTCGAAAAACGGAAACTCTCGGACAAGCAGCGGTGCCCTTCACTTTCCTTCGAATGCGGCGATGCCTTCTGAAACGGGCAATCTTTTTTTCTTTTGCTGGACTCCTCACGATATTCCGCTACTTTCCTTTCTTCCCCTCTTTCCGCACAATGCGCTCGTCTCGATATTTAACGCCCTTTCCTTTATAGGGCTCGGGCGGTCTAAAATCACGAATCTTCGCGGCGGTTTCTCCGACGAGGTACTTGTTAATCCCTTTGATTGCCACGAGTGTTTGTTTTTCGACAACGGCATCGATACCGGCAGGGAGGTCGAATCGAATGGGATGAGAATATCCTAGATTCAACACCAATACCTTACCCTCCAATGTCGCTCTATAACCCACGCCGTGGAGTTCAAGAACCTTTTCGAAACCCTGTGTAACACCCTGGATGACATTGGCTATCTCACTCCGAAGCAATCCATGAAGCGATCGGACCGAAGACATATCGGATGCGCGCTTTACAAGCACCGCTCCCCCCTCGACGGCAACGTCCAACATCGATCCGATGGCTTGAGAACCCTCTCCTTTTGGGCCCTTAATGTATACGAAACCCTTTTCGACACGAACTTCCACCCCATTCGGTATTTGTATTTTTTTATGTCCTATTCGAGACATAACGCAGCGTCCATTCGCTTACCAAACATAACAGAGTACTTCACCGCCTATTTTTTCTCTTCGTGATCTGCGACCGGTCATGACGCCACGCGAGGTAGAAAGGATGACGATGCCAAGACCTCTCTTCACATAGGGAATCGATTCGCAATCGACATACACACGGCGGCCCGGCTTGCTCACCCGTTTCAGCTCCGTAATCACCGGCTCTTCTTCCTCGCTATACTTTAAAGAAATTTTAATATCTCCCAAACCGGACGACCCGAGTTCCTTATAAGCCCGTATATAACCTTCTTCTTTTAAAATACGCGCGATCTCTCGTTTGATCTTCGAGAAGGGAACATGCACTTCCGGATGCTTCCGCATCTTCGCGTTTCGAATCCGAGTCAGCATGTCGGATATCGGATCTGTCATTCCTTACCCCACTTCCATATTAATTAAGACGGCGAAACAAAAAACATTCCGACCTTTTAAAACATATTAAACCTACAGGCATTGAAGGATTCCATCGACCGCACCTACCAGCTCGACTTTGTCACACCTGGAAGTTCACCTCTCAGCCCAAGGATCCTAAAACAGATCCGGCAAAGCGAAAATTTTCTAATATACCCGCGAACCCTTCCGCAGACCAGACACCGGTGATACCGCCTCACCGGAAACTTCGGGTCGCGAAGTGATTTTGCGATCAGGGCTTTTCTGGCCACGCCTTCCCCCTTACCATCAAGTCCGAAATGGAAATCCGAGAAACTTCAAGAGCGCTCGGCCTTCGACATCGTTTATGGCTGTGGTGACGATCGTAATATCCATGCCGTGAATGGCCAACACATCATCGTAATTGATTTCCGGAAAAATAAGCTGTTCCTTGATGCCCATTGCATAATTTCCATGACCATCGAAAGCCTTTTGAGAAAAACCCCGAAAATCCCGTATTCGCGGAAGTGCCGCATGGAATAAACGATCGAGAAATTCATACATCCGCTTCCGACGAAGCGTCACCGCGCAACCGATGGCCACACCTTTGCGAAGCTTGAAACCGGCAATCGATTTCTTCGCACGCGTCACCACTGGCTTCTGTCCGCTGATCACGTTGAGTTCGTTGACAACGGCATCCAGCAATTTTACATTTGAAATCGCTTCTCCCATGCCGACATTCAAGACGACCTTCTTCAAGCGAGGCACCTGCATTTTATTCTGATAACCGAATTCCTGAATCATCTTCGGGATTACATCTTCGGCATACCGGTCCTTGATTGGTGCGACGGGAGAGCGCTTTGTCTTTTTCGTCTCCGATTTTTTGGAACTGCCTTTTGCGTCAACGCGTTTTGCCACGACCATATCTTCCTACTTGCACCTCCCCAAGCGCCCTAAGCTTCTTTATCCAAAGCGTCTCCGCAGCGTTTGCAGATGCGCAATTTTTTTCCGTCGGGCAATATTTTTTTCCCGATACGCGTCTGTTTATTGCAACTTCGGCAAACCAACATGACATTCGATAGGTGCATTCGGCCTTCCCGCTCGACGATACCGCCCTTTGGCTGACTTTGGCTCGGTTTCACCGCGCGTTTCAGCAGGTTGAGGCTCTCGACATACACGGCCTGCTTTTTGGGGAAAACGTGCAGCACTTCTCCTTCTTTTCCCTTTTCCTTCCCCGTAATAACACGCACCAAGTCACCTTTACGGATACGGGTTCTATATGTCGTTCGTTTCATCATCGATTTCTTTATAAAACCTCAGGCGCCAGCGATACGATTTTGGCAAACTTTTTCCAACGGAGTTCCCTTGCAACCGGACCAAAAATACGCGTTCCGATCGGCTCCCCTTGACCATCGATTAATACGGCGGCGTTACGGTCGAATTTTATATAAGAACCATCGTCCCTTCGAACCCCTTTTGCCGTTCTCACGATGACCGCTTTGACGATCTGACCTTTTTTAACATTTCCATTCGGAATGGCCACCTTGACGGTTGCGATCACAATGTCTCCTAAGCTCGCATACCGTCTCCGGGTCCCTCCCTTCACGTTGAAACACATCACCTTCTTCGCTCCGGAGTTATCCGCGATATCGAGCATCGTTTGGATCTGTACCATTTAAAAAACTAGCTCCTTTTCTCGATCCCTTGGCCGGCGGGACGCAAGATCTCCATGACAAGCCATCGCTTCCGTGCGCTTAAAGGTCGCGTCTCGATCATCTTCACCTGATCGCCCACCCGACAGGCGTTTGCCTCGTCATGGGCCATCATCTTATGGGTTCTCCTCAGGTATTTCTTATAACGAGGGTGTTTTACGCGACGATCAATCGCAACGACCACCGTTTTATCCATCTTGTCGCTGACAACCGTTCCGAAATATTCTTTTCTCTTCATCTTAAACGACATCCAAAGAAAGCTTGTTCACTACCTCGCCCACCGAAAAAGTAAATGCAATGAATCCGACACCCTATGTTTGCTCCTTCTCTTTTTTGATCTTTAAAAAGGTTAATACCCGCGCAATTTCCCGCCGCACTTCCCGAAATCGGTTGGTGTTTTCAATATGACCGGTCGCCGCCTGAAACCGGAGATTAAACAATTCCTTACGCAAGGCCTGTTCTTTTTCGCTGAGTTCCTCCAAAGTTGCCTCGATGGATGTTTCGGGCTTCATCTACAATGCACTCCGGGACACAAACTTGGTCGCGATGGGCAGTTTATGCGAAGCAAGGCGAAAAGCCTCCTTTGCCACCTCATGATCAACGCCATCCATCTCATATAGAATACGACCCGGCTTAATCACCGCCACCCAGTATTCCGGAGACCCCTTTCCTTTTCCCATTCGCGTCTCGGCCGGCTTTTTGGTAATCGGCTTGTCCGGAAAGATCCGAATCCAAATTTTTCCACCCCGTTTAATAAATCGGGTCATTGCAATTCGCGCGGATTCGATTTGCCGTGCCGTCATCCAACAGGGTTCAAGCGCCTTCAGGCCGTATTCGCCGAAACTCAGATCCGACCCGCGATAGGCCTTCCCCGTCATGCGCCCCTTCATCTTTTTTCTGTATTTAATCTTTTTCGGAGAAAGCATTACTTCACCCACGCCCCCGCATTGTTCGGACCGCGATTCGACTCCATTCCAGGCAAAATCTCTCCGAGATAGATCCAGACCTTTACCCCAATCCGCCCCATTGTCGTCATCGATTCCGCCAAACCGTAATTGACATCCGCCCGCAGGGTATGCAGCGGCACCCTCCCGTCGCGATACCATTCGGTTCGCGCGATCTCAGCCCCGCCCAAACGGCCTGCGCAATAGACTTTAACCCCGAGCGCGCCCAAACGAAGCGTCGAGGCGACGGCTTTCTTCATGGCACGCCGATAAGCCACCCGTCTTTCCAACTGCAATGCGATGTTTTCAGCGACCAATTGCGCGTCCAACTCCGGTTTTTTAATTTCCTTGATATTGATATAAATTTGGTGCTCGGTCGTCTTCTCGAGATCCGCTTTGAGCTTGTCGACTTCGGCACCCTTTCGCCCGATAATGATTCCGGGTCGAGCGGTATGGATCGACACCTTCAGCTGGGTTCCGGATCGCTCGATTTCGATACGCGAAACACCTGCGTGATACAGTTTCTTCTTGACCAGCTTTCGAATCTTCAAATCTTCGTGAAGCTGTTTGGCATAGTCTTTTTCGGCATACCACCTTGAATTCCAGGTCTTGATATACCCCAGCCGAAAACCGAATGGATGAACTTTTTGCCCCACTACCTTCTCCCTATCAATCCACCGAAGCGGTGGCGTGTACCCAGTTCCATGAAAGACCAAAACCTTCTATGCTGTTGTTTTCAAAGACCCTTTTGCCTCGGAAACGTCCGTTTCTCCTGTAAGAATCAGCGTAATATGGCTCGTGCGCTTCAAGATGGTATTCGCCCTTCCCATCGCGCGAGGACGCATGCGCTTCATTGTTGGACCTGCGTTCACATAAGCCTCGGTAATGCGGAGGGCATCGACATCTCCCATTTCCTTTTGAGTGGCGTTGGCCACGGCGGAATGAAGCACTTTATGAACCACCGCCGCGGCGCGCCTTGGGCTATACTTCAATACCGTCAGTGCTTCGTCGGCTTTTTTACCCCGAATAAGGTCGATCACCAAGCGCGCCTTTCGCGGGGTCACGCGTGCATATCGCAGCACTGCCTTCGCCTCCATATTCGCAACATTCGATTCGATGAGAACGTCTCCTATCTAAACTTCGCCATCTTTTCTGTCTTCTTACCACCGGCATGGCCCTTAAAAACCCGTGTCGGGGCAAACTCGCCCAATTTATGACCAACCATGTTCTCAGTGATATAGACAGGAATAAACTTCTTGCCGTTATGAATCGCGATCGTATGCCCGATCATGTCCGGTATAATGGTCGAACGGCGCGACCAGGTCTTGATGATTTTTCGGTCATCCGTGGAGTTCATTTTAGCAATCTTTTCTGCGAGAGGGGTGTCTACAAAAGGCCCTTTTTTAATCGATCTCGGCATATGCTTTCATCTTCCGCGCGACCCGACAACAGCGGGACCGGCTTGGCTATTTTCTCCTCTTTTTCAATATAAACGGATCCGACGCGCGGCGCCGTCTCGTTTTATATCCCTTTGCAAGCTGCCCCCAAGGCGAAACCGGATGAGGATTCCCCTGGCCAGCCTTTCCCTCCCCACCACCGTGGGGATGGTCGACCGGATTCATCGCGGCACCGCGCACATGGGGACGGATCCCCTTCCAACGGCTTCTCCCCGCCTTGCCGTACGATACGTTTTCGTGGTCGAGATTCCCGACCTGGCCGATGGTCGCCATACATTCGGAACGGATGAGCCGAACTTCTCCGGAAGTCAATCGCACATGCGCCCATACGCCTTCCTTCGCCATCAGTTGCGCTGAAGAGCCGGCGCTCCTGACAAGCTGCCCCCCCTTCCCTTTCTTCAATTCGATATTATGGATGGTGCTCCCAAGAGGGATATTCAACAAAGGCAGCGCGCAACCGGCCTTGATCTCGGCATGCGGGCCGGCCATCACTTGATCCCCGACCTTTTGACCCTCCGGTGCGATAATATAGCGTTTTTCTCCATCCGCGTAAAACAGAAGCGCGATCCTTGCAGAACGGTTCGGATCGTACTCGATGGCAGACACGGTCGCTGGAATATCCCATTTTTGTCGCTTAAAATCAATCACGCGATAGGCGCGTTTGTGTCCCCCGCCACGGTGCCGGCTCGTCATCTTTCCGCGTTGGTTTCGGCCGCCAGATGAGTAAAGCGGACGCACAAGTCCTTTTTCGGGCCGGGTCTTGGTGATCTCGTCAAATGTCAACCCGGTCGCGGAACGGCGACCCGGCGATGTCGGCTTATGCTTCTTTATACCCATAAAATCATCCGTTTTCGTCTAAACAATGCTTCATCGAACGTACATCAGGTCATGACCTGATGTACGACTAAGCTTCAAACAAATCAATCTTTTCACCCGCTGCCAAGGTCGCTATCGCCTTTTTCCAATCCGGACGCTTACCGACAAAACGATTTAAGCGTTTTACCTTTCCGGTCATATTCATCGTTCGGACTTTCCGAACCTTTACATTTAATGTTTCCTCGATGGCGTGTTTGACGGCTTTCCTGTTGGCTTCGCGCCGAACCACAAAGCACACTTTATTTTCCTGTTCCCTCAGAGAGGTGCTCTTTTCCGTCATGAGGGGGCGGATAATCAAATCATGCAGATTCACGAATCCCTCCCCATACCTCGCACAGCCTTGCAATATCGCGCTCGGAAATCAACAAGGTGTCCGAGCGAACCAAATCATATACATTGAGGTTTCGAATCTCCACCACCTTTACATTTCGGATATTCCGGGTCATTCTTTCAAAATCTTCCTCAAGCTGCGAAACCGCAATTAAAACAATGCCGCCCAAATGCAATCGGTCAAGCAGATGGACAATGGACCGGGTTTTGACATCCGAAAAGCGCCATTCCTCCAAGACAACGAGGCGCCCCTCTTGAACCGTTGCAGAAAGGGCGGCATAGAGCGCCTTTCTCGATTTTTTTTTGGGCATGGAATAGGCATAGCTGCGGGGAGTCGGACCGAATACCGTTCCCCCGCCTTTCCAAAGCGGCGACCGATTGGATCCCGCTCTTGCACGCCCCGTCCCTTTTTGCCGCCACGGTTTTTTTCCACCGCCCCGAACAAAGCCTTTCGATTTGGTGGATGCGGTACCCTGACGCCTTGAAGCAAGTTGCATCTTTACAACTTCATGAAGAAGAGAAAAAGAAACCGTTGCACCAAAGATCCGATCATCCAAAGTGACCGAACCCGATTTTTCGTTATGCTGATTAACGACATCAACTTCAAACATATTCCGACTCAATCTCCTCGGCACACACGATGCTTGATGGATTTTATTACAAGCACCAAGCCGTTTCGACTGCCCGGGACGGCGCCCTTTACCAGCAAAAGATTTTGGTCCGGACGAACTTCAACAACTTCCAAGCCCTGCACCGTTACGCGTTTATTTCCCATCTGACCCGGCATCCGCATATTTTTAAACACGTGGGAGGGATAGGCGCTTTGTCCAATCGATCCGGGCGCCCGATGAAAATTCGAACCATGAGATGCAGGCCCGCCCGAAAAGTGGTGTCGTTTCATGACACCCTGAAAACCCTTGCCCTTCGAAATCCCTCTGACATCGACAAAATCCCCTTTTTGAAAAATCTCCGCCGTGACGGTTTGCCCCACCGAAATCTCCTCGGAATCGGATTGAAATTCCCTCAAATAGCGCGCAGTGGATACACCCGCTTTTTTATAATGGCCCAACACCGGTTTTGTCGCATGCTTTTCTTTCAGTGCTTCAAAAGACACTTGCACGCTCCGATAGCCCTCTTTCTCGATCGACTTTAATTGAACAACCGTGCAAGGCCCCACCTCCAAAACAGTCACAGGAACGAGGTCTCCGCCTTCCGCAAAAACCTGCGTCATTCCCAATTTTGTTCCGATCAAACCGCTTAACATGCGTGACAAATCCCTATAATTTAATTTCGACGTTGACGCCCGCCGAAAGATTCAGTTTCATCAAAGCATCGACCGTTTCCGGGGTCGGCTCCAATATATCAATAAGGCGCTTGTGGGTTCGAATTTCAAATTGCTCCCGAGATTTTTTATCCACATGGGGAGATTTCAAAACCGTGTACTTGCTAATCCGCGTCGGCAAGGGAATCGGCCCCGACACCTTTGCGCCGGTTCGAACAACCGTATCGACAATTTCACCCACCGACTGGTCCAGCAGGCGATAATCGTAGCCCTTTAGTCTGATTCTAATTTTTTGACTCACTGAAGGTAACCGCCGTTTTTCATAGCCATTTTAAAAACCGGTTTCGCCGGCATCTCTATTTAATCACCTCTGTGATCACGCCGGCGCCGACGGTACGACCGCCTT
>JBHHXH010000004.1:0-61882 GCA_046756925.1 Nitrospiria bacterium
CCTCGGAGGGGTCCCACCTATATCCCCTAGCAGGATGTTAATGCTATCAGGTCTGCTGTTGACTTTTAAGCAGTGATCTCCTATATGGAGGAGTCAAGTCGCTTATCGCCCAAAGCAGGAGAGGCAACGGATTGAATAAAAGGACCGTCTCGGCATATCGACTTCAATATTCATGGCATCCCGCAACTTCAATGAAAAACACCTTTCACGCTCTTCTTTTTTCCTAAAAAAATTTGCTTCTTTATCCCGAAAGCCTTATCTTCATGAATATTCGCAAGTCCCGACACGACGCCGTTTCATGTTTTTAAGGTCCTTGTCTGTGGTAAAATCGCAAAATCCAAATCCGTCTTTTATAAAACCTGGCGCCCTTAAACCGGGCGGCACCGTGGGTGTCGTGGCCCCGGCCGGACGTGTGGATTCGACCCTGCTGCAAAAGGGGATCGTCCGTTTAGAGCAGCTGGGCCTCAGGGTGATCTTGGGCCGCCATGTCGAAAAGGCCTATCGCTATCTGGCGGGAGCCGATCGGGAACGTGCGGAAGATTTACAATCGATGTTCCTCAACAAGGAGGTCGATGCCGTCTTCTGTGCGCGCGGCGGGGTCGGCGCGGCCAGGATCATCCCCTTTCTCGATCCGGATCGCTTGAAAGGCTCCCCAAAGATCTTTGTCGGCTCCAGCGATATCACAAGCCTGCTGCTTTTTATAAACCGATCGCTCGGATGGGTCAGCTTCCACGGTCCGATGGTGGCCACCCAATTCGGGAAAGACCCCGCTCCCTTGCTTGAAAAACATCTATTCGAGGTGCTGGCAGGCGAACGGGCAGAGATGCGCTTCGACGGCCTCAAAACCCTCCGCACCGGGATCTCGGAAGGCGTTCTGACCGGCGGATGTCTGACCCTCATCTGCACCACCATCGGCACGCCCTACGAGATTGACATGCAGGATAAAATCGTTTTTATTGAAGACATCAACGAAGCCCCCTTTCGGATCGATCGGATGCTGTCCTACTTAAAAGCCATCGGCAAGTTCGATGGCGTCCGAGGCCTTATCTTCGGACAAATGCCGCGCTGCTCCCCCGAGGCGCTCCCGGAGATCATCCACGATATTTTTGGGGCATACCGATTTCCGATCCTCTTCGGTTTTCCCTCCGGGCATGGAGACAGCATCGCGACCCTTCCCTTCGGTGTGGCGGCCCGATTGGATGCCGAGTCCACCGAGCTGAAATTATTGGAACCGGCGGTGGGATGAAAAACACCAAATGGAATCCGGAATGCGGAAAGACACGAACGATCAGATTCAAGACCATCCATCATCGCCGGCAAAACCGGCCAATAAGGAGGGGAATGGGTTGATTTCCGTCGAAGCGGCCAGAAAGATCATCCTCAGCGAAATACACATTCTCGGGAATGAAAAGGTCTTGTTGTCCGAATCCCTCGGGCGGACCCTTTTCGAAGAGATCCGATCTCCCTTAAACCATCCCCCCTGGGATACCTCGGCGATGGACGGCTACGCCGTCCGGACCGCCGACACAACAAACGCCGCCCCTGAAAAAACAGCCCGGCTGAAGATCATCGAAGAAATTCCCGCAGGGACCCTTCCACAAAAAACCGTCGGGGCGGGTGAGGCCGCCAAGATCATGACCGGCGCCCCCATGCCGAAGGGGGCGGACGCCGTCGTCAAGGTCGAAGAGACAACCCGGCGGGAAGAAATCGTCGAAATCCATCAGGTCCCGGAGCCCGGTGCATTTATCCGCTTCAAGGGAGAAGCGGTTCGAAAAGGGGAGCAGGTCCTCAATAAGGGGATGCGTATACGGTCCGCCGAGCTCGCCATGATGGCCTCCCTTGGAAAATCGGTTGTCCCGGTTTTTCAACGTCCACGCGTGGCCATCCTTTCCACGGGGGACGAGCTGGCCGATCTGGACGAAGCCCGCGGGGAGAGTAAGATTCTGAACAGCAACGGCTATGGCTTGGCGGCCCAAGTCACCGAAGCCGGAGGTCTGCCGATCAACCTGGGCATCGCCCGGGACGATAAAGACGACCTAAGAGAAAAGATCAGCAATGGCCTTTCTGCGGACTTTCTGTTGATTTCAGGTGGCGTTTCGATGGGAGATTACGACTTTGTGACAGAGGTCTTGGAATCCCTAGGGGTGGCCTTACGTTTTTGGAAGGTTGCCATGAAACCGGGAAAGCCCATTGCCTTCGGCGTGAGGAACGGTCGCCCGATCTTCGGCCTGCCGGGAAACCCCGTCTCTTCAATGGTAACCTTCGAGCAATTTGTCCGGCCAGCCATGCTGGCGGCCTCCGGCCGTCTCGATATCTTACGGCCGACACTGATGGCAAGTCTGGAAGCACCCTTGAAAAAGCGGCCGGGTCGGCCCCAATTTGCTCGAGCCCGCGTTTCGGTCAGGGAAGGCGCGTATTGGGTTCGCTCCACCGGCGATCAAGACTCGGCGATCCTGATGTCATTGGTAAAAGCCAACGCCTTCATGATCCTTCCGCCGGAAGGAGAAATGTTCAAAACAGGGGAAAAAGTACCGGTACAGCTCTTGTCCGAAGTCGCCCTTCCATCGGATTGATGTCATTTGCGACGCCGCTTAAGACCCTGTCCACCGTGGCCAAAAACTCATTGACGGATATTCAGCAACAGGTAGACGCCGATGGTCAGGAAGAGGACGTTCGCGCTCCACCCGGCCAAGGCGGGAGGGAGGATCGCCAGCCGTCCAAGCGATTGACCCATGGAAAATATCAACCAATATACAAGCGCAACGGCGAGACTGATGGCAACCCCCCAAGCAAGACCCCCGCTCCTGTTGTCCTTAAGCGCAAAAGGGATCCCGAGAAGGACCATGATAAAATTGGCATAGGACAGGGCCTCTTTCCCGCTAAGGGCCACACGATACCGCAATGCATTTAAGTGATCTTCGGAGAGCTGTTGTATATAGGTGCGAAGGTCCCGATGGGTCATCTCCTTGATCTTCAAGGTCACCTTTTTAAAATCGGCCGGTTTTTTATTGAGATGCACCTTTTTTTGTTTAAAGGGGGTCGATTTTTGACTGCCGTCCGGGAAAAAAGTCCGATGGACGCCGTCTTCGAGAAACCATTCGTCCCCTTCGTAAAACAGCGTTTCAGCTTCATCTTCCTCGATGAGTGTGAAATCGTCACTGAGGGTATAGAGATCGATGCCCCGCATCTCCTCCGAAACGGAGTCGATCGAGCGGATATAAATCAACTTTCCATTGCCAAGCCTCATCCAGGTTTTATTTTGAACAAATCCGCCGACCGGCGCTTTTTTCTCGATTTTCACGTTCCGGATCCAATTGGATTTTTTGCTTGCGATGGGGATCAGGCCGCCGGTCAAGTGATGGGAAATAAGACTGACGCCGATCCCAAAGACAAACATGGGCAGCGCCAATTTAAAAACGGAGATGCCCGCGCTCTTAAAGGCCGTCACCTCGTTTCGCTTTGAAAGCCCGCCGAAGGTGATAAGCGTGGAAAGCAGCACGGCCAAGGGCATGATTTCGAAAAGCATCCTGGGAAGTCTCAGCAGGAAATAGCCGGCCAACAGCTGAAATGCCGGGTCGAAACGATATAAATGCCGGATCTTCTCCAGAAAATCGATCGAAAAAACAATGAGGGCCAGTGCCACAACCGTTGCAAAATAAACCTTGAAATACTCTTTTAATATATACCGAATGAGTAATGACACGACTAAGGCCTTCTGCTTCTAAACCCGAACATCCTTGGAGAGGCGTGCGCAACAACCTTCCTAAACAAATAAAAACACAAGGGCGCAAACACGAGGATTGGAAGCGACGCAGCCAGGATCGGAGGAACCAGGCGAATGGAGATCAGGTAATCCCCAAACGTCAACAACATGTAATAAAGGACGATGATGCCGACCCCGGCGCTAAACCCGCCCAGCGGGGCGATTCGGCCGGAGAGGATACCGAGCGGCATGCCGAGGATACAAAACACAAAAGCCGCCGGGGAAAACAAAAACCGCTTATAGAAGTCCGAAAGAAGGCGTAAAGACGCAACATCCCGCCCCTGCGTATCCGCGATGCGCCGTTTGATTTCGCGATAGCCCGGAGGATCTGAAGCGTTTTGAAAACCCGAGAGCGGAGAAAGACGAACTTTTAAGTCGTAATTGGCAAAAACCATACGTTGGTATCCGCTGCCGTTTTTTTCCCGTTGCTGAAGAGAGCCGGTGATCAGGTGGAGCCCAATGGTCTCCGATGCGGCATCATGGGTTAATATCCCTTTTTTTGCGACGATCACCGTGGGCAAGTCCCGGTTTCTCTGATCGTAGATAAATACGCCTTCCAATTCTGAAAAAGTCGGCATGGCATCCACATAAATCGTCATCCCCGAAAAGCTCCCGTTGAAGGTTCCCGCTTCAAGCCCGACACTCGCCCGGCTGACAAGCACTTTCATGCCGAGCTTTTTAAACGCTGCCTTTGACGATTCGGCGTGAAACCCCATGAAAAGGGTAATCAGGGAAACGAGGATCGAAAAGATCAGTACCGGGCGCAGCAGGCGAAAAAAACCAATTCCGTTGGCATACATCGCAATAATCTCGTTGTCGGAAGACAGCCGGTTAAACGTCGTCACCGTCGACAACAAGACCGCCATTGGAATGGTAATGAGAAAAAAAGAAGGAAGCAGCCCTAAAAAAAGTTCCCCCACACTTGCCAAGTCAACGCCCTTGTCCAACACCAGCTCCATAATATAGAGAATCTGCTGCATGACCAAAATAAAAGTAAGAATCAGTATCCCTAATAAAAAAGGTCCGATCAGTTCCTTGAGGATGTATCGATCGACACGTTGAAACATAACAAAACCACTATACAGAGGTACCGATCTATTTGTAAACACAAGCTTTCCCCTACGAGCGCGATTAAAAAGTTTCAACATGGCTTGACTTCGGCGGCCGACCTTCCTATGCTTCACCCGGTGAATTTCCAATAGGGTGCCTTTGGATAGAATCGACAGGAAAGTCGCATGCGAATTGAAGCCGAAGCGAATCGTTCGGAATGCTTCAAGCGGATATCGGAAATCAACCGCAACCGCATTTTAAACCACCTCAATGCGCTGGTGGGAGAGAGACACCCCGATTCGGCCCCCGCCGCAATGAAAACCGCCGTCGACTATCTCTTCCGTCAGATGAACTCCTATGGGATGAAGATCACAAAACAGCCGATCGACTCAGATGCATGGCGTCCCTTTCCAAACATTATTGCCACCGCGACGGGCATGCGGGCCTCGAAGGCCCCTGCGGAGGAAGAATTATTAGTGGTCGGCGCCCATTATGATACAGTAAGCGCATCACCCGGTGCGGACGACAACGCCAGCGGGCTGGCGGTGCTCTTGGAGGTCGCGCGGATCCTTTCAACCATGCAGGGAGCGTTGCAACCGCAATTTGTCGCCTTTACGATGGAAGAGGCCGGCTTCCTCGGTAGTGAATATTACCTTCGAGAAGCGGAAAGACGCGGCGCCAAGATTTGGGGCGCCATCGTGCTAGAATGCGTCGGTTATACCGATCACGGCGACGGTTCCCAAAAACGGCCGCCGGGACTTCCCATACCGATACCGGATCGGGGCGACTTTATCGGCCTGGTCGGTAACCGCTCGGCGGGGCCGATCCAAAGGGCCTTTGAGTCCGCCGTCAAAACGCATGTGCCGAACCTCCCCCTTGTGAGTCTGCTGGTGCCGGAAAATGGCGAAGCCGTTCCGGATACGCGGCGTTCCGACCATGTTCCCTTCTGGGACAGAGGCCTCCGCGCCGCCATGTTGACCGATACCGCGAATTTTAGGAATCCGCACTACCATGAGAAAAGCGATCGTTTGGAAACACTGGATCTCTCATTCATCACCGATATTGCCCGGGCCCTCGCCGCCGCGATCGTCCGACTCTGCGAACGACAACATCCCGAAGAAAATGAAACAGGAAATATATAAAGGGGATCCGGTTCATCTCTTTACCGAATCGGTGACGCTTCCAAATGGAAAAAAAACAACCTTGGAAATCATACGCCATCCCGGCGCGGCGGCGGTCGTCCCCCTCCTAAGCGACGGCACCGTGGTGTTGATCCGCCAATACCGTTATGCCGCCGGTGGATTTATTTACGAAATCCCTGCGGGAAAGCGCTCCAAGGGAGAATCGCCGGAGTCCTGTGCCCTTCGGGAAGTCGAGGAAGAAACCGGATACCGTGTCGGCACCCTAAAAAAACTCACGGCGATCTTGACCGTACCCGGGTTTTGCGACGAAGTCATCCATCTCTATCTGGGAACGAACCTCGTCGCCTGTGTACAGCAACTCGATGAAGATGAAGTCATTCAAATTATAAAAATACCCATCCGCAAGGCAATGAAAATGATTGTGGATCAGCACATCCGCGATGCAAAAACGATTGTTGCGCTGCAACTGGCCTATGCGGAAGCGCAGCGATCCGGGCTGATTAAAACATCATAAGGAGGCGCATGTCGGAAGACATTATTTTCGAAAAGAGCGTAAGTGGACGAAGAGGCATCACTTTTCCGACCGAAAGCATCGAGGGCATCTCGCCCGACACCTATATCCCGAAAAAATACTTGCGGGAGACGCCGGCGCCCTTGCCGGAAGTGAGCGAGAATGAATTAATCCGGCACTACACCCGGCTCTCCGAGGAAAACTACGGCGTCGACAACGGTTTTTATCCGCTCGGATCGTGCACGATGAAATACAATCCAAAAATCCATGAAGATCTCGCACGGGTTCCGGGCTTCTCCGACATCCACCCGCTCCAGCCGGAAGAAAGCGTCCAAGGCGCGCTCGCCCTGCTCTACGAACTCGCCGAGATGCTTGCGGAAATATCGGGAATGTCGTCGATTTCGCTACAACCTGTGGCCGGTGCGCAGGGAGAGATGTGCGGGATGCTGATGACGCGGGCCTATCATCAATCATTGGGAAAACAACGGCGTTTCGTTGTGATCCCCGATTCGGCGCATGGGACCAATCCGGCTTCGGCCCACCTTGCCGGATATACGGTTCAGACGGTTCGTTCAAATCGGGAGGGGACCATCGACCTGGAAGATCTCGCCAAGGTGGTCAATCACGACACAGCTGCCTTGATGCTGACCAATCCGAACACGCTCGGTCTATTCGAGCGGCAAATCGGGGAGGTGGCGAGGGTCGTTCATGATGCGGGAGCGTTATTGTACTTCGATGGGGCGAACCTCAATGCCCTACTTGGCTTGACCCGGCCGGGGGACATGGGTTGCGACATTATTCATTTTAATCTTCATAAGACTTTTTCGACGCCCCACGGCGGGGGCGGACCGGGAGCGGGCCCGGTGGGTGTCTCGGAGGCGCTGGTCCCTTTTCTACCGTCTCCGCAAATCGAAAAAAAGGAGGCGACTTATTATCTTGACGGCCAACGGCCTCAATCCATCGGCCGGGTTCACGGGTTTTACGGAAACTTCGGCATCTTGGTTCGCGCCCATGCCTACATCCGTCGATTGGGCGCGGCAGGTCTTTCGGCCATCAGCCGAAACACCATCATCAATGCAAACTATTTAAAGAAGCGTCTCGGCGAAGACTATTTCATCCCGATGAACCGTCCCTGCATGCACGAATTTATCGTATCGGCCAAAAACTTTCGGGATGCGGGGATTAACGCCTGGGATATCGCCAAGCGCCTTATCGATTACGGCTTTTACCCCCCCACCGTGAATTTTCCTTTAAACATCGAACAAGCCTTGATGATCGAGACACCGGAGAGCGAGGCTCGGGAAACCCTCGATGCATTCGCGGAAGCCATGCACCAGATCCGTCGAGAGATCGATACGGCGCCCGACAAGCTGAAGGCTGCGCCGCAATCCCGTTCCGTCGGACGCATGAACGAGGTACAAGCGGCGAGGCATCTCGATACAAGGTATGAACCAAAAAACAGAATCTCAAAACCGTAAAGACGGTGTGAGCAAAGTCATTGGGGTCTATGGACACAGACGATACAACAAACCCCCGCCGGTTTTCGGGCATTCATCCAGACAGGAGCTTAAATGCAATCACATGATGTTTTGATTGTCGGCGCCGGGTTGGCCGGAATGCGGGCCGCCGTTGCCGTGCCTCCACACCTCGACGTGGGGATCATCTCGAAGGTGCATCCGGTGCGGAGCCATTCCGTTGCGGCAGAGGGCGGCATCAATGCCGCCATACGAAACGAAGACTCTTGGGAATCGCATATGTACGATACTGTCAAGGGAAGCGACTGGCTGGGAGATCAAGATGCAATTGAGGTGCTCTGCAAATCCGCCCCGGAAGACATTATGGCCTTGGAGCGCATGGGCGCTCTTTTTTCAAGAGATCCGGAAGGCCGTATCGCCCAACGGAATTTCGGCGGCCTCGGCTTTCCAAGAACCTGTTACGTGGCCGATCGCACCGGGCACGCCCTCGTTCACCTGCTCTACGAACAACTGATCAAACGGGCGGCAAAAGTCTACGAAGAATGGTACGTCACTTCATTGATTATCGAAGACGGCGACTGTTGCGGCGTGGTGGTTCTCAACCTCTTTACCGGGGCATTGTCTCGTATCCGCGCCAAGGCCGTCATTTTAGCAACCGGGGGATATGGACGGGTCTATCTCGTTTCGACCAACGGCTTGATCAATACGGGGGACGGAATGGCCATGGCCTATCGCGCCGGAATCCCTCTCCAGGATATGGAGTTTGTGCAGTTTCATCCGACCACGCTCAAAACAACCGGTATCTTGATCACCGAAGGGGCACGCGGAGAAGGAGGCTATCTTTTTAACGTACGGGGCGAACGCTTTATGGAACGCTATGCCCCCAAGGCCTTGGAGCTGGCCAGTCGCGATGTCGTCTCTCGGGCCGAGTATCGTGAAATCCTCGATGGACGGGGAATCGAAGGATGCGTCATGCTCGATCTCAGGCATCTCGGAAAGCAAAAAATCATGGAACGGCTGCCGCAGATTTGGGAACTTTCGATGACCTATGCCGGCGTCGACCCGATCGAAGCGCCGATCCCGGTGACACCGGGCGTCCATTATTCGATGGGCGGCATTCCAACCAATATCCATTGCGAAACACCCGTGCCCGGACTGTATGCCGCAGGGGAATGCGCCTGCGTGTCCGTACACGGCGCCAATCGACTGGGAGGCAATGCCTTAATGGAAACCATCGTGTACGGCCGTCGTGCGGGACGTTGCGCCGCAGAATACGCGGAGAAGACCGACTTCAAGTCCATTTCGGAGGCCCGTCTCGCCGAAGACAAAGCCCGGGTTCGGGCGCTATTGGCGCGAAAAGAAGGAGAACCCATCGGCCCGATCCGCGAGACGATCGGAACCGTAATGGCGGAGCATTTCGGTATACTGAGAACGAAGGACCGCATGGAAAGGGGCCTGGAAAAATTACAGGAGATCCGTCCAAGATTATCGAATTTTAGGCTCCAAGACCACGGATCCGTTTTCAACCTTGAATTGATCGACGCCCTACAACTCCAATCCATATTCGACCTCGCTGAGGCAACGGCCGTCGGCGCCTTGGCGCGTCAAGAGTCCCGAGGCGCCCACTCCCGTACGGACTTCCCGGAACGGAATGACCTCGAGTGGATGAAACATACGCTCATCCGGTGGAATGAAACGGGTCCCCGTCTGGAATACAAGCCGGTCACTGTGACGAAAATTCCGCCCGAAGAACGGAAATATTGAGAAAATCGACTCCCCCGGCGAATCGCGAAGACCTCGCCCGGAAACGGGACAATACAAAAGGTATAGGGACCGGTTCGATAAGGATCGGTTCCGTTTCAATATAACGATCGTCATATCCGGAAGATTTTCTCGATATCGATTTCTGGGCTTTTTTTTCCGATCGTGTTAGACTGCCGAAAAGAATAAAATGACCTGGAACGAAGCGTAAATTCAGAGTTAGAAAAATATTGAATCCCCTTGTAAGGAGAGACGCGCCTTTTAAGCCCAACGGTAACGCCCGCTGAATGGTTGGCAAATAAAAACAGCGGGTGATTCGGCTTTTTCAATCCCTCCAAATACGCGGCAGAAAATACCCAACATGATCGTCGATACCCATGCTAAAAAACACAAGGACACCACCGGCTGCGAAAAACGCAAAAAGTTTTTAAGTCTAAAGTGGAAAGTCCTCTTATGGGCCAGCCTGGTGCTTCTGATTGTCAATGTGTCCTTTCCTTTTCTCCACTATCGACATCTTATCGGTCAATTCGATGGACACCGCAATGCAGTCCACAAACAGTATGCAAGAGAATTCGAAAAACGATTGAAGCAAACTGCGGATCACTTGCAGCGCCTTGGAAGCCTCATCCCGTCTCTCGACGGGATGAGGGCGGCTTTGGCATCCCATGAAAACGATAAGATCGCTGCGGTCTTCGATCCACATTGGACACGGATACGATCGAACAATCGCATCGATACCCTTCGATTTTATTCGGACGCCGGAAAAACCCTGGCAAGTTGGGGTGCGAGTGGTGCGCTCGCTGAACAAGACCCCTTGATTAAGACATGGATCGACAAGGCAGCGGCGAGCGGACATCCCCTAATGGCCCTTTTATGCCGAAGGGAATGTACCCAATATGTACTGACACCGATACGATTGGATGGAAAAACGGCCGGAACCCTTTTATTGGGAACCGCGCTTTCCAGGATGATCGCCGATTTTCAACAGATATCCGGCATCGATATCGGACTGATCGTCAAGAGCGGAGGAAACCACACCCCCTCGGCACACCCTTCTGCCGGGATACCGTCATGGAACGCACATGTCGCATCCCTCACCCACGAGGGTCATACCTTGCCGCTTCTAAAATGGATCGCAGGGCAAAACCCTTCGCTGGACCCTGCGAAAACAAGTCGAAAGACCACCTTCAATCAGATCGACTATGACATCGGGTTTATCCCCCTGCACGGACTGGCCGACGGCGGATCGGGACACCTTGTGATTATAGGCGATATCTCCGAAGCGCTCTCCAAGATACGGATCGTCACGAAAAGAAGTTTGTTGGCCGGGTTCTTAAGCCTCCTGTTTTCGGAAGTATTCCTTTTTATGATCCTCTCGAACCCGACCACGCGCTTGGTGCGGATCGCCGAAACCCTGCCGCTGCTGGCGCAAAGCGCATTTGGATACGTTCGATCATCCGTCCGATGGAAAGAAAAGCACTGGAGGACCGACGAGATCGATATTCTGGGGAATACCGCCATTTCTCTTTCATATCAATTGGAAAAACTCGAAAACGAAGTACAAAAACGGACCAAGACCCTTGCGGACAGGATGGACGAACTTTCCACGGAAAAGGCCTTTGTGTCCAATCTTCTCGACACGGCGCGAGTCATCATCCTGACACAAAACGACACGGGCGAAATTGTGATGGTCAATCAACACGGAAGCGATCTCACCGGCTACCCGCAAGGGGACTTGTCGGGAAGGAAGTTCACTTCGCTCCTGGCCCCCGATCAGACCAGCCCCGATTTGGCGGAGGCGCTGATCAAGCTGGTGGACGGGAAACAGGGGGATCTCTCGCACGAATCGGTCATCTCCTGCCGGGATCGCTCGACACGGCATGTCCTATGGTTTCATTCGCATCTGGCGAGGAAGGACGCGAAAGATCCCGCCATTCTATCCGTCGGGCTCGACTTTACCGCACGGAAACGCGCGGAGCTGCGTCTGTCTTGGTTGGCCGATCACGACTCCCTGACCGGTCTCTTCAACCGGAGACGCTTTCAAAGCGAAACCGACCGCATCCTCGCCGAGGCAAAGCGCTACAACCGATCGGGCGCCTTATTGGTATTCGATCTCGACCAATTCAAATATGTCAACGACACCCGAGGACATCATGCAGGAGACATGCTCCTGAAAGCGGTGGCGGACCACCTGTCTCGCATCGTCCGGTCCACCGATTTTGTCAGCCGCCTGGGAGGCGATGAATTTGCGCTGGTCATCTCCGAAGTCGGTCAAGAGGGGGCCGTACAGGTCGCCGAAAAAATCATCGAATTCTTAAACGAAGTCGAGATCCCCGTCTTTGAAGATTGCTACAAAGTGTCGGCCAGTATCGGGATCGCCCTTTTTCCGAAACACGGCACGACAGTTCAAAAACTCCTTTCGAATGCCGACATCGCCATGGTGCAGGCAAAAGATCGAGAGCGCGGCAACTGGCACATCTTTTCGGGTCAGGAGCCGATCAAGGCACGCATGCAGAAGCGCGCCTATTGGGAAGACAAGATCAAACAGGCCCTCGACAAGGACGATTTCGTACTCCACTTTCAACCGGTTCAAGATGTTTCGAATGGGTCGACCTATTTTTACGAAGCCTTGTTGCGCATGCATCATGACGAAAAGCTGATCCTACCAGGCGCCTTTATCCCGATTGCCGAAACATGCGGCCTGATTTTTCCGATCGACCACATGGTCCTCAACAAGGTGATTGCCGCACAGGCGCACTTGGCAAGCAAAGGCGTGCAGACCACCTTTGCGATCAATCTTTCGGGCCATGCATTCAACGACCGGGAACTTCTCCCCCACTTGGAAAAAACCTTAAGGCATTCCGGCGCCGATCCGAAATCCATCATACTGGAAATCACGGAAACCGCAGCGGTATCCGACCTCGTCGCCGCCTGTACCCTCATGGAAGAGATAAAAGCCTTGGGCTGCCGTTTTGCGTTGGACGATTTCGGGATGGGATTCTCTTCATTCAACTATATGAAACAATTGCCGGTCGACTTCGTGAAAATCGGAGACACCTTTATTCGAGATCTGTCCACGCACGCCGACGACCAGATCTTCGTGAAATCCTTAAGCGAAGTCACAAGGGGCCTCGGGAAAAAAACCGTCGCGGAAGGCGTCGAAGATGAAAAAACCCTCGCCTTGCTCCGCGAATATGCCGTGGATTTCGCCCAAGGCTACCATGTAGGAAAACCGGCGCCGACAATCGTTTAAAAGCCTACGCCACCATTTTATTCTGCCGGAATGGATCAGGAGGACCTATGCGCTTTGTAATGATCGGTCGAGACGGCCCGGAGGGCCAGGAAAAGAGAAAACGTTGCAGAGAAGGGCACATACAGCGTTTAAAGACACTCGATAAAGAACACAAATTAATCCTCGCCGGTCCCTTTGCGGACAAAAGCGGCAGCCTCATCGTCTTTGAAGCCGAATCATTTGAAGCAGCCAAAGCTTTTGCGGCTGAAGACCCCTACGTAAGAGAATCCGTCTTCGAAAGCTACGAAGTAAGACCTTTCAAACAGGTCTTTCCTGAGTAACCCTCAGGTCCCACCCTACTTTTGCGGCCTTAAATTCGATATCTCGGTTTTCGAGCTGCATATATATACCCATATCAGAAAGGGCACCCACCCAGATCGGCACTAAACGACCCTCGACTATAAGTCGAGAGATTCACGAAGGGTCGATTGAAATCGACGTCATCCACCTTGCATAAAATCGTTTTTACTCAAGTGCAGAATCACGATATCTTTTCCTATATAGAAATCCTATATAGAAACGCTTCCCCTGGATGAAGAGAAACCAAGAAAGAAATCGACTCCACAAGTATATATGGATCATTACAATCCATATTTAAGGCTCCGGACCAATACACAATGTCCCAGTTACCAAAACCGGCCCATAACCATAAAATTTCATTATTAATAAAAAATAAGTACGATATTAGAATGAACTAACGATTATAGCATGTATATTGCTTTTTTATTGCCCGGATCTATTGTCCTTCGGTACACGCAACACCGGCCTATGATCTTATAGATTACCGGCCTTAGGAATACCTTAGCCTATATTTTATAGCAATTATATTGTATTTAAGGAGATCAAATGAATTTGACCGAAAGTTTCAACCATCACTTTCAAATCGTAACACCCAATTCAGACAAATTAATGCAAGAGGCGATGCATCTGCGGTATATGGTATATTGCGTCGAAAATACGTTGGCTGAACCGAAAGACCACCCGTCCCACATTGAAACAGACCGTTACGATCGCCATTCAGTGCATCGACTCATTCAACATAAGCGCACCGGTGTACTTGTCGGCTACGTCAGGTTGATCCTGTCGTCTTCAATCGGCAGATGGAACCGGCTCCCGATTGAAGAAAATTTTAACCGGGTCTTTTATAAGGACGCCCTCAAATCCGTTCAACTCAAGAGAAAATCACTTTCTGAAATCTCCAGGTTTATCGTTTCTAAACGGCGATTACAAAGAATTACAAATAGGCACCTGCGGGATTCGGACAAAAAAGATACCGGCCCCCTTTTCCTACCGCCGGTGGCACTCGGATTGTTCAAGGCCATATTTAACATGGCCATGGAAAAAAATGTCGTGCATAGCTATGCGTGCCTCGAACCTCCGTTGTTGAGATTATTAAAAAGGTTCGGCATCGTTTTTAAACCGATCGGGCCAATAGTCGACTATCACGGCAAAAGGTTGCCCTGTTTTCGGAGTATTGTGTCCTTATTGTCCGGAATATATCTAAGCCGCCCTGATATCTGGAGATTTATCATTCAAGACAGCCACGGGCAAGACAGTCACGGGGTGTATTTAAACGATGACGGGAAACCGTATTGGTTCCGTGAGGTGTCTTGATCTTAAAGGGTGACTTAAAGGGTGAAATGAGATCTTTCTTATTTCTCTTTATATTGATATACCTTGCCGCAACGAGCTCTACGACGAATGCCCAAGCCGTGGTTGTCAATAAAAGTGTCGGTCAGAAAGAGATTTCAAAGAACGCCCTTCGGGCTATTTTCGGTATGCGCCTGAATAAGTGGCCCAACGGCACAGGGGTGAAAGTTTTTGTTCTGAGAGACAACGCCCCGCTCCATATCAAATTTTGCAAAAAAGTCTTAAATGTTTTCCCCCACCAGTTACGGCGGGCCTGGGACAGGCTAATTTATTCGGGAACGGGTCAAGCGCCGTTTGAAGTCGCTTCAGAGAAAGAGATGCGTCAAAAGATCGCGAATACACCTGGGGCAATCGGCTACTTAGTGATGGAGAAGAACGATACCGATGTCAAAATACTACAAGTACGCTAAGTTTCTTAATATTGGGAAATTCGTAGCGGTGTTCACTCTCTTCTGGATGCAAGCGTTTTTCGTTCCGCCTGCCCATGGCCAAGGATGGTCCGATAGCCTCCAGTTTCACGGGTTTGCCAGCCAGGGCTTTATCGATACCACCGATAATAACTTCTTCGGAAAGAGTGAGAACGGAAGTTTCGACTTCACCGAGCTGGGAATCAATGCTTCGATTCGACCGGTTCCCGACTTGCTCTTCTCGGCACAAATCCTATCACGCCGTGCCGGCAAAGGAGATCGCGGCAATATAAGGTTAGACTACGGCCTCGTCGATTTCAGTATCCTCTCTAACGGGATGGGCAGTCTAGGTATCCGCATCGGCAAAATAAAGAACCCTTTCGGATTTTACAACGAGACGCGGGATGTGGCCTTTACCCGCCCAAGCATATTCCTTCCCCAATCGATTTACTTTGTCCGCACGCGGAACCCGGCCTTATCGTCAGACAGTCTTATCGCTTATGGGGAACGACAGATGGCGTCAGGAAATCTATTTTTTCAAGTCGGATTGGGCTACCCGAATGTCGATGGCATCGAGACGGAACGCGCCGTCCTCTTATCGGACCGCCTTGGAAGACTCGACGATCAACTTTCATACATCGGAAGTATCCTTTTCGAACAAAATGAAGGAGAAGTTCGACTGGGACTCAGCAGCGCCGTCGTCAATATTAATTACAAGCCCGGAACAGGCGATCCGCTTCGAGCAGGATCCATCCGTTTTAGGCCCTTGATTTTTTCCGCCCAATACCATGCCGAATCGTGGAGTATCACCTCGGAATACGCACTCCGTTTCTTTAAAAAAAAGGACCTTGTCGCCATCCCGGATAGCGAACAAACGGGGAAGAGTTTTTACCTACAGGGCACATATAGAATCCTCAAGCGCTTAGAAGGGGTCATCCGTTATGATCTCCTTTATCAGGACCGTGACGACAAAAACGGAAACAAGTTTACTTCCCAAACGGGCCTTCCCAACCATCTTGTATTCGCCAAAGACTGGACATTCGGTTTGCGCTGGGATATAACGAATTCACTGATGTCACGTATCGAATACCATCATGTGGACGGTACCGCCTGGCTTCCACTCTTGGATAACCCCGACCCGTCCTCCATAAAACAGGATTGGAATATGTTTGCATTTCTGCTTTCTTACCGTTTTTAAACAGGCATCACAGTATGACCGAAAAACCAAAGAATAATCATCTCCGTTCCGGCAGGCTTCGACGCTTTTTAAGCCTCAAGTGGAAGGCCTTGTTATTCTTCAGTTTGGTTTTGATCGCGATAAACGCCTCTTTCCCTCTCCTGAGCTACATCAACCTGACGAGACAGTTTGATGCGCGTCGTGTCATGGCTCACCAACAACACGCCCTGGCCTTTGAAGGGATATTGGAGCAGACCTCACAACGCTTGGTGCAACTGGGCGGCATCATTCCCTCCCTAAAGGGGATGGAAAAGGCTCTTTCCACCGGTGGGGAAAAAGAGATCGTTGCGGCATTTGGAAATCATTGGCCCCTGTGGCAACTGGATACAGGGATCAGTACAGCTCGTTTTTATTCGGAAAGAGGCCAGGAATTGGCAGCTTGGGAAAGTCTTGAAGCAACAGAGACCCAAGATCCGGCTTTCGTCAGCATGAACGAAGCCGTCCGCAAAAAAGAAGCCCCCGTGACCGCTCTGTCGTGCAACAAGGTCTGTTCCGAGTATGTCATGATTCCAGTTCTCTCCAGTGGCAGGAATACCGGCGCGATATTATTGGGAACATCATTGGCCGACGTGATTTTAAGTTTTCGAAAAATTTCCGGCGTCGATACCGGTATCATGATCGACAAGAGGAAGGACGAACAGCCCGCAGCCAATGCTTCTAAATCCATTTCATCATGGAATTCCGAACTGATCGCCCTGACAAACATGGATCGGACAATTCCGCTTCTAAAGAAGACCGCGCAAGAAGCCCCGTCAATCGATACAGTTAAAAGAGGCCGAAAAATCGATTTCGACAACAGGATTTATGAACTACGCCTGATCCCGCTACAAGGGATGGTTCATGCTGGCTCGGGGCATATCGTCATCATAGACGATATTTCCGAACCCCTGTCGGAAATACGTGCAGCGACTCAACAAAGTATGTGGGCGGGGTTGATCGGCCTCTTTATTTCAGAAGGGCTTCTATTGGTCTTTTTATCAGCACCGATGAAACGACTCAGCCGTATTGCAACAACCCTTCCGCTCCTTGCCCAAAATGCATATCGAGATTTTCGCCAAGCTGCAGTAAAACGAAAGCAGGTCTGGGTCACGGATGAAATCGATACACTGGGGGAGACCGCCATTACACTTTCTTTCCAATTGGAAAACCTTGACGAGGAAGTCAAGAAACGGACCCAAAGTCTTGCGGACAGGATGGAGGAGCTGACAAGCGAAAAGGCCTTTATTTCCAATCTGCTCGATACCGCACGGGTCATCATCTTAACGCAAAATAAAAACGGCAAGGTCATCACCTTTAACCGGTACGGGAGCAATTTAACCGGTTACTCGCTCTCCGAGCTCATCTCCAAGCCCTTTCTAGACCTTTTGTCCGGAGCGGATCTCTCACCCGAGCTTTCGGAAGGGCTCTTGCAGATCGGCCTGGGACAACGGAATCATTTCTCCCACGAATCGGTCTTGACCTGTAAAAACGGGTCGAAACGCTATATCGTCTGGTTCCACTCCCGCATCGAGAGAAAAGGGGAGGGCAAGGCCGCTGTTTTATCCGTCGGTCTCGATTTTACAGAGCGCAAACAGGCGGAGACGCGCCTTGCTTGGTTGGCGGATCACGACCCGCTGACGGGTTTGTACAATCGCCGCCGTTTTCAGAAAGAGCTCAACCGGGTTCTCGACGAGTCGAATCGATTCAACCAAAAAGGCGCCCTCCTTTTCTTCGACCTCGATCAGTTCAAATACGTTAACGACACCCGAGGCCATCACTCGGGAGACGCCCTCCTTCAGGTCGTCGCCAAACGGCTTTCGCAACTGGTCAGACCGACCGATTTTATCAGCCGTTTGGGTGGAGACGAATTTGCTTTCGTGATATCCAAAACGGATCGGAAAGGCGCGATTAAAATGGCGGAGAAGATTTCAAAAAACTTAAACGACATCGAAATTCCCTATCTTGAGCACAGATACAAGGTCTCCGCCAGCATCGGAATTGCGCTCTTTCCAAATCACGGCAATTCGCTGCAAGCACTCCTCTCCAACGCAGATCTGGCAATGTACCAGGCCAAGGATCGCGCGCCCGGCCGTTGTCATGTCTACTCCAGTCGGGAACCCATTCGAGAAAAAATGCAGAAACACGCCTATTGGGAGGACAGGATCAAACAGGCACTGGATAAAGACGGTTTTGTCATCCATTATCAACCGGTCATGCGTGTATCGAAAGGTTCGATTTCCTTTCATGAAGCGCTGATCAGGATGCGAAACAAAGATGATTCACTGATATCCCCCGGCGTGTTTATTCCGATCGCGGAGGCCTGTGGTTTGATCCATTCCATCGATCATTTGGTATTAAAAAAGGTCATTTCAACCCAGGCGTCATTGGCCCAAAAAGGCGTACACGCCACGTTCACCATCAATCTTTCCGGCCATGCAATGAATGACAGGGCGCTTCTTCCCCTTTTGCGGAAAACCTTAAAACAAACCGGGGCGGATGCAAGAGCAATTATTTTCGAAATCACCGAAACTGCCGCGGTATCCGATCTGAGGGCGGCGTGCAAGCTGATGCTCGAAATCAAGAGCCTCGGCTGCCGTTTCGCACTGGACGATTACGGCATGGGCTTTTCGTCTTTTAACTATATGAAACAACTGCCCGTCGATTTTGTAAAAATAGGCGACACCTTTATCAAAGGATTAACCACCCAAACCGACGATCAAATCTTTGTCAAATCGTTGAGTGAAGTCACAAGGCATCTTGAAAAAAAAACAATCGCCGAAGGAGTGGAAAGCCACGAGACACTGGCCTTGCTCCAAGAATACGCCGTCGATTTCGCCCAGGGCTACTATGTGGGAAAGCCGGCGCCGATGATCGTTTAGAAACCCCTCTCTTCTCCGGCGGAATAAGGAGATGCCGATCGATTTGTATTCATCGCTCGAATAGCCAGGACCTTTGCCGCCGAAGACGCCGACGTGAAAGACGCCATTTTCGAAAGTCGTGAAGTGAGGCCTTTCAAACAGGTTTTTCCTCCATGAATATCATGAGAGGGTTGGGTAATGTAACATGCATGTTGCAAGACCTGACTCTAAAAAGCTTGTCAATAATCTTTCTGAAATTTGAGTCTCACAAAAGGAATTTCTATTGGGATACTGAGCAGTGATTTTAACCTTTCAAGGGCATCCTTGAGACGATTCTTGATGACATTTTAAGTATCACTGAAACGGACGAGGACAGATTTTAAAAGGACCCATCAGTCCTGCGGGATCTTTTCCATCATTTCACTGATTTCTGTCTTCGTTTCATCGATCAGTTCATTTGAAAACTTGAGGATTTTTGCCGACTCGACGTTTCGTAAATCAATTTGCGGTGGCTCAGACTGCCCATATCCCATGTCCTTTACAATCCAATTTGCAAGGTGAATCACCAGGAGTTCTTTGAAAATGAGATCTGCTTCGCCAAGGTTATCATGCCATAAGGCAACCTGGGCATATTCCGGGGAGTACCGCCACTTCTTCAGAAGAGAGGCGCCAAACTGTCCGTGATTTGCGTTTAGAATCTCAATGACTTCTCTCCGGTCCGCTTTCTTTGAGAAAGCTCCTCTATTTTCTAAATCAATGATAATCTTCAACAGCATGAGCTTGCCGATATCATGAAGCATCCCCATTGAGAAAATTTCCTCTGGGTTCTTGAGCTGAAGGCGTTTTGCAATCGCTTCCGCTCCATAGGCGCAAGAAAGGGAGTGTTTCCAAAGCGCTTTCAGATAGTCTTGGTACTCATTGTTTTCAATGGTATAAAGTGAGCGATTCGCGGTTAACTCTACATAGTTTCTTGTGGCACCCAATCCTAAGCGGTTAACCGCCTGAACCAAGGATTTGTTTTTCGTCAGACCTTGGTAATAGGGGGAATTTGAAACGCTGATGAGTCTAGATGAAATGGCAACGTCTTTCTTGAGGAGTTCGGTAATCTCAGAGATACTTCCCTGTTTTGCAATTATTTTTTTGAACTGAATCGCAATCTCCGGAAGCGCAGGGAGATTGACCTCGTCTTTCTTGAGCGAGGAAATAATCTCATCCAAAATCCCGCGTTTTTTATCCTCAGCCAATAGATCCTTTCGATCCCTTCCTTGGAGGGTTTCCGGAGAATTCTTTTCTAAGCGCTCTTCTAATTTGGTGACACGTTGCCTTAGAGTGACGATCGTTTGCTTCATCTCTTCATGTTCTCTGGAACGGCGTATCGCCTCTTCGACTGAAAATCCTAATAATTCCCAATAATTTCCCGTCTTGACAATATAGTTGTACGCACCCGCGCTCAATGCTTCAGAAGCACAATTTGGATCCTCTGGCGAAGTCACCATTAGTATGGGTATATAGATCTTACTCACGACGATTTTAAGAAAGTCCAGCCCCTTTTTTTCTGTAAAGTTCTGGTCTAAAAGAATGAGTTGGCATTTTTCCAGACCTCCATCGAATTGCTCAACAGAGGTGATCGTCATGATCCGATAGTTGTTTCTCAGATCTTTTTGAATCCGATCTATTTCCTGTGGGTCACTGTTCGCGATGAGAATCGATTGCACGTTTATTGCCTTTCCAGAGAAGTTTAGTCAATTATCGCCATCGATTAAAATATCGAGTCCACTCGTCTTTATCCAATAAAATGGAACGTCATGAAACGAAATATCCTGAAGATTTATAAAAAATTCGCATTTACGAATCCAGGCCAGTTATTAAAGGTGGACCTTGCCAATGATCTATTGGCATAAGCAATAGTACCACCGGTCCGGTATTCTGACAATACCCAAAAAGAGTTATGAACGGAATAATATATAAAGTGAATATGCGCATTCTAATTAAACAATCAACAAGTGGGATCGATCTTGTATTCACACAATCACGATTATGGAAATTAAGTTAAGTTGCCCATATGATTTCTATCCATTATCGTCGTTTTTCATGTTTATTGGTCTTGATTGTTTTGATATATGAATCACAACCAAAACACCATTATTTAATTGATGGATTATAAACATACGCCGATCGCACGCCATATACGAGGAGGGGAGATATTGTAAGAACAAGAAACCAGCGAAGACCTATATGCGAGACGATTATAAGGGCTGTTCCCGAATTTCTCAGAACTTACTTGTCGGCAGCGAGCTCTTCCTCAGGCGGCTCCTGGGAGTACACATATGCAATGATAAAATAACAGGCCTTTGCCAATTTATTTGCAAGCGGGCGATAGACAGCAGGCGCATCGGCTTTTTCTAATTTCTCAATTGAGAAATTAGAACGAAATACAATATAACGAAATACAATATATTGACTTTCCTTTGGCGGTTTTGGTATTGTGCAAAAGATGTTTGCCAAAAAAATCACAGTCACGAAACAATCCCTCTTCGTGGTTGCATTCCTCGCCGCACTTCCTCTCACAGGCTTTGTTGCAAAAGTCGAAAGCTTTATGGGAGCACCCTGTGCAACGACGCTTGCGTCCTACAAGGGCGTGCCGGCCCGATCCAATCAAGGATATCCCTACGGAAGTTGTGATGGAACATCGGTCTATGGCTTAAGATACCAGTGTGTCGAGTATGTCCGGCGTTTCTATCATGTGGTTAAGGGAATTGAAACACGCGAGAATGCTTGGAGGAGGAGCCATGCCGACACCTTTTTTCGAACCGCCGATGAGAAGGGTTTAAAAGCCTTTGAGAATGGAGGACCCGCCCCCCCCCTTCCTGACGACATCCTTACTTTTCAAGGGGGGATGTACGGTCATGTCGCCGTCATCACCGCCGTCACCGACGAATACATCGAGTTTATCGAACAAAACCTCTCCCGGTCCGGAACCGGCCGTCTCGCCTATAATGCAGTGACGCATCGCGTGGCGGACCGCGATGTGCCGGGAGGGAAACTCATCTCCGAGGGCTGGCTTCGGCCCCATTCCGAATAATAAATCCGGCAAAAAAACCCCATCGCCGTTCCCCGACATTGTCCATTGAGCAGTTGTACTTTGTTGGAATGTGTCCATGCGGACAAAAATCGGCCCGTAAAACCAATTGGTTTTACGGGCCGATTGGCTTTCGCTCAGCATTTATTCGAATCGAAAAGCATCCATGACCCGGCCTTGCCCATCAATGGCAAGGGAGACCGTCCTTCCCTTCTGAATCCACCTCAATTTTGTGCTTGCCGCGTCTTTCATCTCAAAGACCAGCATATCCCCCAATGCCGTTTCAATTGCAATCTGTTTCATCGGGCCATCGACATGTTGCACCACTCCACGGACTTCATTGCCAAAAAGACCCCCTTTGCCGCCCGGTTCGGTGATGTCGACGATCGTGTTGCCCCTATCCAAAATAAGGGTGGCTTCATCACCCTCTTCCGGCGGGGGAAATCCTTCCTGTTCCCATTCTTTCAACCCAAAACTCCGCATGGTTCTCTCCTCCGTCTCCAAGAAAACCATACCACCCATGACCGTCCAAACGGAGCTGGCGATGCTTCTGTGTGAATCGATATCGTGTTGGGTTAAGTAGGGGTAATTACCCGCATCAGCCAACGAAAAAGAAGATGCGAAAACAAAAACCAAAATCATGAGAAATAATTTACGTGTATCCATCTTATTCCTCCTTAATGACTATGGAACTCCCACATGTCCCCTGGAGTTCATTTGCCAAATTTCCACAACGTCAAAAAAGTAAATTTCCTTCATAGGCATCACCTCCCTAGATGTATCCAATTGACCTATCGTTTCACCTTTAAAGACCGAAGGCACCAATATTCCATTCAAAAATTGAGTATAATACCTTGATTGCCTCATTTATATTTATGATACAAATCATATTTTATTTAGATCCATATCATAGAATAGGAGCATCGCTATAGAAGAGTCAAGACGTTCTATCGATGATGCACTTTAACGGAACGACACCCGTTTCCAAAGGGTCTTAAGCCGACCTAAAATCGCGTCTTTGCTCGAACCCGGAATGGGGCATACAGTACCGTTTTATCCATCCCCGCAATTCATTGACACCGCTTCATAGGGCTTGTAGACTGAATATATCAGGATCGTATGCCTTGGAGTGCAGTCCATGGGAAGATCCACACCGACCCTCGCAGAACGATTTGCCCGCTACAGCCAAAAGCTTGCATACCATAATTTCCCGGAGGAAGTGGTGCATGAAGCCAAGCGGCGGCTGATTGATACCCTGGGTTGCGCTCTGGGCGGCTGGGGAAGCCGCCCTTGCAAAATCGCACGGCGAATGGCCGACCGCGTAAGGTTGAAAAACGGGGCGACCCTTCTCGGAACGAATCAAAAAACGACTCCCGATCTGGCCGCCTTCGCCAACGGCACGGCCATACGCTACCTCGACTACAACGACACCTATCTCTCCAAGGAACCGGCCCATCCCAGTGACAACATCTCGGCGGTGTTGGCCGCGGCGGAAACCGGCGGCGACGACGGCAAGCGTGTCATCGAAGCCGTTGTTTTGGCTTACGAAATCCAGTGCCTTCTTTGCGATGCCGTGGCCTTGCGGCCGCGCGGCTGGGACCATGTGTGCTACGGCCCCTTTTCCACCGCTCTTGCGGTTTCGAAATTATGGCGTTTGCCGGAAGAAAAAACCGTCCACGCCTTGGGTCTTGCCGGAAATCCGAATAACGCGCTTCGCCAAACACGGGTGGGCGATCTTTCGATGTGGAAGGGCGTGGCTTTCGCCAACGCGGCCCGCAACGGGGTTTTCGCGGCGGAGCTGGCGCGCTTGGGCATGAGCGGTCCCGCCCCTATCTTCGAAGGCGAGAAGGGTTTTATGAAGATCGTCTCCGGATCTTTCGAGCCACCGGTTTTGCGGCCCAAGGGCCCTTTTAAAATCATGGAAACCTATATCAAGTATTATCCCGTGGAATACCATGCGCAGAGCGCCGTGCAAGCCGCGTTAAATCTTCGTCAAAAATTACCGAAGCATTTTTTGAAAAAGATCGAAGCTGTCCGTGTGCACACCTCCGATATTTCTTATGAGATTATCGGGAACGATCCCGACAAATGGCATCCGCTTACAAGGGAGACGGCCGATCATTCCCTGCCCTACATCGTCTCCGTTGCGCTCATGGACGGCAAGGTCGGCCGGGCGCAATTTAACGGCCGCCATCTGAAAGATCCAAAACTGCATCGCCTGATTCAAAAGGTCCGTGTGTTTTCCGACAAAAACCATTCCGCCGCATACGGCCAAACCATGGGCAATACCCTCAGCCTAAAGATCGATGGCCAGACCTACCGCGAGCGCGTGGATCTGCCGAAGGGCTTTCCGAAAAACGAGATGACGGACGAAGAAGTGGAAGCGAAATTCAGGGGCATGGCGGGACCGCTTTTGTCCAAGGCGGCAATACAAAAGATTCTCGATGCGCTTTGGAAATTTGAAACGGCAAAAGGGGTCGAACCGCTCCTAAAACTTTTTCTAGTAAAGAAAACTTGATGATTACACCATCACCAGGACGTCGGCTACGATCTCTACTCCAAGAAAAACCGCTTCTCTTGCCGGGCGCCTTTAATGCCCTCTCTGCACAATTGATCGCACAAGCCGGTTTCGAGGCCGTCTATATCTCCGGAGCAGGCCTGGCCAACGGGGTGGCGGGTTTGCCGGACATCGGCCTTTTGAGTGTAACGGAGGTAACAACACAGGTGCGGTATATCACGAACGCCGTCGGCATTCCGGCCATTGCAGACGCCGATACGGGATTCGGCGAGGGCATCCATTTCTTAAGAGCAATGGCGGCCTTCGAATCGGCGGGCGTCGCGGGGATTCAAATCGAAGATCAGCGGTTTCCCAAGCGCTGTGGTCATCTTGACGGAAAACAGTTGATCGACGCCGGTGCAATGGCGCAAAAGATCCGCGCCTTGGCGGAACATCGCGAAGATCCCGACACAATGATCATCGCCCGAACCGATGCCCGGGGCGTCACAAGTCTGGAAGATGCCATCGCGCGCGCCAATCGTTATATTGATGCCGGGGCCGATATGATCTTTCCCGAGGCCTTGGAGTCGGCCGAGGAGTTTAACGAATTCGCACAAAAAGTGGGAGGGCCGCTCTTGGCGAACATGACCGAGTTCGGTTTAAGCCCGGCGCTTTCCGCAAGCGCACTCTTCGCGATGGGTTATCGCATCGTCCTGTTTCCCATGACGCTTTTGAGGATTGCGGCCGGGGCGATGGAACAAGGTCTGGAACAACTAAAAAAACAAGGCACTTCCGATCAGATGCTCGATCGGATGCAGACGCGTGAAGCGCTGTATCGACTCATCCGATACGAGGACTACGAAGCCCTCGATTCGAAGATCGCCGGTAGACGCCCGCGGCGAGAAGGAAAGCAAAAATGACAGACAAGGTATATCATGGATTGGAGGGCGTGCTGGCCGGAGAATCGGCCATCTGTGAAGTCGATCACGCCTCGGGCGGGTTGCGTTATCGAGGGTACCGAATCGAAGATTTGGCGGAGCGGGCCTCCTTCGAAGAGGTGTCCCATCTCCTCTTGATGGGCTCGCTTCCGGACCGGGAGGCGCTGGCCGCCTTTCGCCGGCACTGGGTGGAGGCCCGGCCGGTTTCAGCCACAGTGCTCAATTTTTTGCGCGGCATCCTCGCCACCGTGAATCGAATGGACGCCCTCAGGACCGCCGTCTCGATCCTGGGGCTGGAAGACCCGGATCACGGCGTCAATGACCGCGCCGCCGACCTCGGGAAGGCGATCCGGCTGTGTGCGCAAATGCCCCTCCTCTTGGCGGCGCTGCTCAATCGCTCCGTAGACACGGCATTGATATCGGAGGCTTCACTTTCCCATGCCGAATACCTCTTGAGCCTTCTCACCGGGGCCAAACCGGATCCTTTTTCCGTCAAAGTGATCAATGTTTCACTCATCCTCTATGCCGAACATGAGTTCAATGCCTCCACCTTTGCCGCGCGCGTCACGGCATCGACCTTGTCCGATCTACATGCCGCGGTATGCACGGCGATCGGAACCCTCAAGGGCCCCTTGCACGGCGGCGCAAACGAGGCCGTCATGGAAATGCTCATCGCATTGGATCGACGTGGAAAAATCAAGAAAGACATTTTAGAACGGCTAGCAAAAAAGGAACGCATCATGGGCTTCGGCCATCGCGTCTTAAAAAAGGGGGATCCCCGATCCGATATCATCAAGGCATATACAAAAGCCTTGGGGGAACGGAAAGGCCATCGAAAATGGGCTGAGCTTTCCGCGGAGATTGAAGCCATCATGCGGAGCGAGAAAGGGCTTTATCCGAACCTCGATTTCTATTCGGCTTCGGCCTATTACCTGCTAGGCCTGCCCATTCCGATCTATACCCCGCTTTTTGTCTGCAGCCGCGTCACGGGATGGGCCGCCCATGTGATCGAGCAGCATGAACACAACCGCCTCATCCGGCCCAGAGCCAAATATACGGGGGAAAAACCGCGGCCCTTTGTCTCCATCGACGATCGGTGAGACAATGGGTTTCAAAGGGCATGGATCTCTGCGCGTAAGCCTTTCACCAGCACCTCTTGATCGTCTCCTTTTTTAATCTCTTCTTCGATCATTTCCCGAAGGTATCGATTCAAGCCCACCTTCTCGATCAGCTTGACGAGATAAAGAGAGGCTTCTGCTTCCTGAATGCCTTTGAGTGATTCAATCATTTCAGGCTCTAGGGCGATCGAATAATCACCGACCTTTAAATAGGCTGGGTAGATGGGGCTCGTCAGTTTTTCAAAAGCGATGGTCATTCAAAAGGTCTCCTAGAATACAGCTGGGGACGACAGTGATGGCGCAATATCGGTATCATCCTTCATGCCCGCCGGAAATGTCAAGCGGAAGGTCTTGTATTTTATCGTCTTATCCGTACAAATAAGTGCAGGCAATGACGGCGCCGACGATCCCCGCGGCATCGGCTGTCAGCCCCGCAGCCAGGGCGTGCCGGGTTCGGCGAATCTGTATGGCTCCGAAGTACACAGCCAAAACGTAAAAAGTCGTCTCGGTTGAACCCTGCAGGGTGCTGACCAGATAACCCGTATAACTGTCCGGGCCGATTGCAGGGTTGTTGATCGCTTCCGCCAACAAACCGAAGGCCCCGGATCCGGATAGAGGCCGCATCAGCGCCATGGTCAAAGCCTCGGCCGGGAGACCGACATGAGACGTCAGCGGATCGATAAGGTCTACCAAGCCGTCCATCGCGCCGCTTTGTCGAAACATCCCCACGGCAACCAGAATCGCGACCAGGAAGGGGATGATTTTAATGGCAACTTGAAACCCCTCTTTCGCGCCTTCCACAAACACCTCGTATACGGCTACCCGGCGCACTACACCGAAGCCGAGCAGAAGCAAACTTAAACTGGGAATGACCCAAGGTCCGATCACCCTCCCGTAGACGATGGCCAAGGGGATCAAGACGATGAAACACGCGAGGGCCAGATAAGAAAGCGATGCCGGATAACCGGGGCCGGCTTCCAAAGGTGTATCCGCCGACGGCATATGCGGCGTCTTATCTTGCGGATCACATGGATCCGCCTCGACGGGAAAGGTGGATAAACGCTGATAGCCCTTCGCGGCGAGGATGGCGACCATTGTAGAGCAAAGGGTTGCAAAGAGCGTCGTGGCCAATATTCCGGCCGGATCGTTCGAACCCGCCGCGGCCCGTAAGGCAATCACCCCGGTCGGCAGCAGTGTGATGCTGGAGGTGTTGATCGCCAGAAACAAGACCATGGCGTCGGTGGCAGTCCCTTTGTGTGGGTTGAGGCTGTCCAATTCCTGCATGGCGCGGATGCCGAAGGGGGTTGCGGCATTCCCAAGGCCCAGGGCGTTGGCGGAGATATTCAAGATCATCGCCCCCATGGCCGGATGTTCGGGGGGAATGTCCGGAAAGAGGCGAATCATAAGAGGCCGGACCAGCCGGCCGATCATGTTGAGGAGCCCGCCGCGTTCGGCAACCTTCATCAAACCGAGAAAAAAAGCCATGACCCCGATGAGGCCGAGGGCCAGTTCAACCGAGCCCTTGGCGGATTGGATCATCCCATCGGTCAAGACCTGCATTGGAGAGAGGGATTCAGGGCTTGCAGGAACCCATGTCCATTGATGGAGGGCAGTGTTTACAAAAGCGATGAAGATCAGAACGGCAAAAATCACATTCATAAAAGAGAGACCCCGTATGCGCCGGACCCATCATACAGATTTTATCCTTTGAGTCAACGCGCGGCATCCAGGCTAAATCGGCGATTCGAGGGGGCTTCTAACTGGGTCCTCCAAAAATTGCGAATCCGAAACCCCAAACCGGCGGCGGCTCCAAATATATATCCAAATCAAGGATCTTAAGACACAACAACCCCCTTTTTCAGCACCCTTCGAACATGATTCACACCGAAAAAATAGGGGAGTTGCCCATGGTGGTCGAGATCGAGAATCAGGAGATCGGCCTGTTTCCCGACTTCGATGCTGCCGCATTGACGACCGCGCCCGACGGCATGCGCGGCGTTGATCGTTGCGGCGGCGGTGGCCTCGGCGGGGCGCATCTTCAAGTTCAAGACGGCGAGATGGATGATTTCCTGCATCGAAAGACAGGGACAGGAGCCGGGGTTGTAATCGGTGGCCAGGGCAATGGGAATACCCGCGTCGATCAATCGCCGCGCCGGCGCGTGTTTTTGATGCCCCAAAAAATGCGAGACACCCGGCAGCAAGACGCCGACAGTCCCCGCGCGCGCCAAGGGGCTGAGGTCCCTTTTCTTGACGATATCGAGATGGTCGACCGAGGCGGCCTTGAAAGCCGCCGCCAGCCGAAGACCGCCTTGTTCGGAGAACTCTCCGGCGTGCAGTTTGATCCCAAAACCCAGGTCCTGCGCCGCCGCCAAGATACGCTCCGATTGCTCGAACGAAAAAGCGCCGGCTTCACAAAAAACATCGCAAAAGTCGGCCAGGGCCTTCATCTTTGGGAGGCTGGCCATCACTTGGGCGACATAGGCCTCCGGATCGCCACGATATGCTTTTGGAACGACGTGCGCCCCCAGATAGGTCGCAACGACGTCGAGCGGCGTTTCCCGGCCCAGTCTTTGGATCACCTTTAGAATTCTCGTTTCCGTTTTCGGATCGAGCCCATAACCGCTCTTAATCTCGACGGTGGTCGTGCCGTGGGCCAGCATTTGATGGAGCGTCGTTTCGGCCTGTTTGAAGAGGACCGTAGGTGAGGCGGCGCGTGTCGCCGCGACGGTGCGCAGTATACCGCCCCCTTTTTCGAGAATCTCCAGATAGGGTGTTCCCTGAAGACGGGCCGCCCATTCTTCGTCGCGGCGCCCTGCAAAAACCGCATGGGTGTGCGGATCGACAAAACCCGGCATCACAACCTTGCCATCGGCATCGATCTCCCGCTTGGCTCTGAAGTGTCTGCGATAGTCGCGCTGCCGCCCGACCCATGCGATCTGCTCCTTAACGATGCCGACGGCGGCTTGATGGACGAGGCCGAGATCCGAAAGCGCGTCCCCTGTTTTGGGTCCATCGCTTTCATTCCGAAGGGTCAAAAGTTCCCCACAGTTGAGAATGGCGAGATCGAAGGACCGCTTCATCAGAGCATCCTATACATCGATGATGTCAAACACTTTGTTGCAATGCTTGCAACGTTTCGCATGGGGTGGAATCATCTCCCGGCAATTCGGGCATTGGATGAGGGCTTTTTTCTGTTTTTGCCTTTGAATGGCGGCATCGTCCCGTTTTAAAAAGAGGGCGTAGAGGAGGGCGAAAGGCGGAAAGAGCGCCCCGTAGATCCACCAGCCCCAAAAGGAGCGGCCCTTGCTCTGTGCCACGATGGCGGTGACCAGCCCGACCAGTATTTGAATCAGCAGTGCACGCGACATGGGGCGTATCCTAGTCGGCCCTCAGACTGAAGCGGATCGGCAACAGGGTGATCTGTTGAACGGGCACGCCGTTTCGCATCGCCGGATCGAAACGCCATTGCTTGACCGCTTCGATGGCCGCGGCATCGAGATCGGCAGACTGAGAAGATCGCAGCACCTCCAAATTTCCAATGCCTCCGCTTTCCAAGATCTCCACCTTCAAAAGGACCTCGCCTTCCCGCTTCTCCCGCCGCGCGGCCATCGGATAAACCGGCATGACCTGATAGCCCCCTTTGAGTGCGCGAAAGGGGCGCAAGACCGGCCCCGGCGGGGGGGCTTCCTCGACCTCTGCCGAAACGGGCTTGGGGGTCTCGATTGTTTCGGCTGGGCGGTTTCTGGCTGCAGGCGGGGACGCGGCTTGAGGAGAAAGCTGTTTCGGTCGGCCGGTTTTCATCTGCGAACGGGGACGCAGCTTGGGCGTACTCAGTGTTTTTTGAAGGGGAGGCGAGGGCGCAGCGGGTGTGGCCGATGGGGGCTTCGGCGGTTTTAAATTCGTTTTGGAAAGCGGCCGGGGGATGACCGGTTTCGTTAGGGTGTGCTTCGAGGACGGCCTCGGCCGAAGCAAACGGATGGGAATGGACCGGGACGCGACGATCCGTTCGATCGGTCTGGGTTCGAAAAGATCCGGGATATAAAAAAGGGTGCCATGAATCAAAGACGAAAAGAGAATGGCGAAAAACCCCTTTTTCATGGAACGGCCTCTTGGGTCACGATCGCCAAGTGCTTGTGATTTAAACCTTGCAAGGTATCAATGACACGAACGAACACGCCGAAGGGGGCCTTTTCGGCAGCGGAGAGAAGGACCCTGGTCTCGGGCCGGGCCGCCAGTTTTGTTTCGAGGGTGCGTTCCAGGTGGACAAGGCCGACCGTTTCACGATCGATTTCGACCTGCCCCCCTTTCCGTATCACGATTTGAAGACCCGCTCTCTCGGCATCGTTTTCGGCGTGGGCCGCTTTGGGAAGATGGAGGTCCAGGACCGGTGAGGAAATGGCCATCGAGGTGAGGAGAAAAAAAATCAAGAGCAGAAAGACCACGTCAACCATGGGGGTCATGTTGATTGAGGGCGCCGATCCACTTTTCCTTGTAGTTGTTTTCAATCGGAGCATCAGCGCTTTCCTTCCTCAATGGCGTAGCGAAAGGGATCCGGTTCGGGATTGAAATCGGGTTTTTCGCTGGATGCGTCCTGAGGCGCGTGGGTTTTCCTCAGTTGGACCAGCAGGCGGCTGCCGTAATGCTCGATCTCGTAAACCAAACGGTCTTTCCGGCCTTGAAGATAGTAATGTGCAATCAAGGCCGGAATGGCGACGGCCATGCCGGAGACGGTTGTAATGAGCGCGACCCAAATACCCGAGGCCAAAAGCGCCGGAGACAGGGCACCTTGGATCAGGGACAGACGTTGAAAAGAGAGGACCATGCCCACCACCGTCCCCAACAGCCCCAGCATGGTGGAAACGGGTGGGATGAGGCCGAGCAAGGCCAGTCCTTTCGCGGCCTCCCGGTCGATTTCTTCTCCACGGATCGCCATGCGCTCCGCAACGATCTCCGGATCTTCTGCCGGTTCATTCAGTCCGAGTTGTAAAATGCTGCCGATGGGACCGGTGAGGGTTGCGGCAATCGCGGCCGCTTCTTTTTCCTTCCCGATCGACAACAAATTTTCCACCCGCTCAAAACGCGCTTTAAGCGCTTTTGAGCGGGTGAACCAAAAATACCAGAGCCGTTCCAAGGTAACGGCCAGGGCGATGACGGAAGCGACGAGGATGGGGTGCATCAAAAAACCGCCTTTTAGGTAGAGCTCAAGCATGGCCGGGCAAGGCCTCCTCGTGTCCGCGATCCCTTGAGCGCCCGATCGGGACGATACACAGCCCGCCGGTGGTGGGATGCCGGGAAAGCGCGGCGTCGATGCCGTAGACCCTGCGAAGGCTTTCGGCGGTGAGGACGGCTTCGGCCTTGCCGATGGCGACGATTTGCCCTTCATGGAGCAGAGCCAGGCGCCGGCAGTAGCGTGCGGCCAGGTTCAAATCGTGAATCGCCATGACCACGCCGACATCTTTTTTAACTAAAGCGGCGACGAGGTCGAGCAGGCCGAGCTGGTAATGCGGATCGAGATTGGCCGTCGGCTCATCCAAAAAAAGCAGCCCCGCCTCTTGCGCCAGGGCCCGCGCCAGCAAGACGCGTTGCAGTTCGCCGCCGGAGAGTTCCGTAATCAAACGCGCCGCGAGGCTATCTGTTTCCGTCATCCGCATGGCCTCGCGGGCGATGGCGGTGTCTTCCTCCGAAATCGGATCGAAGCGCCCGCAGTGGGCATAGCGTCCCATCAGCACCACTTCTTCGCAAGTGAAGGGACTGTCCAGGGCCGGACCCTGCGGCAGGTAGGCAAGCCGCCGGGCAAGGGCCTTTTGCGACCACAGGCCAATAGGTTTACCCTCCAGCAAAATCGTCCCGCCGTCCGGCCTGAAGGCCCGAATCATCAGTTTCATCAAGGTGGTTTTACCCGCCCCGTTGGGACCGATAAGGCCGAGGATTTCGCCCTTTTCGATTTGAAGATCGATGCCGCTTAAGATCATCTTGCCCTTTCTGGAAAAAGACACTGCGTCAAGTTCCATGCCGTCATTCATCATTTTAGACTTCACTCGTGTGTAGAAAGGTTTCCTGAAAAATAGAGTGATTTGATCTTAAAATCAAGTCTCTATCGAGAACAGATCGAAGGGCTGATCTTCCTTTGCCTTTCATTCGGCGTTTCAGTTATATTTCCCGAGAGGATTTTGAGATCGTTCGAATTTCAGGCGGGCCATCACATGATGGTGGAAGACACAATGGACGTCCAAGACAAGCCGTCTCATTCGATGGACGAAGAACAATATATTCAAGACCGGCTTGAGGACCAACTCAACTGGTACGATAGGAAAAGCGGCGCGTGCCAGCGCCGTTACAAATGGCTCCGGGCGATTGAAATCGTCTGCGCGGCCTTGATTCCCTTCACGGTCGGGCCAGTGCTCAACAAGTCGGAACTTTCCGCCATTGTCGCGGGGGCTTTGGGGGTGACGGTATCCATCGTCGCGGGTTTGATGACCTTGTATAAGTATCAAGAGAATTGGATCAAGTACCGCACCACGGCGGAATCCCTCAAACACGAAAAATTTCTTTATCAAACCAAGACCGAGCCTTATGACGACACGGAACCTTTTCCGTTGTTGGTGAAGCGAGTGGAGTCGCTTATTTCTAAAGAAAATACGGAATGGGCCGGGAATATGGCGACGCAGAAAAAGGAGCGGGAGGAGGCATAATTTAAATGAGTTCTGCAGGGCGATGACAAACGGCACACATTCTGTTATCCTGCATAAATGAAGGCCTATTCTTGGGATCCGAAAAAGAACGAACGACTCAAGCAGAAGAGAGGCCTTTCTTTCGAAGAAGTGGTTTTGAACATCCACCTTGGTAATGAAGTCGATCTCTTCGATCATCCCAATCAAAAACGTTATCCAGGTCAGAAGATTTCGGTCGTTTTGATTGAGGGCTATGCCTATCTCGTTCCATTTGTTGAAACGGAGGAAGAGATTTTCTTGAAGACTATCATTCCGAGTCGCAAGGCAACGAAGCAATATACAGGGGGTTCTGATGAGTAAGCTAAATGCCGAAGAGAAAAAAATTCTCGAGGCTTTTGAAAAGGGGAAACTAAAAAGACCTAAACGTGTCGCAAGTGAGATTGCACGGCACAAGGCCATTGCCGAGGCCACGTTTAAGAAGGATGCACGCATCAACATTCGGTTATCGTCGAAAGATTTGCGGGCGCTGCAAGTCCGGGCGCTAAAAGAGGGGATTCCCTATCAAACCTTGGTGTCCAGCGTTTTGCACAAATATGTTGATGGGAAACTGGTGGAGAAGTCGGTGAATAAGGCAAGTTAAATCGTGTCGTCATCAACATTCACAATGCTAAAATGAAGTGTGCTGTTTTCGGAAGTGAACTCAAACCAGTGAAAACAGACTTGCCACTTAAGACTATGGAACGTGTTGAGAAAATGTTGGTTCAAGTCAAATGTAGAATAACTTGTTTAGTTTTGGATCTTGTTGTCGCATAGATGGCTCAGCTTTTTGGATGGCAGTTAATACTAAAGTGATGCCCTGGCCTAGCACTTGAAAAACATGTGCAGGTGTACACTGCTCGTTGGATTCTCTACTTCCATGAGTAAATTCAGAACCAAGATCAATAACATTCTAAATTCTACTTCGGATTTGAGCGAAGTTGATAATTATGCCAAACGTTACAAGTGCAAATATCAAACTATCTATGAGTGTTTAGCAGATGGACTGACTTTAGATGAAACGGTCTTTGTCCTAGACGTCCATAGGTCCCTACCCCTCACTCCATTTATGGCTACTTTGCGGCAACTATTTGTTACCTTGCTGGACAAAGATCAAGAACAAATGAATGAAGCCATCTCTCTGACTGAAGAGAATTTGGAATATTTACGTAGTCAGGTTCCAGAGGACATAGAAATGTGGGCAAAAGATGACTCCGCTCTAAAGGAATTTTGTGCATTACTTTCGGAACAAAATGGTTCTTTAGGGGAGCTTAGAGATTATCTGGATCAACTTGAGTGGCAAGAGGAACTACGTTTGGAGTGGCCAGAAAATTTCGAATAAAATTCCCGCAATCATCCATACTTCATAATATAAAGAGGTTGAGATGAATCGCCCTAAAATCGCCGATACCGAACCATCCTTCGTCCCACTCGAAGCCGGAAAAGACTATTACTGGTGCGCCTGCGGCTTGAGTCAAAACCAGCCTTTTTGCGACGGTTCGCACAGCGGCACCTCGTTTTCTCCCGTCGCTTTTCAGGTGGACAAGGCCCAAGAGGCCGCGCTGTGCCTCTGCAAGCGGACGGACAATCCGCCCTATTGCGACGGCACGCATGCGACCTTGACGGACGAGGAAATCAAGGCCGATGCGGCGGCCTTCACTAAGGATTCGTCGGAGGACGCTGAATCTCAAGAATACGACGCGCCTAAGACCGTGAAACCGACAAAGGAAGAGCCAACGCTCAAACAGATTCACGACTTGGCGCGCGATGGGCTTTCCAATGTCGGGTCTCACGGCGAGATGGGAGCAATGGGGGTACCGCGTACGACGCTGCCCGAATGGGATGAGATTCAAATCCTCACAGCCCAGTTTGCGAGGAAGCCCTTGATGGATGATGTTCCGGTTGGAACGGAATTGATCATCGGTCCCAATGCAAAAAAACCCCTCAAGCTGGACATTCCCCTTTTCGTTTCCGACATGAGTTTCGGCGCCTTGTCGGAAGAGGCCAAGACGGCGATGGCCAAGGGCGCGGAGTTGGCCGGGACGGGGATCTGCTCCGGCGAAGGCGGGATGTTGCCGGAGGAACAGGCGGCGAACGGCCGCTATTTCTACGAGCTGGCCTCGGCCCAGTTCGGCTTTGACGAGGCCCTCTTAAAAAAGGTGCAGGCCTTTCACTTCAAGGGCGGCCAGGCGGCGAAGACGGGCACGGGTGGCCACCTGCCCGGAAACAAGGTGGTGGGCAAGATCGCCCAGGTGCGGAGGCTGCCAGAGGGCCGCCCCGCCGTGTCGCCCGCGGCCTTTGCGGACTTCGATACACCGGAAGACTTTAAGCATTATGCCGACCATGTGCGCAAACTGACCGGCGGTATTCCCATCGGGATGAAGCTCTCGGCAAATCATATCGAAGCCGATATCGATTTTGCGATTGAAGGCGGGGTGGATTACATCATCCTGGACGGCCGCGGCGGCGGCACGGGTGCGGCCCCCCTGCTTTTTCGCGATCACATTTCCGTGCCGACCATTCCCGCCTTGGCGCGGGCGCGTCATTATCTTGATAAACGCTGTGTCTCGAACATCACCTTAATCATCACGGGGGGCTTGCGGGTGCCTTCCGATTTTATCAAGGCCCTGTGCTTGGGGGCGGATGGGATTGCCATTGCCAATAGCGCCATGCAGTCCATCGGATGCATCGCCGCGCGGATTTGTCATACAAACCAGTGCCCTTCTGGCGTGGCCACGCAAGATCCCAAATTACGCGCGCAGATCGACGTGAATCAATCCGCCGAGCGCTTGGCGCGCTTTTTAAAGGCTTCCGCCGAATTGATGCAGGTCATGGCGCGCGCCTGCGGCCATGATCATCTCAATCAATTTAATCCAAAAGACATTACGACTTGGAAAAAAGAAATGGCGGAGATCAGCGGGATTCAATTTGCCGGTTACGATGGCTCGCGCTAAGTCTTGTGGGCTGATTTCAGGAGCGAAGAATGGCTGAGGATCAAAAACCGGGTGGCTTTAAGGAGGCCGAAAAGACAGCGGCGGATTTTGTCAAAGACAAGGCCAAGACAGAACATCTGCTGATCGAAGCGGTTCAAAAAGCGGACCGGGAGAAAAGTTTTCTTGGAAAAATTTGGGACGATCTGCAGGCGCTATTTCGCTTGGTGCGCGCCTGGCATAAAGGGGAATACACGGAAGTACCGATGAAGACGATCATGCTGGCCATCTCGGCGGTCGTCTACTTCGTCAATCCCTTCGACCTCGTTCCCGATTTTTTACCCGGTGTGGGCTTCATAGATGATGCAGCAGTGATTGGTTTTGTGCTGCGATCGATCAAGGAAGACATCGATCGATTCCTGGCCTGGGAAGGCACAAGGGGAAGGGCTTGAGAATTAAAACGGCAACTTCAAACCGCCCGTGGCTTTTTTCATCGCCTCTTGTAAAATTTTATCCCCGAGCCGTTCCCGGCCGCCGAGGGTATCGAGCAGTCCGTCCAAGCCTTTGAACTCCGACTGGAGTTTCGCCACTTCCTTGTTGACCTTTTCCGTTATTTCCGATTTCAGCTTGGCTTCAAATTGGGTGGCCTGGACCTTCACCTGATTGCCGATGGCTTTTTTGAGGACTTGATCCAAGTCGGATGCGATCTTGAGATCGTAGTCGCTCAAGGTCCCGGCCGCTTCGGCCTTCAAGCCGAAGGCCTTCACCTCGCCGAGGGTATCGGCCATGGCGCGCGCCAGGGTCCCGGCCCCTTCCTTCAGCCCGACCGCAAAGGCCACCGATTTCATTTGGGCCGAGAGGGTTGCGTCGAGTCAGCCGTTTTGCATCCGGGCCTCGGTGTCGAAATCGGCACGCGCATTTTTCATCTCCACGGGAAAATCGGTGTCCTTCGAGAGGCGCAGGCTGCCGATCCGATGGCCTTGGGCCTTGAGCTGGACCGCATCCATGGCCTGCGCCGGATCGATGCGATTGACCGTACCGTCCACCGTGATCGACTCAAAGTCTTTCAGGGCTTGTCCTGAAAAACGGAAGCGGAGTGGCTTGCCCGTGAGGGGCTGTTGGGTGGTGATCTGTCGCATCACTCCGGAAAAATTTCCAGCCTCAAGTTGAAACGAGACATTTGCGGTTTCGACGAGAAAATTCGGTAGCGTCCGCTGCACCCTAAAATGAATGTCAACTCCCTTCCCGCGCGGCGGTTTTTGGGCCGCCGCATCCGCCCGGTCCATCGACAGATTGGCCAGGTGCGGCTGGAGGGTTTCGTAAGCCTGAAAAGCGGTTTCCGTCCAATCGCCGATTTGCTCCCTCAGGAGCATGCGGCTGATGTTGCTGAGGCCCTTAGGAGAGAGGGCGTATTTTTCCTTTAAGCGGTTGATGTCGTCCATCGGGACCTTTGACACGCTTTGAACGCGGTCTTTGAGCGTGCTTAGATCGGTCTTCAACGTTTTTTTAGCGAAACGAATCTGCTCAATATCGGCCTTGATTTCCTTTTGCAAAGACACCACTTCCTGCATCCCACCCAGGAACCCTCCAATGCCCCCCTTTTTCGCATCTTTTAATTTTTTAACACGCTGCTCGTAGTCCTTGAATGTTTCCTTGTCGGGCAAGGCCGCAATTTGCGCCTTCCATTTCGCCTCTTCCTGTTTCGCTTCTTGGCGGAGGTCTTCGACCAGCTGGAGTGAGGCGAGGGATTCTTTTGCGAGAATGGCTTTCACGTCTGGCAGGTCCAGCGCGGGAAGTTGAAGACCTTCGGTCCCCTTCTTTTTGGCTGCGCGCGGCGGTTTTTCCGGCGCCAGCGCGCCCGAACGGGTTCGCGGGGTGTTCAGGCGGAGGCCCTCGACGGTCATTTCCTCAATATGGATTTTTCGGTCGAGGGCAGCACCGGGATCGATTAAGAAGGCGATCTCGCCAATTTCCACGGCATTGGTCATGGGATTTTTGCGATCGGTCACCTGAAGCCTTTGGAGCCGTAGCCCCAAGGGGACAAAGGATAGATCAGCCGCATCCAGCTCGACTTTTGCCTTGGCCCAGTCGCTACCGATGGCTTCGATACGCGCTTTGACGAAGTCATCGATAAAAAGAACCAAGAGAAAATAGCTCAGTCCCACAAGGGCGAGAAAGACCAAGAGACCCGGCCAGCGAATCCTTTTTTTCATCCGCCATCTCCCTTCAGCTGCGAAAGGGTTTCATAGGCCTCGTAGAGCTTGGTGGCGCGAAGGGCCTGCATGAGCTTGCTTTTTTGCACCCATTTGAGAAAGCGCGCGCGGTATTGCCGGATGAGCCGATTGGAAAGCAAAAAGAGGGGGGGGAACAAAACCAAGGCCGAGGCCAAGCTACCCATCACCAGGGTGTTGTTAAAGCGGGCAATGCGCCAAAACGTGATGTCGTACAGCCCGGTCCAAAGTCCTTTGAGCGCTTCAGCGGTCAACAGCCCAAGGCCGATTTGGTGAAAAACGGGGTCGAGCAGGGTGGCAATGCCGGAGAAGCCGACGAAGGCCAGCAAAAAGGCGGAAAGATTAACCCGCAGGACCAGAACCAGAAGCAAGACGAATACATTGTGCAGGCTGAGCAAGGGGCTGAGCCCGGCCACCATCGCAAAGCAAAAGGCCAGGCTGATCTGGGCGGGTTCGGTTTCGGAATTGAGAATCTTGAGGAATTTTGCAATCGTTTTTAACATGGATCTTTGCCCGGTAGGGAGCGGACAATATCGACGCGGGATGACTCAGTATAGACCCTGTCCGAAGCGGCGGTCAAATGCCTGAAGTCGGCGTATGGGCATCACAGTGCGTCGGCTCCGTGGAAGCCGATTCCAATTGTCGAATTGAATATATTCGTAAATAACGCGGCCCGTCATCTTGCTTTAGCAAGAAATCCTCTCGAAGAGGCGTCTGGATTTCTTGACCTTGGATCACGGGGTATGATAGTAATATCAATTCTTTTTTAGTCTGTTCACGAAAAGCGATGCTGCCCGAAACCCTTCAAGAAGGCCTGACATTCGACGACGTCATTTTGGTCCCCGCCCGTTCGAGCGTCATGCCCCGGGATGTCGATCTCCAGACGCGTCTCACCCGAAATGTCACGCTTCAGATCCCCATCGTCAGTGCGGCAATGGATACGGTCACCGAATCCCGCCTGGCCATCGCCTTGGCCCGGGAAGGGGGTATCGGGATCATCCACCGCGCGTTCTCGATTGAAGAGCAAGCGGCTGAGGTCGATCTGGTGAAAAAATCGGAGAGCGGCATGATTGTAGATCCCATCACGATTTCTCCCGACCGAAAGCTCCGGGAGGTCTTCGATCTGATGAAGCAGTACCGGATCTCCGGTATTCCCGTGACGCAAAACCGGAAATTGGTCGGTATTATCACCAACCGCGACCTCCGCTTCGAAAATCGGATGAGCCTACAGATCTCGAAAGTGATGACCAAAAAAAACCTCATCACGGCGCCCGAGGGAACGACCCTCGAAGCCGCACAAAAAATTCTTCATCAACACAAGATCGAAAAGCTCCTCGTCGTCAACGACGCATTCGAACTCAAGGGCCTGATTACGATCAAAGACATCGAAAAAAAGATTAAGTTTCCGAATGCCTGCAAGGACGACTTGGGTCGTCTGCGCGTGGGTGCGGCGGTGGGGGTTGGCGGCGATTCCAAGGAACGGGTCGACCAGCTTGTCCGGGCCGGCGCCGATGTCATCGTCGTCGATACGGCTCATGCCCATTCCGTTTCGGTCCTCGAAGCGATCCGCGCGATTCGCAAAACCTATCCGGATATCGACTTGATCGGGGGCAATGTGGCGACGCGCGAAGCAACGGTTGATCTTATTAAAAGCGGCGTCGATGCCGTCAAGGTTGGGATCGGTCCCGGCTCGATTTGTACGACGCGTGTGATCGCCGGTGCAGGCGTGCCGCAGCTGACCGCCATTTCCGAATGCGCCAAAGGGGCGAAGCCCCATAAGATTCCCATTATCGCCGACGGCGGCATCAAATATTCCGGCGACATCGTCAAGGCCATCGCCGCCGGAGCAAATGCGGTGATGCTGGGCGGGCTCTTCGCCGGGACGGAGGAAAGCCCGGGCGAAACGGTCTTGCTGCAGGGCCGAAGTTACAAGGTTTACCGGGGGATGGGCTCGCTCGGCGCGATGGAACGCGGCGGCCGCGACCGCTATTTTCAAGAGTTCGAGCCGGTATCCAAACTCGTTCCGGAGGGCATCGAAGGGCGCGTGCCTTATAAGGGCACCCTTTCGGGAGTGGTCTATCAGCTGATCGGCGGTCTCCGCGCCGGCATGGGCTATTGCGGCGCCAAATCGATTGAAGCGCTTCGAGGCAAAAGTACCTTCATCCGCACCACCCAGGCAGGCATCCGGGAGAGCCATCCCCACGACGTCATTATTACCAAAGAGGCCCCCAATTATGAAATGGGGATGTAGGCCGGCCTGTGTCCGTTTCACCCCATTATTGTTCTCCTGAGAGATGACGGACCGCTCGCTCGATAAAATCCTCATCCTCGACTTCGGGTCCCAATATACCCAGCTGATTGCCCGCCGTGTCCGCGAAAGCCGGGTTTATTCCGAAATCCTTCCCTATCATGTCGCGATCGACGAGATCCGATCCCATCGACCGAAAGGGCTCATTCTCTCTGGCGGCCCCGCTTCCGTGAGGAAAAAAGGGGCCCCTATTTCCGATCCGGCCATCTTTTCTTTGGGCATCCCCGTCTTGGGTATCTGCTATGGGATGCAGTTGATGACGAATCTCTTGGGCGGCGACGTGGCACGGTCTCAAAAACGGGAATACGGGCGGGCCGAGTTGTCTGTGGATCGTGGGTCTCCCTTGTTGAAGGGACTGCCCCGCCGCGTACCCGTTTGGATGAGCCACGGAGATCGCATCGAGAAATTGCCGGAGGGTTTCCGCGCCGTCGGAAAAACGGAAAACGCGCCAACCGCGGCGATTCAAGATGCAAATCGCCGGTTTTTCGCCCTGCAATTTCACCCCGAAGTGGTTCACACGCCGAATGGGGTCCAAATCCTTCAGAATTTTCTCTATGCGATCTGCGGCTGTCGGCCGACCTGGGACATGGGCTCCTTCATCCATCTGGCCGAGGAGGAGATCGCGCAGGCCATCGGCAGGGGAAAGGCCCTTTGCGCCCTGAGCGGCGGAGTCGATTCCTCGGTTGCCGCCGTGCTGGTCCAGCGGGTCATCGGCAAAAGGCTGCATTGTCTTTTTGTTGACAACGGCCTGCTGCGCAAAAACGAAGCGACGCAAGTGATGCAGACCTTCAAGCAGTCGCTAAAACTCAACCTCAAAAAGGTCGATGCGGCCGGTCAATTCTTAAGCCGATTGGCGAAAACGACCCAGCCGGAGCAGAAGCGAAAGTTCATCGGACGCACCTTCATTTCCGTTTTCGATACAGCGGCCAAAAAAGTAGGCCGAGTCGATTTTCTCGTCCAAGGAACCCTTTACCCGGATGTCATCGAATCGGTTTCCGTCAAAGGCCCTTCCGCGACGATCAAGACCCACCACAATGTCGGCGGCCTGCCGAAGCGCATGCGAATGAAGGTGGTCGAGCCGCTGAAGACCCTCTTTAAGGACGAAGTCCGCAAGCTGGGGCTGGAGCTCGGCATCCCCAGGAATCTCCTCTACCGGCATCCCTTTCCGGGACCGGGCCTGGCGGTTCGGATTGTCGGTCGTGTCACGCCGGAACGGCTCGCGCGGCTGCGTGAGGCCGATGCCATTTTCATCGAGGAAATCCGAAAAGCAGGCTTGTACGATGCTATCTGGCAGGCCTTTGCCGTGTACTTGCCTATCCAATCCGTTGGCGTCATGGGCGACGAGCGGACCTATGAAAACGCCGTCGCCCTGCGCGCCGTCACCAGCCAGGACGGCATGACGGCCGACTGGTTCGAATTTCCCCACGATGTCTTGAAAGGAATCGCCAACCGCATTATCAACGAGGTCCAAGGCATCAACCGCGTTGTCTATGACATCTCCTCCAAGCCTCCCAGCACCATCGAATGGGAATAAAGCCCGCCCGGGCCGAATCGGTTTGTGGCAGACGTGTTGTCTGGTTTCAGAACCCTGAGAGATCGGCAGGACTTCGCCACCCGCAAACACCCAGTCCATAGGCAAGCCGAGCATCCAAGATGGCTTTGGCGCGGTCTTCGACCTCCTGGCAAATGACCCGGGTCCCTAAGCGGACCGTTTATACCAATATCCGCAAAGACTTTTGAAATAAATCGAAAAAGGAAAGAAAACGCAGAGCACCGTCGCCAAAACAACCTTGAACGGGTGGGACAGCTTTCGCGCAGAGGTGATCACCGGGTAATCGGTGATCAGGCGGAAGGGTTTTCCGCGTTTTTTACCCCAACGCTTCAAGGCTTGTGAAAAGAAGATCTCTTCACCCGCATAGACGGCCTCACTAAAACCGCCGATATCACCGAATGCATCCCGAAGACAGTAAATAAAGCTTCCCGCCGCGAGACGGCCCTGTTTTGAAACAGCCGTCCAAAACCATAATATCAACCTTGCAAAAGGACCGCATGTCCGATCGAATCGAATCAGGGCGCCCCCCCCGCAACAAGCCGCACTTTCAAGATCGTCGAGAACCTTCTTGAGCAGTTCTGATGAAATAAGAGTATCGGCATCGAGAAAGATAAAATACAGGCCACGCGCCACACCGGCGCCCGCATTACGCGCCCTGGAAATTTGATTCTTGGCCTCGAACACCACCCGTGCGCCATATCGCCTTGCAACGTCAGCGGTCTGATCGGTTGAATTATTGTCAACAACGATCATTTCCCCGGGTATGGACAGCGTATCCATCGCATGCTTGAGCGCGGCAATGGATTTTGGAAGCCATTCGGCCTCGTTATAGGCCGGGATAATGACGGAATATCGGCACATCGTAAAAGGGCTGGGTTTTTATCTGGGGGAGATATCTGCCTGCGAAAGGGGAAAGGTCTAAAGGCCTCCTGGCATGCCTTCCCGATTTTCCCCAAGGTACCGAGCCATTGAAACCGTCTCGGCCTTTATTCCAAAACAACGGAAACACCCCCACCTTCTTGATCGACCACGGGCATCGATTTATTACAATGCGGACACTTGACATAAACAAGATTGTCGAAAAGGCCGATGCTGTAATGATTGACAAGAAGATCGAATTCTTTTTTACAGGCGGGGCAGGCGGCGAGATATCGTTTTAGAAACAGCTTCACATCCGACTGAAGGGTCTCGATCTGATGCTGCAGCCGAAGCACTTCCGATTCGAGGCGATCGATCCGTTTTTCGATTTCGTCAGCCATATGCTCTATAATAAGCGAAATGCGTCGAACCCGCAAGTTGGCCAATCATTTTTATCGGTGACAAAGGCTTGCCAAGGATCCAGCGCAAGGGGTAGTCTTTAAGATAAGGGATAGAACGGGTATTCGTTATGGCTTGTTTTTTCACAATCAGGTCGTTATCATAGCACCCCGCCAAACGAATTGAAAGGAATTCATATTGAAAGATCAGGTACAGATAAAAATGGGAGAAGCCCCTCATCGCGAACCATCGAAGGAAATCATCGACCAAAAGGACCTGGCCGTACTCTGGGCGATCGGAATCCTCGTCTCTCTCATCCTCTCTCTGGCGGGAACCGCATGGAACCCCGCTCAGTACGATGCGATTCAGAGCGCCAGTCTCGACGCAACGGAGGCCCGTGTGGAAAACAGCCAGAACCAAATGGTGGCCAACGCATTGAATGAAGGCCAAATCGAGTACGATCCCTCGATGGATAAACTCGTAAAACTCAAGCCGGCCTATGTGCTTTTTTTGGTCGACCTGGCCAGGCTCATCCTTTTTCCCTGCGGTCCGATTGTGATCATCGGTCTCCTCATTAAAAAGTCCGTCGCACATTCGAAACAAAAAACGATTCAGTCCAAATAGTATTTCCAAGGCCGGGGTCGGATCGCATGAAAAAAGATTCATACACGTGGCGTATACTGTCCTACGCCCACCCCTATGTTCGTCCCTTGGCCTTTGCAACAGCATTACTCTTATGCTCTTCCGGTATTAGTCTGAGTATTCCCTGGATCGTCCGGGGGCCGATCGACGCCATCCTGAGCCGACGGGAGATTCCTTCGATATGGACCTTAATCGGTCTGATCGGCCTCTTTTTGGTACAGGGATTGTTTTCTTTTGCACATAATTATCTCTCCGGATCGGTCGGTCAACGGGTGTTGACCGACCTTCGCATTGAACTTTTTTCCCATCTCCAAACGCTCTCTCTTCCATTTTTTTCGTCTCGCCGCACGGGAGAACTGCTGTCCCGGCTGACCAACGATTTGGGAGTGGTTCAAGGACTGGCGACGGAGATGCCGGTCAACCTGCTCCGACAGGGCCTGATCTTAATGGGCGGCATTGTCATCATTTTGTATATGAACTGGCGCCTCACGCTCCTTGCCTTTTTCCTGATTCCCATCGTCATCTTGGCCGCCAGAATGATGGGAAAACGGTTAAGAGGCCTCTCAACGGAGGTTCAAGACCAGCTGGCAAGCACGACAACCCTGATGGAAGAGATGATCTCCGGAATTCGAACAATGAAGTCTTTCTGTCGCGAGGGCTATGAACGTGAGCGATTTACGATACAAACACATAAAACCCTCTCCGTCATGCTGAAGCGTCTGCGAATTTCTACGGCCTTTGGGCCCTTGATGGTTTTTCTTGGCTTCAGCACGGCCTGTGCGCTGATGTGGTATGGGGCAAGAGAGGTGCTATTGGGCAAGATCACCCCGGGGGAGGTGATCGCCTTTGTAATGTATGCCGTCATCGTTACCGGACCGGTTGGGAGCTTCGCCCGGCTTTATTCTCAGCTTCAAGAGGGCCTGGGGGCAAGCCGCCGGGTGTTCGAACTGCTCGACACCCCGGCTGTCATCTCCGATCGGCCGGGCGTCCGGCCCCTGCCGCCGATCGATGGCGCGGTTCGGTTCGACCATGTTTCATTCCATTATACAAAAGGGCAGCCGGTGCTCCACGAGGTCGATTTTGAAGTGCGGCCGGGGGAGCGGGTTGCATTGGTCGGACCCAGCGGGGCCGGTAAAAGCACGCTCATCCACCTACTCCACCGCTTTTACGATCCCATCGACGGGACGATTTCCATCGACGGCCATGCCCTTAAGCACGTCCAAATTAAAAGCTATTATGAACAAATCGCCTATGTCCCCCAAGAGGTGGTCCTTTTTGGAGGCACCCTCCGGGAGAACATCCTTTACGGAAGAATGGAGGCAAGCGAAGCGGAAATGATTGCTGCATCACAATCCGCCCATGCCCACGACTTCATTTTAAACTTCCTCGACGGATACGAAACCCTTGTGGGGGAAAAAGGCCTGACGCTCTCGGGAGGTCAACGCCAGCGGATCGCCATTGCTCGGGCCTTTCTAAAAAACCCCAGGCTCTTGATCCTCGATGAGGCCACGGCCTATTTGGATAACGAATCGGAAGTCTTTATTCAAGAGGCCTTAGACCGCCTCATGTCGAATAAAACGACCTTTATGATCGCCCATCGTCTCTCCACCATCAAAAAAGCCGACCGCATCCTCGTGTTCAACAAGGGGAGGCTGGTGGAGGAGGGAAGCCATGAGGAATTGATGGCCCAGCGCGCACTGTATCACCACCTATATACCCTCAAAGCGGCCGGCGTGGATTTGCCGGTTTCGGATTAAAGACCCAAACGGCGCCTTCGGATCACAGGCGAAATTCCTTCTCGGTTGTCATTGGATCTCAATCAGATCTATTTTTTATGCAGGGGAGGCGACTGGAGGGCAAGCGGTGTTCGGGAGGAGAGTTTAAAGGGCATCCTGACGTGCTTGCTTTCCGTCGATTCTTGCCAAGAAAGGTCGACTGTAAAATCAACGTCCTGCGTATTCGAAATCGAACGAATGCTGAGATCTTCTTTCGGGAGCGCTGAAACGGCATCTTTCCAATCGGAAAAATCTTGCAGGCAGCTAGGATGCGGCGTTTGTTCCGGGCAATTCTCCCTCGTGTCCGTCGCCGTTCTCATCCCATCGTAGGCCTGCGAGTTTTCGCCGTTTTCGAGAATGCGTTCTCCCACACGCGTGACGATTTGGGTCGCCGTTTCGGTGAATCCGCTTTGATTCGATTTTCGCAAGGCAGAAGCCTGCATCGAAACAAGGGCCAAAAGACCGAAGGTCACGACAATCATCAGAGCCATGACTTCAATGAGTGTAAACCCGGCTTTATTTCCAAGCAATTTCGTCACTGAAACCGCCTCCGATGGTAAACTTTTATGAAAAGATGTTTTCAGCGATAGAAAACCAAAGCCAGATAAATGGCATGTGTGATGAAAGCAAAGGGCATGCCCGTAAACAGACGGCGAATAAAACCTAAATTTTTTATATTATTTCAATGAGTTGTAATGTTTATGTAAAGCGCGGATAAATTGGGTTTATTGGAAGGGGGGACTTTCGGTTCTCAATTCTATGTAGGGACTTACATAGTGTTGGATAAAAGGCCTTGGACGGGTCTTTGTCGAGGTGTGGATAAAAGCGGGCATTCTTTACGATGCTATCGGACCTTTTATTTGACATGTACGGCGCCGTTTCGAATATGCAGATCGCGTTGTGGAAAGGGAATTTCGATACCGTGCTCCTTAAGCGTATGGAAGATCAGGTAATTGAGTTCGCTTTTCAGTACACGGGGTCGCGCCGTGAAATCGATCGTCCAAACCCTCAAAAGAAAATTGAGGGAACTGTCTCCAAATTCGTCAAGCAAGACTTCCGGTTTCGGATTTTTTAATACGCTCGGGTGTGTGAGGGCCACATCCTTGATCATTTGACGAACACGCTCCGGCTCAGCGTGGTATGAAACCCCAAAGGGAATGCTAAAACGGACACGCTGGTCGGTGTAACTCCAATTGGTCACGGTGGAGGTAATAAAATCCGAATTGGGAACGATAATGGCGATATTGTCGTTCGTGACGATCGTTGTCGCCCGCGGCGAGATGTTGACGACGTCTCCATGGATATCCTTGACTTCGATACGGTCTCCGACTTTAATCGGCCGCTCGAATAGGATAATGATGCCGCTGACGAAGTTGCTGGTAATGTTCTGGAGGCCGAAGGCGAAACCGATACCCAAGGCCCCCGCAAACACCGTGAAGGTGCTCAAATCGATCCCGGCCGATTGAAGAATCATGACCAGCCCGATGGAAATAAAGACATAGCGCAAGATCGAGCCGGTCGCCTCGCTGATACCGATACCGACATTTATCTTTTTTTGAAGGGTCAGGACAATCCACGTTTTCATCTTTTTGGTCAGATAAAAAAGCATGGAAACCAATACGGCGATATAAATCAGCGTCAATAAGGTAAATTCGGATTTTCCCAAGGTAAAAAGCGTGGTGTTTAACAAAGTGTTCACTTGCCCAAGAAAGGCTTGAAAGATGCTCATCGTCTATTTCTCCTTGAGAACCGACCAAAAAGATCGGCCGTCGATGTCCCCCTGTGCATCGACCGCTTCGGTAGTAATATCGGTAAGATAAAAGTCGTACACCGTCGTTCGTTCATGATGTAGCGGTGTTCTGCAATAACATATTTCATACCATTCGATGGTGCCGGGCTGGGTGATTTTGGCCCCTTTCATCGATGCAACAATCTCGGCGCCGTCTGGCTTCTGATTCAAAATCGTGCCGTCGCTCAATTTCTCGAAAAACGCCGCCATCTTGTCCTCTCTATAATTGGCGCGTACCTTGTAGATCATTTTTGGGGTCCTCCGACATAGATACCGGTGGATAATATACGGTCCTTATTCAGCGCTCGCAAACTCCGAAACAAAGGCCGCATGGTCCGATTCGGGATACTTGCTGTCATAGGTATAGGGAAGGCTTTCGTCGTGCAAGTTTTCGTTGTAAATCTCCGAACGACGAAAATATGGCAGCAACGATTGAGAAATCAACATATGGTCCAGCAAATTCCCCTGCCCGTGATGGTAGTGACTAAAACGAATGGACGAGGGGATGCTGCTGTTGCATGGAACCAAAACGCGAGACCGCAGTTCGGGGTTGCTCGTGTTTTCCACTCGGCCGCAAATCGCCTCGACCGGCACCTCTCCCGGTTCGGCATTGAAATCGCCGCAGACCAGGATCTGGGCCGACACATCTGCGTCAAAAAGCTTGTCCACCAAGATCCGGGTTTCCAAGGCTTGGCCGACGCGTTTAATAGACGAAAGGAAATAGCCCTCCGCCCAACCTGCGGCACTTTTCCATGAAAACCGGGTTTTTTGCCCTGGAATATGGGAGGCCAAGCGCGATTTCAAATGCAGGTTGAGCACGTGGACGGTCCCCAACTGCGGATGTTCGATCTGCGCGTAAAGGATGGGCCGCTCCCAGCCCAGGTCCTTGGCGTCGATGTCCGGCGGGTCAGTGGCGGTGACCTTACGATACCGCAATGCATCGATATGATCGTTTCGATATTGCGCGAATTTCGTGATCGGGTGCGCCGAAAGGATTACGAGATTTCTCAGGTTATAGGGCACGTGATCCGTCGTGAGCGTCGTAGCCTGATGATAGCCGAAGTATGGCGTCCCTGTCAGCAAAAAATCCAATGCCGATAGTTCCCGGCTTGGATTTGCGGAAGTATGATCGGCGCGTTCTTGCCCGTGGACCTCTTGCAGGCAAAGAATATCCGCCTGGAGTCGATTCAAGGTGGACCTGAGGACCGGGGCCCGAACCGAAAGGGCTGGATTTTTGTCGTTGTCTTTGTCATCTAAATTTTCAACATTGAAAGTGGCGACTCTGAACATGCCGTTTCCCTCCCAGAGACAGATGTCTTGGCTTGATCACAACAAGCCGCTTCGCATTCCGGATCTAAAAATCGCTTATGACCTCAAATCCAGGCCCACGGGACAATGGTCGGAGCCCATGACCTCGTTCAGGATGCCGGTGGCTTTGATGGTCTCTTTTAAACCCGGCGATGTTAAAAAGTAGTCGATCCTCCAGCCCACGTTCCGCTCGCGCGCGGCGGCGCGGAAGCTCCACCAGCTGTACTTGACCTGATCCGGATGCTGATACCGAAAGGTATCGACAAAGCCGGCGGCGTGAATATTGTTCATGCCGTCGATCTCCTCCTGCATGTAGCCCGCGGTTTTGTTGTAGTTGGCCTTGGGGCGGGCCAGGTCGATGGGCTGGTGTGCCACGTTGAAATCGCCACAGGCGATGAGCGGTTTTTCCTGTTGCAGGGCAAGCAGGTAAGCCAAAAAATCCGCATCCCATTGTTGCCGGTAACCCAAACGCTTCAACTCCGCACCCGAATTGGGCGTGTAGACATTCACCAAGAAATAGTGCGCGAATTCAAGCGCAATGACGCGGCCTTCCCGGTCGTGTTCCTCAATACCGATGTCGCAGCGCACGGCAAGCGGCTTCCTCTTGGTCAGAATGGCCGTGCCAGAATACCCTTTTTTCACCGCCGAATTCGAATAGATATGATACCCGTCCAAATCCTCCAAGGCCTCACGGACTTGATTGTCCTGCGCCTTGGTTTCTTGAAGGCACAGGACGTCCGCTTGCATGGCCTTGAGTGAGGCCGGGAAATCCTTTTTCATCACAGCGCGGATGCCGTTGACGTTCCATGAGACAAGACGCATGGGCTAGCTCCTGTGTGATGGTTTTTGATTCACAATAATTGATTCCTCGAAATAATGCTGCACACTCTGTGGGATTGTGGCTGGTTCCATCTGTCTGTTGTAAGGCACGCAGTGCCGATCAACAAATGGATCTCATCATCCGCATTGTTGATGAGGACATTTTGCGCCCCCGACAATCGTGGCGCGGTTTTTCGCATCACCGGGGTATGCATTGCGAATCACCCACTAAAGCTTTGCGGCTATCTGCTTCATCCGCTCTACTACGAATACTGCCCGGGTGGTAGCGGTACCCCCATGTGCTTTCAAGTAACCCTCAATTGTTCTTAACTGCGCCTTGAGAGGTGCATTAGTGGGTTCACAAAGCGCACCGATCTTTTTCTTTAATTCACTTTTTGCATCGGAGCTGTAATGACTAAGATAGTTCCTCAAGCTAATCGCATAGTCATAGAATTCTGAATCGTCGCGATCTAAGGAGAACTTCTTTGCAAACCGACTTGCCAGTAAGGTGTTTGCATTCGTGGAGAGCCTTTCTGCATCCTTCACCGATATATTCCATCCTTTTTGATCAAGGAGGCTTGCTAACACAGTCCGAGTTAAATTCCCAGGACGGGAGAAAGTAATTGCTCGACGGCAGCTCTTACCGAACTTGTCTTCTACAGACTGTTTTATTCGCTCTTCGAGGGATGTCAGCGCCTTTGAAGGGCTCTTCTCTATGTAGGCCAGGATGATATCATTCTGGAATGATTCCCAAAGAACCGCAGCTTGAAGGACAAACTGTACTACAAGTTCGTTTTCAAGGACAGCTTCATTTCTTTTGTTATGTATGGCGAGTTTGAGTTCGCCATGATTCGAAATCAGCCCTTCAATGCGCTTAGTGAATTTTCGAACCGTTGTATCGCGGAGCGTCATAAGCCAAGTTACACAAAGATGTCATGGAGAATTTTGACACGGAGCTTCCGTTTTGCCAACTTGTTCGGCCCTTCAATTACCGTGGAATAGTATTTCGCCGGCATGCCGGTGAGTTCGTCAGGACTCTTCCGCAATTCTTTATCCAGTTTGCGCAAGTGGCGCTTGCCAGCGGAAAGATCTGATGGTGTTCTGACTGCAGTGTTTATCTGCACCGCTGCCCCAAATAAAGCGTAGAAGTCGGCTTTCTTGGAAAAGCGTGTGTCTCGAATTACATCGACAATCGTTTGAAGGGAGCGAAGTACCGTGCGAAACCGTCGCATGAACTGCTTTTTTTTCGGGAAGTCAACATCATAATTGGCGTAAAACCGATCCAATGTCTTTTGCTGATCCTGCGGACCATCAATTAAAAGAACGAAGAGCTCGCTAACAAATTCTATGTCTCGCATCCGTTGGGAATCACGGCGCGAGAAAAACTGAAGAGTATCCCAAAACGGCTCATTTGCCAATGCCTCTACCGCTTCGACAAATTCACCGAAATACTGCGAATGACGCATCTCCTGCTTGCTGAGTCGTTCGACTACGTAGTTCAACCGTCGAAACAGGGCTCGAATTTCTGTGTCGTCCCAGCCTCTTAATTCTTGAACCGGTAAAGCGTAGTCCCATATCGCGTCTTGCAGGTGGGGCGGTAGTTGGGAGTATTTTTTCCCAATGTGTGGTTTGTATCCATCCGACACAGGATAGGACTTAGCAGTCGTGGCAACCAAGGCGTACTCATCCTGCATGTACTCCAAGATCGCGTTCAAGCGCTGCTGCCCATCAACAACATCATAGAATGTTTTTCTTTGAACACCGGCTCCTTCAGTGACGATATTCAAGAAAACTTGCGGGATAGGACATCCCGCAATAAGACTATCGATGAGGAAGCATTTTTGGCCAATTGACCAGATAGGATTTCGTTGGTATCGCGGCTTGAGACGGAGTGTCCGTATCTTGTACTCGCCAAAGAACCAACTGAGTGCTTGTGTATTGGGTTTGGGTGGCGAACTCATTTCATATCGTGCCTTTTTCTCGTCTGGTTAATATTAGCCTCAAACGCTGCGGATAAGGAGCACACCTTGATAGAGTATAACTGTTTCCATCCACTTGTTGTAAGGCACCAAGGTCTGGGGGAACAAGTTATCGTTTGCCTTCTGGATAACATTGCAAGCTGCATGATCGCGCCAACTTCTTAAAGAGACGCCAGTTTATGGCGATCACCTTAGAAAAAGCAATCTTAAGCTTGGGGCTTTGCTTTCCTCGTTAATCTGTTCTCACTTCTATTTATAGATGCCGACCCCAAAACTTTTTCATTACCAAATAGGTAAAAGAGGCAGATCAGACGATACACAGAAGACCATTGAGGGATGGATGCCAGTAGTGTGGAGGGGTGAGTGGGCAGGGATGGGCTGCGCGACCTATATGTGCGTCTCAGACTGCTCCCTTCTTATGCGGCATCTAATGGCGAAATTTGGTCAATCTTTTTCTTAATGTACTTTTCCGCATCCCAGAGATCGACGGCAAGTTGGGCGTTCAGCCAAAACTCGGGGCTGTTGCCGAACAAGCGGGAGAGACGCAGCGCCATCTCGGGGCTTACTGCACGTCTTTCCCGAAGCAGCTCATTCACCGTCTGCCGCGACACCCCCAAGGCCTTGGCAAAACGCGACACCGTGAGGTCGTAGTCCGGCAGGAAATCTTCCCTTAAGATCTCACCGGGGTGGGTGGGACGAATCTTCCTTTTCCTTTTGTTGGCAATGCTCATATCACACCTCGATTTAGTGATAGTCGGTTATTTCGACCTCGTAGGCGTCTCCTTTGGAAAACCGAAAACAAATCCGCCATTGTTCGTTTACGGCAATAGCATGCTGGCCTTTTCGATCCTTGCGGAGTTTATGAAGCCGGTTACTCGGTGGAACCTTCAGGTCTTCCACGCGCGTTGCCAAATCGATAAACTCCAATCTTCTTAGGGCCCTTTTCCAAATTTCCGAAGGAAGTCGCTTCGACCTCCCTGTTTCGTACAAGATTTGCGTATGCTGATCCGCAAAGGTCTTGATCATCGATCGAGTGTAATCCGTCACGTGACAAATGTCAACATGAAAAGGAATCTATGTTTTCTATTGAAGGAACAGATAAACATCCTCTCAGTAACAAACATCATTGTGCTTGGGTGATGTTTTACCGATCCAAACCCCAAAACTTTTGCATTACAAGGTAAGTAAAGGAGGTAGACTAGGCAATGAGCAGTAGGCCGTTTAAGGCCTCGATTTCGGGGATGATGCGGAAACGGGCCGCTTCGATGGCTTATTTGTTGCCCTGCAAATAGGCCTGTCGATCGGCCTCTGGAAATTTTTCAATCGCGTAGCGCAGCATGGTGCGCGGCATGGCCTTGTAGTGTTTTAACAAAAATCCCTCTTCCACATCCCGGTTTCGCTTGCCCACTTCGCGCAGCATCCATCCCGCGGCCTTGTGGATCAAAGCTTCTTTGTCGTGCAACAAACATTCGGCGATGGCCAAGGTGTCCGAAAAGTCTGCTCTCTTGACGAAGTGAAACGTGGCCATCACGCCAATCCGGCGCTCCCATAAGTTGCTGGAACGGATCAGGCGATAGATCGGTTTCCGATCTTTATCGAATAAATAAGCACCCACAATGTGCGCGGCGGAGGCATCCACCAAATCCCAATTGTTGATGAAGGGGGTATGCCTTAGATAAGATCGATAAATCGTCTCTTTTTCGGCGCGCGTCCTTTCAGAAGCATATTTTGTGACGAGCATCAACAGGGCAAATAGCCGGACTTCGTGATAAGGAGACTTCAGCAGTTCCAAGGTCTCCTCCAAAGACACCGTACGATATCTTCCGACACATTTCCTGAGGGTGGGCACCCGAATCCCCAGGAAGCGGTCCCCCTCGCCATATTCCCCCGGTCCCGTCTTAAAGAATCGCTGCGAATGTGCTGCGATATGGGGATCGCTCAACTCCTGCAGCGTGTCCATGATTTGTTTTGTTCGAACGCTCATAAATTGAGATAGATACTATTTATGCGTCGTTGTCTTGGGTCTTCCTTTGTGCAGGGCGGCCAAACTGCGTCCAAGTTTTCTGGTGACCCTGACTCCGTCGCCATCGATTTTTCTTTTCCGGTCCTTATCGTCTTTGAAAATCGTTCGGCGGCAATCGCCCCTCTATCAATAAGACAATGCCGGTTTGGAACGACGACTCGTGCAGTCCGTGGCATAGATTCTAAAATTATAGAAGTTGAAGGAACGCGTCAAGAAACGAGTGTCTGTCCCTATTTTCGAAAAGCGCCGTCTCCTGTTCGCCAGCAAAGGGGGGAGCAAGCGATTTTTCCACGATTTACATATGGTATTGAACTTTAAGCATCCTTGTGGTATAAAATAATAGGTCCATCGTAGAAAGTGCACAAAAAATGTTTTATTGGCTGTAGCGCTTTTTTATGTGCTGCAGTTTTTTTTTGCGGATTTAGGAAACTTTGGACATTTCGTCAGCAGATCGCTGATGACACACGAGGAGAAAACAACAGTGAGCACAGGAACAGTAAAATGGTTTAACGGCAGTAAAGGCTATGGTTTTATTACTCCTGAAAACGGGGACGATCTTTTCGTTCACTTTTCAGGCATCGTTGGAGACGGCTACAAATCCCTCGAAGAGGGCGATGAAGTCGAATTCGAGGTGACCCAAGGCCAGAAAGGCCCGCAAGCCATCAATGTCAGTAAAGTTTCCTAACCAGGGATCTTATTGAAGCAAAAAACCCCCACCGGAACGATATTCCGGTGGGGGTTTTTTTGCTTGCCCTTCATTCAATCCACAGGCACTGGGTGTGCCGCACTGATATCCCGGTCATACAAATCATCACCAGTCAATAACTAGGAATTTCACTTATTCTTTAAACACCCGATTCTCCCAGTACATCACAGAACTGTCTTGTTTGACGGATTGATATAATGCTATGTTTGCGGCGCTTGATCGTCATCCTTTGAGGATAAGCGATGAAACAGTTCGATGCCGTCATCATCGGGGCCGGGCCGGCGGGAGGCGCGTGTGGGCGGACCTTGTCGAAGGCGGGTTATCGTGTGCTACTCGTCGAAAAGGAGAAGGACTTCGCGGCCAAGGATTTCTCCAGCGGCGGCTCGACACTTGAGGTGCTGCGCGACTTCAACCTGCCGGAGGCCGTCGTCGGCGCCTATTGCCATCGGATTAAAATCGCCTCTTCCCATGATGCGCATGGTTGGGAGGCCACCGATCCCGTCGCACTGGTTCTCGATTTCCAAAAGCTGCGTCGTTTTTTGTCCGAAGAGATGACCCGGCACCAAGGCGAAGTTCGGCTGGGCTGGACCTACGAAGGCCACGAACAAGAAAACGGAAAGACCCTCGTTTCGCTCAAACAAGCGGCGAGCGGCAAGACGCAAAGCATCGTCGGCCGCGTCCTCGTCGATGCCACGGGCACAGACCGGGAGGTCCTGGGGCGTGGCGAAAAAGACAGACATCCGGCCATTGTCGGCAGGGGCGTGGAATTTCTGCTTGAAGTCCCGGCAGAGGTCTATCGAATGCATGCCGGCACCCTCTCCTTTTTCATCGGCCAAAATTGGATGCCGCAGGGCTATGCCTGGATCTTTCCCATGGCGGCCCATCGATTGAAGGTCGGCGTCGGCCGGAATTTTCCCGACGAACAAGTGGTTCCCCACAAACAGTCCTTCGGCTTTTATTTAAACCGATTAATCGCGACCTGCCTTCAAACCCAGGATTACAACATCCTCGACCGGCACGGCAAAACTCTCACTTACACCCTCCGTCAGCGCGACCGTCACTTCGATGAGAATGTCCTGGCCATTGGCGACGCCGTGTCCACCGTCAACCCACTCACCTTCGAGGGAATCCGGCACGCGATGCATTCCGGGGCCGTCGCCGCCAAACATATCGCAGGATACTTGGAAGGACAGGACAGATCCTTTCGGAAATACCGTTCCGAGATACGCCGTCGTAGCGGTCTGCGTTGGTTGCTCTCCGAAGCCCTCACGAAGAAGATCTATCGCGAGCCAAAGGATGAAAAGGTGGATTTGATGCTCCAAGCCTTGAAAGCCTTCTCCCTTGCGGAATTAAAAGCCTTGGTCTTCGATTACCGCCTCGTCCCCGTGATGAAATTCGCACTCGACTACCGGGTCCTCGTCGCCAAAAGCGCCTTCCGCTTCTCCGGAAAGAAACGCCTCGAACCGATGGACTTGAACAAGCCATGAAGCCTTTGAGCCTTCACGGAAACGACATACAACTTGCCGATTTTTTCGATGTCGTGCTTCGCCGCCGCCCGGTCCGCATGGCGCGGCAGGCGATCCAAAAAATGAAACGATCGCGCAAGGTCGTCGAAAGGCATCTTGCACAAGGCGATGTGGTCTACGGCGTGACGACCGGCTTTGGCAAGCTGTCCGATCGAGGGATTTCCGCCGCAGACATCAAGGCGCTTCAGGTAAACTTGCTCCGAAGCCATGCCTGCGGCTTCGGGCCGCCGCTTTCCGAAAGCGAAACACGGGGGATGATCCTGCTCCGCGCCCATGTCCTGGCGAAGGGTTACTCCGGCGTGCGACCCGTTCTCGTGGAGCGACTGGTCGAGATGTTGAACCAGCCCCTCTATCCCCTCATCCCCAGCCGGGGTTCCGTGGGCGCCAGCGGCGACCTGATTCCCCTCGCCCATCTTGCACGCTTATTAATCGGAGAAGGTGAGGCGATGTACAAGGACAGGAAGCTCAGTGGCAAGACCGCCTTGAAACGCGCCGGAGTTACGCCGATTGCGCTCGAAGCCAAGGAAGGGCTCTCGCTCGTCAACGGCACGCAAGGCGCGTTGAGTTTGGGTTTGCTTTCGCTTCACGCGGCGGAGCGCTTGGCCGGCACTGCGGACCTGGCCGGGGCCATGTCGCTCGAGGCCCTCATGGGCACGCCAACGGTCTTTGATCAAAAGATTCAAGATTTGCGGCCGCATCCGGGTCAGGTGCGGGTGGCCGAAACGATGCGCCGGCTGCTCGAGGAAAGCGAGATCCGCGCCTCGCACATCCAGTGCAACCGCGTGCAGGACCCCTATTCCATCCGCTGCATCCCGCAAGTGCATGGTGCGGTTCGGGACTCGATCGATGCCATCCGAAAGGTCTTGGCGACGGAGATGAACAGCGTGACCGACAATCCGCTTGTCTTTCCCGAGACGGGCGAGATCCTCTCGGGCGGCAACTTTCACGGGCATCCCATCGCGCTGGCGCTGGACCAGCTTGCCATCGCCTTAACACAGCTCGGCGTGATTTCGGAGCGGCGCATCGCCCAATTGATCGATCCGGAGCTGATCGACCTGCCCCTTTTTTTAACCAAACGCCCCGGACTCCATTCCGGGCTGATGATGCCGCAGGTCGCCGCCGCCGCCCTGGCCTCCGAGTGCAAGGGGCTGGCGCATCCGGCCTCGGCGGATTCCATTCCCACCTCGGTCAATCAGGAAGACTATGTGAGCATGGCCATGGGCGCCGCCCTCAAGCTCCAGCAGATTGTCCGCAATGTCGAGCGTATCCTCGCCGTCGAACTCTTCTCGGCCGCCGAAGGCATCGCCTTCCATGCCCCCCTCAAACCCGGCCGGGGCGTCGCCCAAGGCGTGGCCATCCTCCGATCCAAAATTCTCCCGCTTGAAGAAGACCGCTCGCTTCAAAAGGATTTGGAGAAAATCAGCCAGATGATTCATGACGGGGTGTTTAATTTGGAATCCTTTACCTGAACGCTTCGCGGTCTGCAAAAAATTAAGAAGAAAACATGAGCTGAAAAATGAAGCGGGCCCTTGTCGATTTTTTCGGATAAAGAAATCAAAAAAGGGGCGTGTCCTCCATGGACTTGGAGATCACGCCCCCTTAAATAAATGGAAAGTTACTTCAAAGATTCGAGTGCATTTTCATCGATACCGATGGGTTGGTGAACAACTCGCCCCTTTCGTTGAACGACCGCCCAAGCGCCAGGCCTTTTTCAAATGCCCCTGAATGAAGGTGTGTGGCAGAAAATATTTTTGAAAACTTACCGAAGCCGCGCGGTCATCGGTTCGTCCAGCCGGGCCAGATCGGCGGGATCTTCCAGACCGAAGTAATTAAGAGCATCTTCCGGGAGCAGCTCCCCCGCAAGCCTTGTCTTACCGCACTGGCGCGGCCCCGTCATCACCACCACTTGGCTGCGGGAAAGGGCTGTTTTCAGTTTCACGCGTATGGATGTCCACTGAATCACGGCACGATGATGCCATGAAAACCCATCTTTATATGGCTTGTGTTCATGGTGTGTGGCACGGAAGGCTTGGCCGCTTCCAGCTTACCCCGCGCCCGGTTGAGCCCGGACCAGCTCCGCCTGTCAATTGTATACTCGCGGTTAAAATTGCCTGGGCTTCCTTTCTGACATTTAGCCTCATCGACCAGCGATGGAACGATGATGGACTTAAGGCCCTTTTTTTGTGTCAGTCGCTTTCATCCATGCCGATCTCGACCGCTTCGCGAATATAACGTGATACGGTTTTTGCAGGGCCCCCATGGTCGTCATTCCCGCGAAGGCGAGAATCCAGGTTTTTAAATCAGCGATGGATATAAGTCATCCCATTCAGAGTTCATTTCCTCAATCAGGCGGATCTTCCAGGCGCGGTGCCATTTTTTGATCTGCTTCTCACGCGTGATGGCGGATGTCATCTCGTCATGGACTTCATAGTATACGAGCCGGTGCACTTTATATTTCTTGGTGAAGCTTTCCACAAGATCATGCTTGTGCTCCCAGATCCGTTTCACCAAGTCACTGGTGACGCCGGTGTAAAGGGTGCCGTTACGTTTGCTGGCAAGGATGTAGACGGGGGGGGGGTTCATTTGATGGCTTTGTGGATTCCCGCCTACGCGGGAATGACGGAAAAGAAACGGCAGACGATTTTACGTGATGTCCAGCCATGTGTGATGTGTTCTTTCTTTTGAAGTGTTACAGCGTGCCATTACTCGGTCAAGGCATCGCGCCTATTCGGATTGTTGGCCCCACCTCTCTTTCATGGACTTACCCTTTGTCTGCCAAGGCTTTTACGTCGTGTTGCGGGCTATTCTGATGATCTTAGACCAAAGCGTTGCGAATTCTAGAATGATTCACTCGCCTTTTGGTCGTCATTCCCGCGAAGGCGGGAATCCAGATTTTAAAAACATTAACCCATCATGCTGTAATGCACTTTCAAAACCAAGTCTCAGTCGCCCATTTCTTCAGCCAGTCGGCGGAGCGCTTGGCCGCGTCGAAAAGCCCCGCGCCCGTCCGCAGATGGGTGATGGCAGCGGTCTTGCGGCGGGTGAGGGTGAAGGTGTCAGTCGCTTTCATCTATCTGCTATTTGTCAATTACCCATCAATTAAAACTCAGGCCCAATAAGGCACATATTTCATCATTTTCCGTGCAGCGGTATCATCAAAGGGCTTGATCATCCCCGCCTCGACTGCTTCGCGAATGTAACGTGATACGGCCGCCTTATTTTTCTCGTCGATGCCGAACCGCTCCCGCAAAGAAGCATTGGTCAAGTAGTTCCGCATCACCCATTTCAGACAGGCATGAAGATAACAGGCCCGCACCCGATCCGACTTGTCCATTTCGGCGAGCGGCCGGTGCGCAAAAAGCACGACCTGTGTAAATCCTTCCGGTGCCTCGAAAAGAGGAGCAGGTAGCTGAAACAGCTCAATCTGAAAAATAACCTTGTCGATACCGCTGTCGCGCTCTTCACAAATCCTAAACCGGCGCATCAACGAAGCGAGTACCTCGTTTCGGGACTTAGGAGGCGTGTCCACAAACCTTTCGGTATCTACCAAGGGCTCACCCGGGTTAGTGATTTCGATACGGTCGTCGAAGATTTCTACCATCGGCGCCGCGCCGGTCACGAATAAGTCTTGATGAATCAGCGCATTTGCCACCAGCTCCCGCACTGCAAGCTCCGGAAACATCGGTACGGTTTTGCGCAAGGCCTGTTCAATGACCTCATCGCTCGGAACCAATGTTATAATAAAACTAATCAGACCCTCGAAACCGTTTGCGTAGCCCTTTACACCGAAAGAGCTCGTCTAAACCTCTTCTGTTCCGAGAAATTTGTTATCACAGTGGTGATCTGAGATGCATCGATTGGTTCCCAGGCAAAGAAGGGTTCCATGTAGTTAGGGCGGTAATTATGTTTGGTGTTATACAAACTACAGATCAGTGAATGTCCAAGTGCAATCCGGTTGTAGAAATTTATCTTCAGCATCTCCGGTGGCGATGTCCCGACACTGCGTTCACGATCCGGGCTTCTTGGGTTGAGGCTGTAGCGGGTGCACTTGTCACGATGGGTCAGGTAGAGGCTTATTCCTGTTTGCGGGTCGGGATAAGTGTACTCACCAGATAGATCAAAAACGATCTGTCTCAGGTTTGTTTCCCTCCTGAGCATCGTATCAAGGATCACTTTAATCGTATTTGACTTGCCCATGCGCGTCTTTCCGAAAAGCGCAGTACGATTGCAAAGGAAATCGTCCGGCGACACAGAAACCGGCACGATTTCCCCGCTGTGGAGGGTTTCTGTCTCTGTATATCGAAGGCGACCAATCTGGACTGGATTTTTCTCTGCAACAAAGCAGTTGATGAGTACTTCGAGATGTTTACGCTTAGGTACGTAGATCTCGTAAAAGTGAGGGGGCACGAAACTGTCGATGTCGTTTCCGAAAGCAATCTTTTGTTCTGGGCTGTCATAGTATGTACCGAGAATGTCCGCTTTGAGAGCACCCCACTGTAATTCGGCATTCGTCAGCGGGTCAATGGCAGCTTGTACCTTGTGGATCTGAAAAAATCGTGCTTTGAATATCTGCTGCAACAGGCGTCATGGCCGTTTCCCGGATCCGCGCCAGGATAAGAAAAGATCGTGAATTTGAAGGCTTGAATGCGGCTGCTTTTTCATTGAGCCGGACGATGACAAACGAATTTCTCGGAACGCCGCCGCAATTTCGTTTCCAGGCATCACAAGTGACAAGAGTAAGTTCATCGTAATCCATTTTTAGGAGAAACCGGAGAAGAGATGACCGACTATCAATACCATAGGCCGCCAACATCTCCGGGACTATACCATTTTCAGGTTCTGTACTTTTCTGGGCAGTCTCAACATCAATAATGGATTCCCGCCTGCACCAGCGTGGCAGGAAAAAGCGGGTCGTCATTTCCCCAAAGTTTTTCTTCACGCAAATACCTTACCCAATTGGCAACGATTTCACGAATTTCATTTCCGACTGGGAAAAAGAAGGTCGTGAAGGTCTTGCTGAATTTTGTTTTCACCTCGCGAGCATCCTGCTCAACCTTCCCGTCTGGTAAATCTACGTGTTTCAGCTTCATCGAGGCAATAGCGCTATCCCGTGCTCCTGTAAGAAGCGTGAAAGCAATGAGAGCGCGATTGCGTCGTTCGATATCGGTATCGACCGGCATCTTCGAAATGGCGTGTTTAACTTGCTCCAGGGTAGGAGCCTTCTTTTCACGGCGGGCCGTCGCTACACGCATTTCCTTCTCAGAAATATTAAAATAGTCTGCATTGCCATAGTGAATTCGGGATTTATACCCTGGTTGGCCCGATAGCCACTGGAAAAATTTTTTCAGATTGCTCAGCGTTGAATTCAGAGTCGCCTTGCTCAATTTTTCTCCGGTTTTTTTGTTTTTCTGTTCGGCAAGGTAATGCTTGAATGCAATCGCCTGCTCAAAATGAAATCTCTTGAAGTCGCGGAACTTCGTATAAACCTCGAATCGGTTAAGCGCCTTTGCCACCATGTCCACCGTTTGTTCGTTTTGGCGCTTCGCTTCCTTCAAAAAGAAAAAGTATTGCCG